>JBPCOE010000046.1:0-128709 GCA_051000605.1 Jatrophihabitans sp.
CAGCCGGCGCAGCGCCGCCACCGCGACCTCCGGGGACGCGACGGCGACCGCGTCGGCCAGCCCGCCCAGCGCCGCCGCCACCGCGGTGCGGGCCCACGGCTCGACGGTGACCAACCCGGGCACGGTACCGAGCACCCCGGGGTCCTGCGCGTCGAGCAGGGCACCGGAACCGTCGCGGCGGGCCAGCCCGACCGACAGCGCGTCCACCCGGGCCCGCCAATGCGCCCGCTGCTGCTCCACCTCACGCTCGCGGGCCACCAGCTCGGCCACCCGGGTGCGGGCCCGTTCGTGGGCGGGGGCGGCCTCCGCGCAGCGCTGCTCCAGCCCGCGCAGCGAGCCCGCGAGCGACCCGACGGTGCCGTCGCCGTCGTCGAGCGCGCCCAGCTCGTCGCGGGCGTCGGCCAGCTCGCCCTCGGCGGCATCGGTGCGCTCCTGGGCCTCGGCGAGGGACTGCGAGAGCCGCTCGATCTCCTCGGCAGTGGCCGCGGCACCGCTGCGCAGGGCCTCGGTCCGCCCGGCGAGCGTGGCGAGCCCGGCGCGGCGGTCGGCCAGCGCCCGGACCGCGGCGATGTGCGCGCGCTCGGCCGCGGCGAGGGTGCGCTCGTGCTCGGTGCGCTCGGCCATCACCTCGGAGAGCACGCGGCGGGCCTCGGCGACGCCGGCGACCAGCTCGTCCTCCTGCTCGGCGACCACGTCCGCCTCCGCCTCGGTCTCGTCGGGGTCGCGCCCGGGGGTGTGCTCGTGGGAGTCGGCGAGGTGCCGGGTGCGCTCCTGCGCGAGCCGGACCGTCCCGCTCAGCCGCTCGGCCAGCGTCGAAAGCCGGTACCAGACGTCCTGCGCCGCAGCCAGCCGCGGCGCGTCGTGGCTGAGCGCGGTCTCCAGCCGCTCCTGCTCGACCCGGGCGACCGAGAGCTGCCCCTCGACCTCGGCGCGCCGGGCGCGCGCCGAGGACTCGTCGGCCTCCTCGCGGGCCAGCTCGTCGCGCAGCGTCACGAGGTCATCGGCGGCCAGCCGCAGCCGGGCGTCACGCAGCTCGGACTGGACGGCCTGGGCGCGCCGCGCGATCTCCGCCTGCCGGCCGAGCGGTTTGAGCTGGCGGCGCAGCTCGGCGGTGAGGTCGGTGAGGCGGGTGAGGTTGGCCTGCATCGCGTCGAGCTTGCGCAGCGCCTTCTCCTTGCGCTTGCGGTGCTTGAGGACGCCCGCGGCCTCCTCGATGTAGGCGCGCCGGTCCTCGGGCTTGGACTGCAAGATCGCGTCGAGCTGGCCCTGCCCGACGACGACGTGCATCTCCCGGCCGATGCCGGAGTCCGACAGCAGCTCCTGGATGTCGAGCAGCCGGCACGTCGAACCGTTGATCTCGTACTCGCCGGCGCCGTCGCGGAACATCCGGCGGGTGATCGAGACCTCGGAGTAGTCGATCGGCAGCGCGCCGTCGGAGTTGTCGATCGTGAGCGTCACCTCGGCGCGCCCCAGCGGCGCCCGGCCCGACGTGCCGGCGAAGATGACGTCCTCCATCTTCCCCCCGCGCAGCGCCTTGGCACCCTGCTCGCCGAGCACCCAGGCGATCGCGTCGACCACGTTGCTCTTGCCCGAGCCGTTGGGCCCGACGACGGCGGTGATGCCGGGTTCGAAGCGCAGGGTCGTGGCCGAGGCGAAGGACTTGAACCCTCGCAGCGTCAGCGACTTGAGGTGCACGGAACTCCCGAATCGACGTGCGGTGGTTACCCGCCGGACGAGCCGGCGGGGAAAGAGCACGACGAACCTACCCCGTGCCTACCGCCATCGGTGTACTCCGGGCACCGCCGTTGCGCCCGCCCGAGGGCGCCGCCTATGCACGACGGTGCACTGCGGCGAACGGTCAGGCGAGTGCAGGCTCGCTGGCTTCGGCCAGCTGGTGCAGCTCTAGGTCAAGCGTCTCGGTGCGGTGCTCGCGAAGCTCGACGAGCTCGGACTCGAGCTCGGCGACGCGCCGGCGCAGACGCGCGACTTCGAACGCGAGCGCGTGCTCCTTGGCCGGACCGACGTAACCCATGAGGGCGCGTGCCATAACGGCGACCTTTCAGTTCCCCGGATGTCCGCCGATTCTTCGGGATTCTTAGGGACCCGGGACCGAACGGACGGCTAGCTTGGGCGGTGACTCCTGCGGTGGACGCGGCGGGAGGACAGCATTCGGCAAGGCTCCCGTCTTGTCAACTCATGTTCTCACCACGTCGCCCAAGGGGTCAACACGGGCGCGGTGTGGACGGGTTGTGGTTCGTCGCGACGTCAGCCGGCAGGCGGGCGCTGACACCGCGGGCAGAAGAAGCTCGAGCGGTTCATGAACGCGACTCGCCGAACCGGGGTACCGCAGCGCCGGCACGGCCGGCCCTCCTGCCCGTACACAGCCAGCGAGCGATCGAAGTAACCGCTGTGGCCGTTCACGTCCACGTAGAGCGCGTCGAAGGACGTTCCGCCGGCAAGCTGTGCTTCGGACAGCACGTCGCGCACATGACCCAGCAGCTGCGTCGCCACCATCCTGCTCAGCGCGGCGCTCCGGCGCTGTCCGTGCAGCCTCGCGCGCCACAGGGATTCGTCGGCGTAGATGTTGCCGATCCCCGACGCGAGGGTCTGATCCAGCAAGGACCGCTTGACCGCGGATTCCCGGCGCCGCAAGCGAGCGATGAACAGAGCGTCGTCGAACGCCGGGTCCTGGGGGTCGCGCGCGATGTGCGCGATCTGCGCGGGCACGAGCTGGTCGGGGCGGTCGGCTGTCGGCACGAGGCGGTCCAGCAGAACACCGCCGAAGGTGCGTTGATCGATGAAGCGCAGTTCGCGCCCGCCGTCGGTGAACGTGATCCGGACGTGCAGATGCTTCTCGCGAGGAGCATCGGGAGGCTGGACGACCAGCTGCCCGCTCATCCCGAGATGCGCGATCAGCGCCTCCGCGCGCGGGCCACCGGCATCGGCCAGTGGCAGCCAGAGGTACTTGCCCCGCCGGGACACCGATTCGATGCGGGCGCCGCGCAGCCGGGCGGCGAGATCGTCGGCGCCGGCCGGGTGCCGACGCACGGATCGAGGATGACCGACTTCGACGGTGTCGACCGTCCGGCCCGCCAGCCAGCGTGCGAGGCCGTCGCGGATGGTCTCGACCTCGGGCAGTTCGGGCACTACAGCGGCGGGTCGACGCGGGTGGAGAGCTGGGGCCGGCCGACGCGGGTTTTGGTGTGCGGCGGTTCGATGCGGGTGGAGATGGCCCGCCAGGACGTCTCGGCCGCGAGCTGCTCGGCTTCCTTCTTGCTGCGTCCGGCGGACGCAGCGAACAGCTCACCGGCCACGAAGGCCTGTGCGGTGAAGACCTTCTCGTGGTCCGGGCCGGTTGTGGACATGACGTACTCGGGCACGCCCAATCCGCGTTCGGCCGTGAGCTCCTGCAGGCTGGTCTTCCAGTCGAGGCCGGCCCCGGCGGTGGCGGCGTCGGCGAGCACTCCGTCGAACAGGTCGTGGATCACCCTCCCGGCGACGTCGAGTCCGAGTTCCACGTAGACGGCGCCCAGCACGGCTTCGAGGGTGTCGGCGAGGATGCTCGCCTTGTCGCGGCCGCCGGTGCCCTCTTCGCCGCGCCCGAGCAGGACGTAGGTGCCCAACCCGTCCGGGCCGACGCGCCGGGCGACGGTGGCGAGCGCGCGCATGTTCACCACGGAGGCGCGCAGCTTGGCCAGCCGCCCCTCGGACAGGTCGGGATGCGCGCGGTAAAGCGCGTCGGTGACCACGATGCCGAGCACCGCGTCGCCGAGGAACTCGAGGCGTTCGTTGTGCGGCAGGCCACCGTGCTCGTAGGCGTACGAACGGTGTGTGAGGGCACGGCGCAGCAACTCGGCGTCCATGGTGACGCCGAGCGCGTCGGCCAATCCACCCTGGTCGGCGGGATGCGTCGGGCCACGCACGAGAACCGTCGGTCGGTCAGACCGACAGAACCTGCTTGCCGGCGTACTGACCGCAGTTGCCGCACGCCGTGTGCGGCAGCTTGAACTCGCCACAGGCGCGGTTCGGGCACGTCACGAGGGTCGGCGTGGTGGTCTTCCACTGCGACCGGCGGGCCCGGGTGTTGCTGCGCGACATCTTCCGCTTCGGAACGGCCACGTCGGTTACTCCTGTTTCGTCGTATTGCTGTCGGTGACACCGGCAGAACCGTCGGTGTCTCGCAAGGCGGCCAGGGCCGCCCAGCGTGGGTCGATCGTCTCGTGCGCGTGACCGGCCGGAAGGTCGTCGAGCCGCTGCCCACAATCCGGGCACAGCCCAGCGCAATCTGGCCGGCACAGTGGTGTCCAGGGTAGAGCGAGCACCACGGAGTCACGCACCGCCGGTTCGACGTCGAGCAGATCCCTGTCGATCCGAAAGACCTCGTCCTGCTCGGTCGTCTCCTCGGTGGCGCTGTCCGGGTAAGCGAACAGCTCACAGACGTCGACGTCGAGGTCGCCGGTGACCGGGTCGAGGCACCGCCCGCACTGGCCGGTGAGCGGCGCGTGGATCGTGCCCGTGACGAGCACGCCCTCGGTCACCGACTCGAGCCGCAGCTCCAGTGCGAGCGGGGCGCCTTCCGGCACCCCGATGACATCCAGACCGAGCGCCGCAGGGGCGGGAGCGCGACGCTGATACTCGCGCAGCGTGCCGGGCTGACGGCCGAGTTCCCGGAGGTCGAAGATGTACGGGCTCCGCGGATTCGCGGGGCGCTGCTCGGGGTTTCGTCGGCTGGCTCGGGAGGGCTGCATGGGAGATACCGGTGTCGTGTTCTCGCGCTTACGTTGACGGCCATCAGGTTGAGACCGTTGTTCAGACTAGCTGAGAGCAGCGGTCAGGCCGAAATCGGCGAACGCCGGTCCTCGTGCCGCCCGTCGTCGGACTGGCCGCCTTGGGCAGGGCCGTCGGAGCGGGACTCGGCCCGCGGCTCGGCCACCGCGCTGCCGGCGGCGAATACGCCGGCGCGGCGCTGGGCCAGTGCGGTGCGGCCCTGATCAGCGGTCTGGGCCGAGCGGTGTAGAACCGCCGAAAGCTCGTCGAGAGTGCGTTCGGCGTAGTTCTCGGCGTCGGCGGTGAGCGTCGTGGCGTAGCGCTCGGCCTCGTTACGTGCGGCGTGCGCATAGCGGTCGGCGTCGCCGCGGACCTTGGATTCGTACTGCGTCACGTCGGCGGTGATCTGCTGCTGGTAGCGCTCGGCGTCATGACGTAGCGCGGCCGCAGCCTGCGCGGCGGCCTGGTGCACAGTGGTGGACGCGACGAGCCGGCCGTGTTCCTCACGGGCGCCCTGGACGGTCTTCGCGGACTGCTGGTCGGCCTCGGCCCCGATCTGCTCGGCCCGGTGGGCGGCGTCGGCCAGCACGGCGTCGGCCTCGGCGACGGCACGCTCGCGCTGGGCGGCGGCGGCCTCGTAGGACTCCTGCAGCATCTTCTCGCGGCGCGCGATGACGGAGCGCGCCTCGTCGATCTCGGGTGGCAGCACCTCGCGCAGTTCGTCGAGCAGATCGAGCACGCGTTCGCGCGGCAGCACGCACGACGACGACATCGGCAGCGCTCGTGCCGTCTCGACGGTCTCGATCAACTCGCTCAGCAACTGGTCTGCGCGGCGCAGGGATTCGTCGGTCATGGCGGGCGTCCTCCCGGCGGCTGGATCCTGCGGCTAGCCGGCGGTGTCGGTCCGCTCGGTCAGCCTCTTGAGAACGCTGGGTGGGACGAGCGACGTCACGTCGCCGCCCCACTTGGCGATCTCCTTCACCAGGCTAGAGGCAAGGAAGCTGTATTCCGGGTTTGTCGGCATGAACAGCGTGTCGACCCCGGCGAGCCCGCGATTCATCTGCGCCATCTGCAGTTCGTAGTCGAAGTCGGTGACGGCGCGCAGACCCTTGACGATCACCGGGATGTCGTGCGCGCGGCAGTAGTCGACGACGAGGCCCTCGAACACGTCGACGCTGACATTGCCGAATTCGGTGGCGACCTCGCTGAGCATGTCGCGCCGTTCGTCCACGCTGAACCGCCCCGACTTGGACTGGTTCACGAACACGGCGACGACGACCTCGTCGTAGAGGCTCGCGGCCCGCCGGATGATGTCGATATGGCCGTTGGTGACGGGATCGAAGGAGCCGGGGCACAGCGCGCGCCGGATCCGACTCTTATCGCCGTCCACCGTGCCGTCCGTGGATTTCATCGTCGGCGACCGTACCAAAGCACGCCCTCGCCGTAGCGGCGGTCGGCCACCGGCGTGATCGTGGCCGGCCAGACGGGTCCGGCGCCCCGTGCCGCCCGCTCGATGACGACGACAGCGTCGGGGGCGAGCCACTGGTCGCTGCCGAGCGTGACCAGCAGAGCGGCCACCGCGTCGTCGCCCACCGCGTACGGCGGGTCGGCGAACACCAGCTCGAACGGTGTGTCCGGGCGCCCGGCCAGGAACGAGGTCACCGCCCGACGGACGATCCGTGCGCCGGGCAAGGCGACCACGTCGACGTTGCGGCGCAGGACGTCCGCTGCCCGGTGACCGGACTCGACGAAGACGGCGGTCTCGGCACCGCGGGACAGGGCCTCCAGACCCACGGCGCCGGTACCCGCAAACAGGTCCAGGACATGACTGTCGTCGAGGTCGACCAACGCTGCGAGGGAGTTGAACAGACCCTCGCGGGCTCGGTCGGAGGTCGGCCGGGTGCCGTCGGGCGGGGGCGCCAGGCGCCGGCCCTTCGCGAGCCCCGCCACGATCCTCACGTCCCGCTCGTAGGGTCGCCACACACCAGCCGGGACCTGCGCCGCCTCATGTCTTCTCCAGGAAGTCCGCCTGCTCGTCGCCGATGACGGCGGCGACCTGCGCGGCCAGCTGCGGGTGCGCGGTCAGGGTCGGATCGCCGGCGACCAGGTCGGCGGCCTCGGCCCGGGCGGCGACGATGAGGTCCTCGTCGCGCAGCAACGAAAGCAGGCGCAACGTGCGCCGCCGGCCGGACTGCGCGGAGCCCAGGACGTCGCCCTCGCGCCGCTGCTCGACGTCGAGGCGGGCGAGCTCGAAACCGTCCGTCGTCGCCGCGACGGCGTCGAGGCGTTCGCGAGCCGGTGTGCCCGTCTCGGCGTCGGTCACGAGCAGACACAGCCCGGGGTGCCCGCCGCGACCCACGCGGCCCCGCAACTGGTGCAGTTGCGAGATACCAAAGAAATCGGCGTCGAGCACCGCCATGACGCTCGCGTTGGGGACGTCGACGCCGACTTCGATGACGGTGGTCGCAACGAGGACGTCGATGCGCCCGCCGGTGAAGTCGAGCATCACGCGGTCCTTGTCGTCGGGGGTCATCCGACCGTGCAGCATGGCGAGCCGCAGGCCGTGCAGCGGCCCTTCGGCGAGCATCGGCAGGATGTCGGTGACCGCGAGCGGCGCCCGGCGGGCGTGCCGCGGCTTGTCGTCGTCGAGCGCGTCGACGTCGACGTCGGCAGCGTCGAGATCGGTCAGATCCTCCTCAGATTCGGCCGTGTCGATGCCGACCCGCGGGCACACGACGTAGGCCTGCCGCCCCGCCGCGACCTCCTCGCGGATACGCTGCCACGCCCGATCGAGCCACGCACGCTTCTCGGCGACGGGGACGACGCTGGTCGTGATCGGCGCGCGACCCGCGGGCAGCTCGGACAGCGTCGACGTCTCGAGGTCGCCGAAGACCGTCATCGCGACAGTGCGGGGAATGGGGGTGGCAGTCATGACCAGGACGTGCGGCGGCTGCTCGGCCTTGCTGCGCAGAGCATCGCGCTGCTCGACGCCGAAGCGGTGCTGCTCGTCAACGACCACTAGTGCAAGGTCGGCGAAGCTGACGTGCTGCTGGATCAGCGCGTGGGTGCCGACGAGGATCCCGGCCGCTCCCCCGGCAGCGTCGAGCAGCGCCCGTTTACGCGCGGCCGCCGGCAGGGACGCGGTGAGCAGCGCGACGCGGGTGGCGGTGTCGGACCCGCCGAGCTGGCCGTCGCGGGCCAGCGGCCCGAGCATCGAGTCGATCGTGCGGGCGTGCTGGGCAGCGAGCACCTCGGTAGGGGCGAGCAATGCGGCCTGCCCTCCGGCGTCGACAGCCTGCAGCATCGCGCGGAGCGCCACGACCGTCTTGCCCGAGCCGACCTCGCCCTGCAGCAGGCGGTGCATCGGGTGCGGTTGCGCGAGTTCGTCGGCGAGGACGTCGCCTACCTCGCGCTGCCCGGCGGTGAGCGTGAACGGCAGCGTGGAGTCGAACGCCTCGAGCAGTCCACCGGGCTTGGCGGGCCGCGGCACCGCTGGATTCGCCCCGGCCCGCCAGCGACGTTGCGCGAGCGCCAGCTGGACACCCAGCGCCTCGTCCCAGGCGAAGCGGCGCCGCGCCGCGTGCCAGTGCGCACGGTCGTCCGGTTGGTGGATCGCTCGCAGCGCAGCGTCGAAGTCCATCAGCCCGTGCCGGGCCCTGATCTCGGCTTCGAGCGGATCAGGCACGTGGTCGAGCACGAGCAGCGTCTGGTGCACCGCGGTCGCGATCACCCAGGTGCGGACGGCTTGCGTGGCTGGATAGACCGGGATGAGCCGACCAGCGAACATCCCGGCGGTCGCGCCCTCCATCTCGTCGTCCCCACGCAGGACCTGGTAGTCGGGGTGGACGAGCTGGCGTCGGCCGTTGAACTCGCCGACCTTTCCGGAGAACAGCCCGCGCACGCCGGGCTGCAGGTCAGCGGTGCGGTACATGCCCTTGCCGAAGAACACGAGTTGGAGACGCGCCCGGCCGTCGCCGACCATGATCTCGGTACGCGACGAGCGGCCCGTCCCCCGAATCGGCTTGTTGGACAGGACGTCGGCCACGACCGTGACCTCGTCGCCGAGCTGCAGGGAGGACAGCTCGGTGAGCTCGCCGCGCTCGGCAAGCCGTCGTGGGATGTGCGCGAGGAGGTCGCGCACGGTGAGCATGCCGAACGCCTTCTCAAGCGGCTTCGCGGTGCGTCCACCGATGATGCCGTCCAGCGAGGTGTCGAGGGCGACCATCACTCGACCCCGATGATCACCGGGTGGTCGGCCTGGCCGCCCTGGTAGACGCTGACGTCGGTGAACGGCGCCCGGTCGCGGACGTGGGCCTCGATCAACTCACCGGCGCGATTCGGCGCGGGCGCGCCGACGAGGACGGTCATGAGCTCGGCCCCGACGGCCAGCAGGCGGTCGACGAGCCCGAAGGCCACGGCAAGCAAGCCACGGCCGATCTCGACGACTTCACCGTCTATCAGGCCGAGGACGTCGCCGGGCTGGCAGATGCCGACGGCCGTGAGCCCCTCTGCGGTAGCGATCGTGATCTCGGCGAAGCGGGTCGCGGCCGCGGCCTCGGCCATCGCTACGACGTCGTCGTCGAAGCGGCGGGACGGGTCGTGGACGGCGATGGCAGCGAGGCCCTGCACGGGTGAACGGGTGGGCACGACCGAGACCCGAAGCCCCTCGGCCCGCGCCCGGTGGGCGGCGGCTTCGGCGACGCCCGTCACGAGGGAAGCATTCGGCAGCAGCACGAGACTCCGGGCGCCGGCGGCATGGATCATCGCGACGACGTCGTCGGTCGACGGTGGCGCGCCCGCACTGCCTTCGACGACGTAGACGCCCTCGCTGTGGAAAAGGTGAGCCAAACCGTGCCCCGGAGCCACGGCAAGCACTGCGGTGGACGGTGTATCCGAGGAGTCCGACGGGTCGGCGCCCTCAGCGAAGCGGACCACCGCGATCTGGTGTGCGCGGCCGGCTTCGACACCAGCCTCGATGGCAGCACCGACGTCGTTGACGTGCGCATGAACCTTCCACGTGTCGCCGGTGATGCCGACGACGGCGACCGAGTCGCCGAGCTCGCCGAGCCTGCCCCGCAGGGCATCGACGGCCGGCGCCGGTGCGTCGATCAGGTACTGAACCTCGAACCCGAACTCGCTGCTGCCCGTTTCCCGCATCGCCCCGTGCCCCCGCGCGGGTGCGGTGACCGGAGTCAGCTCGACGGCGGAACCACTGATCGTGCGGCTCAACGCTTCGAGTAGCACCACGAAACCACGACCACCGGCGTCGACGACGCCGTGCGCACCGAGTTCGGCCAGCTGCCCCGGCGTGCGCTGCAGCGCTGCGTCGGCGGCCGTGACTGCCCCGGCGACGACCCCGGCGAGCGATGCTCCGCCGGCATGCGCAGCCACGGCGGCGTCGGCCGCGACCCGCGCGACGGTCAGGATGGTGCCGTGCACCGGCGTCATGACCGCCTGCCGGGCGAGGTGCGCACCGGCGTCTAGCCCCGCAGCCAGCGCGGCCGCGTCGCACGAGTCCGTCTCCGCGGCGGCGAACGCAAGCCCGCGCACGATCTGCGAGACGATGAAGCCCGAGTTCCCGACGGCGCCCCGGGCGGCACCGTCGGCCATCGCGGCCAGAGCCAAGGCCGCGCCGGGCGGCGGACCGGTCCGTAGCGCTGCGTCGAGCGCGTCGCCGGCGGCGCGCAGAGTGATCAACATGTTGCCGCCGGTGTCGCTGTCGGCGACCGGGAACACGTTGAGCGCATCGATCTCGCTGCGGTGGGCGGTGAGTCGGTCGATGGCGGCGCGGCTCCACCGCCGCACGGCGTCCGCATCGAGCGTGTCGAGCACGACCACCCCTTCGAGCAGCTGCGGCGCGCCGGCCACGCCTGGCCCAGGCGGTGTCATCTCACGCCGCCGACCCGCCGCACGATACTGGCCTCGGCCGCCGACGAGTCGAAGCTCGGGCGCGATGCCGATCCAGTGCGCGGGACGCAGGCAAGGACGACTGCGGGTTTGGCCGCCGTGTCGTGCTGCCGTTAGACTCGCGGGGTTGCCCGGCGACCGGCCGTACGCCCACCGCCCGAGCGCATCCCATCGATCATCAGCATCAGAGGAGTTCCACGTGGCCAGCGTCTGCGATGTCTGCGGCAAGGGGCCGGGTTTCGGCATGGCTGTGTCCCACTCCCACCGCCGTACCCCCCGCCGGTGGAACCCGAACGTGCAGACCGTCCGCGCGCTGGTCGCGCCGGGGACGCGGCGCCGTCTCAACGTGTGCACGTCGTGCCTCAAGGCTGGCAAGGTCACCCGCGGCTGACGGTGTCGCAACTGCGCAGCCGCTGATCGCACAGCCCGTCTCGCCTCGGCGAGGCGGGCTGTTGCGTGCTCAGGCACGGGATGCATCAACTCGCACCGGCTTCGCGAAGAACACCGCCGAGCCGTACTCTGAGTAGTGGCCGAATGGCGCGACCGGCACGTACCCGGCCTGTTCGTAGAGGGCGATGGCCGCGGCCTGATGCGGGCCGGTGTTCAGGACGAGCCGGCGTATCCCCGCCGCGGCGGCGGTGCGTTCGACCTCGGCGAGCATCAGCCGGGACAGCCCACGGCGCCGGGCCGGCGGCGACACGTACATCCGCTTGATCTCCGCGTCGTCGTCGTCGAGACGCCGCCAGCCGCCGGTCGCGACCGCGACCCCGTCCAGAATCCCGACCAGGAAGAGACCCTGCGGCGTCACGAACTCGTGCGGCTCGACCACGGCTTCGTCCGGGCCGCCGTACATCTCGACGTAGACCTGCTGGACCTCGGCGACCATCCTGACGACATCCGGGTCGTCGTAGCTGCGTTCCTCGATCACGAACTCCACGCCGTCGACACTAGGGCGGAGGTACGACAGGTTCAGCGGAAGTGCTCGTGGCCACCGGCAGGCCAGCGACGGCCGTCGACCCGCACACCCGCACCCTGCGCGACGACGCCGATCCGGCGCCACGGCTCGGGCAGGTCCGTCCCGGGCGGGAAGGTCGCGGCGAGCGCGTAATCGTCCCCGCCGGTGAGCACCCAGATCATCGGGTCGACGTTGAGGGCAGCGCCTACCTCGCGCAGCTTCGCGGGCACGTCCATCGCGGCGGCCGTCAGGTCGATGCGCACCCCGCTCGCCTCGGCGATGTGGCCGAGGTCGGCGACCAGACCGTCGCTGACGTCGGTCATCGCCGTCGCGCCCAACTGCGCGCCGTGCCGGCCCTCGAAGTAGGGCGGTTCTGGACGCCGGTGCGCGGCCACGACCTGCACCGGCGATCGGAAGCCTCGCCCGAGCACGGCGAATCCGGCCGCCGCCCAGCCGAGGCGTCCGCAGACCGCGACGACGTCCCCGACCGTGGCGCCGGCCAAGGTGACGGGTGCCGCACCCTGCAGGTCGCCGAGGGCGGTGAGTCCCAATGTGACGACGTCGCCGGCCGTGACGTCGCCGCCCACGATCGCCGCCTCGACGTGGGCACACTCGGCGCGCAGCCCGGTCATCAACCCGTCCACCCAACTCAGTTCGAGATCGCCTGGAGCCGCGAACGCGACCAGCAACGCCGTGGGGACGGCGCCCATAGCCGCGATGTCGGAGAACGCTCGCGCGACCGCCTTGTGCCCGACGTCCTCGGCCGTCGACCAGTCGCGGCGAAAGTGCCGGTTCTCGATCAGCATGTCGGTGGACACGACGACCCGACCGTCGGGCGTGGCCACGACCGCGGCGTCGTCGCCGGGCCCGACGATCGTCGACGATATCGACTCGAGATCGGCCGTCACTCGCTTGATGAGTCCGAATTCTCCGGCGTCGGAAACGGTGATGAGTCTCGCCTCTCGATGATCGTGCGTGGCCGCCTGCGCTACGTTCTACCGGTCCGCGAGTGTCGACGAGGACAGGACGCGCCACCGGCTGTCGTCGGCGCACAGCGTGTCACATCGCGGCAGGATGACAAGGAGCGACATGAGCCATCACCTGAGCGGGCCTGAGGAGGGTCTCGTGAGCGACGCTTGCGGAGCGCACAGAGGGCATGGCGTCTTCGGCGGCCAGAACGGAGTGAGGGCGTGAGCGTCAGCGCGTACATCCTGATCCAGACCGAGGTCGGCAAGGCCGCCCTTGTCGCCCGCCAGATCACTTCTCTGGCCGGCGTGGCCAGTGCTGAGGACGTCACCGGGCCGTACGACGTGATCGTGCGCGCCGAGGCGGACACGGTCGACGAACTTGGCAAGCTCGTCGTCGCCAACGTGCAGTCGGTCGACGGCATCACCCGCACGCTCACCTGCCCCGTCGTCAACCTGTAGGCGGCGGCGATCGACCCGCTCCATCGCCGGGCGGCGCTGATCGCCACGGCCGTGACGTTGCCGCTGATCGTGATCCTCGCGCTGGTCATCGGCAGTGTCACCGGCGACAGCCATCCCCCTGCGCCCAAGGCAGCCGACCCCACCGCGGTCCTGAGTTTCGCGGCCCCGCCCAGCGCCGACGCCGACGCCGCGCCCTGCGCCAAGGTGCTCGCGCAGCTACCGATCGTCCTCACCGGGCTGAGCCAGCGGGTCGTGCACACCAAGCCGGACACCCCTTTCGTGGTGGCCTGGGGCAGCCCCGCGATCGTGCTGCGCTGCGGCGTCGGCCGGCCGAAGGACCTGAGCGAAGGATCGGCCGCGCAGTTCATCCAGGGCGGCGTGGCGGGCGGTCCGTTCTACGACGTGCAGCGCGACGGGAACGCGAATGTCTACACGACCGTGGACCGCGCTGCCTACGTTTCGATCACGATCCCGGGCGAGTACCAGGGCGCCGACAAGCTCCCGACCCTGTCGCAGGCCATCGCCAACGTGCTGCCCGCCGTCTGCGACGCGAACGGGGCAGCGCCCGCCGAGACCCGATGCACCCGTCGCAAGTAGGAAACGACGTGCCTCGCCACGGGTCGGGACAGGCCCGAATCCTCAGCGACTACGTTAGAGCGCCGTCCCACGGCGCAGATAGGCGTTCTGTTGGTGGGCGACCGCCAGGCGCATGACGTGACGGACCCGGTCGAGGCCCAGATCCGTACTGAACAACACGCGGCTACGGCTTCTCGACCCGGCGGCGCGCGGTGTCGTCGGCGGCGCGGGTGAAGGCACTGACCAGGCCCTGCAGCGCGAGGGGACGCATCGCCTCGAGCAGCGCGACCACCTGCTCGTGCTCCAGCTCCCCGCGCTGGTACGGACCCCAGATGCCCCGCGCGAAGATCTCCGACAGGCCGTCGGCCACCGCACGGGCGTGCCGGTCGATCAGCTCGATCGACTCGGCGAGCAGGGTCGGCGGCACTGGCATCTGCAACAGCTCGACCGCGTGCCCCAGCAGCGCCGGCGACGTGCGGTACGCGGCCCCGACCGCTTCGAGCGCTCCCACCGAGGCCAGGAAGTCCACCTGGTCGTCGTCGAGCTGCCGGCCGACCCGGCGCTCCAGGGTGGCCCGGTCGAGCATCTCGGACCGGTCGGGTAGCCAGGGTGCCAGCACCGCGCTCTGGACCGCGTACTCGGCCGGTGCGGCGTCCTGCGGGATACGTGCGAGCACGCGCTCGACCGCGGCCAGCGTGTAGCCGTGCTCCTGCAGCGTGCGAATGAGCTCGAGCCGCATCCGGTGCCGCGCGTCGTAATAGGCGATCCGCCCACGCCGTTCCGGCGGCGGCAACAGCCCCTCGCTTGCGTAGAAGCGGACCGTGCGTACCGTCATCCCCGTGCGGGCTGCGAGCTCGTCGACGGTCAGCTCGCCGGTGCTCTCTGCTGTATCGGCGGCGGTGCTGGCCCCGGTCATGGCGCGAGCGTAGCTGCACCGGTCTTCCGCGCCACAATGACTGGCACTTGACCACTGTGACAGTAAGACTGAGAACATTCCCTGCCCATCGGGAGCCGATCATCATTGAGACAGGACGGTAGGTAAATGACGGAAGCTTTCGTCTACGACGCGCTACGTACCCCGCGCGGACGCGGCAAGAACACCGGTTCGCTGCACGGGACCAAGCCGGTGTCGCTGGTTGTCGGTCTGCTCGAGGAGGTCCGCAAGCGCAACCCGCAGCTCGACCCTGCCAACGTCGAGGACATCATCATGGGTGTCGTCTCGCCGATCGGCGAGCAGGGTGCCGACATCGCGCGAACCGCGGCGCTGGCCGCGGGCTACGAGACCTCCGGCCCGGGCGTCCAGCTCAACCGGTTCTGCGCCTCGGGTCTCGAGGCCGTCAACATCGCCGCCCAGAAGGTGCGCTCCGGCTGGGAGGACCTCGTCCTCGCCGGCGGCGTCGAGTCGATGTCGCGGGTGCCCATGGGCTCCGACGGGGGGCCCTGGGCTCAGGACCCGGAGACCGCGTACGCCACCAGCTTCGTTCCCCAGGGCGTCAGCGCCGACCTGATCGCCACCATCGAAGGCTTCAGCCGCACCGACGTCGACACCTTCGCCGCCGAGTCGCAAGACCGGGCGGCCAAGGCCATCGCGAACGGAAACTTCGCCAAGTCGATCGTCCCGGTGCTCGACCTCAACGGCGACATCGTGCTCGATCACGACGAGTTCCCGCGGGCGGGCACGACCGTCGAGTCTCTGGCCGGCCTCAAGCCGTCCTTCGCTGCGGTCGGTGAGATGGGCGGCTTCACCTCCGTCGCCCTGCAGAAGTACCACTGGGTCGAGTCCATCAATCATGTCCACACGCCGGGCAACTCGTCGGGCATAGTCGACGGCGCATCGCTTGTCGTGATCGGCAGCGAGAAGGCGGGCACCGACAACGGCCTGACCCCCCGCGCCCGCGTCGTGTCCGTCGGCGTCGTCGGCAGCGAGCCGACGATCATGCTGACGGGCCCCGGCCCGTCGGCCCAGAAGGCGCTGGCCAAGGCCGGGCTGAGCATCGAAGACATCGACCTGTTCGAGCTGAACGAGGCCTTTGCGGCCGTGGTCCTGAAGTTCATGAAGGACCTCAAGGTGCCACACGAGAAAATGAACGTGAACGGCGGCGCGATCGCGCTGGGCCACCCCCTCGGTGCCACCGGCGCCATGATCCTGGGCACGCTCGTCGACGAGCTCGAGGCCCGCGATCTGCGCTACGGCCTGGCCACCCTGTGTGTCGGCGGCGGCATGGGCGTCGCGACGATCGTGGAGCGACTTTCGTGATGAGCGCCCGCGCGAACCAGCAAACACTGCCGACCTCGGCCGCAGACGCGAAGGACAATGGAGTACCGAATGACTGACACCATCCGTTGGGACCAGGACGCGGACGGCATCGTCACGCTGACGCTGGACGACCCGGCGCAGCGCGCCAACACGATGAACGACGACTTCCGGACGTCGCTCAGCGCGACCGTCGACCGGCTTGAGGCCGAGCAGGACTCGGTCACCGGCGTCGTCGTCACCTCAGCCAAGGACACCTTTTTCGCCGGCGGCGACCTGAACCAGCTCATCCAGGTGACCGACGAGAACGCGGCTCAGTTCGCGGCCGGCGTCGAGAAGATCAAGGGCGAGTTCCGCCGCTTCGAGAAGCTGGGAAAACCGACCGTCGCCGCGCTGAACGGCGCCGCGCTCGGTGGGGGGCTGGAGATCGCACTTGCCTGCAACCGGCGCATCGCGCTGGACAACCCGAAGTCGCAGTTCGGCTTGCCCGAGGTCACCCTCGGTCTGCTGCCGGGCGCCGGCGGCGTCACCCGCGTCGTCCGGTTGCTCGGCATCGCCGACGGCTTGATGAAGGTGCTGCTGCAGGGCAACCGCTACAAGCCGGCCGAGGCGCTCGAGCTCGGCCTGATCCACGAGATCGCGGCCACGCCGGAGGAGATGCTGGCCAAGGCGCGCGAGTGGATCAAGGCCAACCCCGAGACGGCGCAGCCGTGGGACGCCAAGGGTTACCGGATGCCCGGTGGCCTGCCTACAAGCCCGTCGCTCGCCGGCATGCTGCCCGCGTTCCCGGGCAACCTGAAAAAGCAGCTCAAGGGCGCCCCGATGCCCGCGCCGCACCACATCATGTGCGCGGCGGTCGAGGGCGCGGGTTTGGACTTCGACACCGCACTCACGGTCGAGGGGCGCTATTTCGTGAACCTCGCCAAGGGCCAGGTCGCGAAGAACATGATCCAGGCGTTCTGGTTCGACCTGAACTACATCAACGGCGGCGGCTCACGGCCCGAGGGCTTCCAGAAGCGCAACGCCACCAAGGTCGCCGTTCTCGGTGCCGGGATGATGGGCGCGGGCATCGCATACGTCTCCGCCCGCGCCGGCATGCAGGTCATGCTCAAGGACGTCTCGATCGAGGCGGCCGAGAAGGGTAAGGCCTACTCACAGAAGATCCTCGATAAGGCTGTCGGTCGCGGCAAGCTCACCGAGGCCAAGCGTGACGAGGTGCTGGCGCTCATCACGCCGACCGCGGACTACGCCGACCTCGAAGGCTGCGATCTCATCGTCGAGGCGGTGTTCGAGAAGGTGTCGCTCAAGCACGAGGTGTTCGGCGAGGCGGAGAAGGTCGTCGCCACCGACGCCCTGCTGGGGTCGAACACGTCGACCCTGCCGATCACGAGCCTGGCCGAGGGTGTCCGGCGCAGGCAGGACTTCATCGGCCTGCACTTCTTCTCGCCCGTCGACAAGATGCCGCTGCTGGAGATCATCCGCGGCGAGGAGACATCGGACGAAGCCCTGGCCCGGGCGCTCGACTACGCCGCGGCGATCAAGAAGACGCCGATCGTGGTCAACGACAGCCGCGGATTCTTCACCTCGCGCGTAATAGGCACGTTTGTGAACGAGGCGCTGGCAATGCTGACGGAAGGCGTCAGCCCCTCGACCGTCGAGCAAGCCACCACGCAGGCCGGCTATCCGGTCGGGGCGCTGCAACTGGCCGACGAGCTGAATCTGGAACTGTTCCTCAAGATCCGCAACGAGACCCGCGAAGCGATGGGCGACGCCTACCCACGCCACCCCGCCGAGGACGTCGTCGAGAAGATGGTCGAGCTCGGCCGTCCGGGCCGGCTCGCCGGCAAGGGCTTCTTCGACTACGACGAGAACGGCAAACGCAAGGGCCTGTGGCCCGGGCTCGCCGAGACCTTCCCGGTCAAGGGTGACCCGGCCGCGGTCGATATCCACGAGCTCGGGGAACGTATGCTCGTCATCGAGTCAGTCGAGTCGGCCCGCTGCGTCGCAGAGGGCGTCCTGATCACCACGGCCGACGCCAACATCGGCTCGATCATGGGCATCGGCTTCCCGCCGTGGACCGGTGGCGTCCTGCAGTACATCAACGGGTACGAGGGCTCGACCGGGCACGGTGTTGCTGCGTTCGTCCAGCGCGCCGAGCAGTTCGCGAAGGCCTACGGCGAGCGCTTCGCACCCAACGCGCTGTTGAGGACCAAGGCCGAGAGCGGCGAAACCTTCTAATTTCATCCCTCTTGGCCTCGTAGCGGCGTTCGCACCGGCGTGTTGCGCCGCTACGAAGCCAAGAGTGTCTCGACGGAAGGACACATCGTCATGCCCGGACCGCTCGACGGAGTCCGCGTCATCGAACTGCCCGCCATCGGCCCGGTGCCGATGCTCGGGATGCTGCTCGCCGATCTCGGCGCCGAGGTCATTCGGATCGACAGGCTCGGTTCGGCGATGGGTCTCGGCGAGGTGATGGCGGCCAGCCCCATGGGACGTGGTCGCCGCCCGATCGGTCTGGACATCCGAAAACCCGCCGGCGCCGAAGTCGTGCTGCGGCTCGTCGAGACCGCGGACGCACTGATCGAGGGTTTCCGGCCCGGCGTGGCCGAACGGCTCGGCATCGGCCCGGACGACGCGCTCGCTCGCAACCCCAAGCTCGTCTACGGCCGGATGACCGGCTGGGGGCAGCACGGGCCGCTGTCGGCCACCGCCGGCCACGACATCACGTATCTCGCGATCACCGGTCTGCTGCACGGCATCGGCCTGGCCGACGGGCCGCCCATCCCGCCGGCGAACTACGTCGCCGACTTCGGCGGCGGGTCGATGTTCCTGGCCACAGGTGTGCTGGCTGCGCTGCTGCACGCCCGCACCACAGGGCAGGGCCAGGTCGTCGACGCCGCGATGACCGAGGGTGCGTCCTATCTCGGGTCGATGACGCGCACATTCGTCTCGCGCGGGGGTTGGTCGGACGTCCGCGAAGCCAACATGCTCGACGGCGGCGCGCCGAACTACCGCTGCTATGAGGCGTCCGACGGCAAGTGGGTCGCCGTCGGCGCGATCGAACCGCAGTTCTGGGCGCTGCTCGTCCGTACTCTCGGGCTGGACGAAGCGACGACGCCCGGCCCGTACGTGCCCGATGACTGGAACGCGTGCAAGAAGGTCTTGGCCGACATGTTCCGCACGAAGACCCGCGATGAGTGGGCGGCTGTCTTCGCGCCGCTGGACGCCTGCGTGGCCCCGGTCCTGACCCTCGCCGAGGCCCTGGAGCATCCGCACAACGTGGAGCGGGGGTCCTATGTCGAGGTCGACGGCGCACCCATGCCCGGGCCGGCCCCGCGCTTCTCGGCCACCCAGGGACAGCCCGGCTGCGTGCCGGCACTCGGCGCGGACAGCGCCGCAATCCTCGACGAACTCGGCTACGGAGCCGACGAGCAGGACGGCCTGCGCCAGGCAGGCGTCATCGACTGAATGACCGCCGCCCGGCCCAAGTTCCCGCGACCCGGCCCGGGTGTTGCACTGGCGACCTCGAACGTTGACTGGGGAAGTCGCCAGTCAACGCGGGCGGGTAGCGTCCGGCCGTGGGGGCGCTTCGTCTACTTCAAGGCTCCCGACGGCAACGCCGGGAACGTCCAGGAAGTGAAGCGCGCCTGATCCGGCTTGATCATCACGGTCTGTGGCAGGACATAGACCTGTAGAAGACCGTGATGATCAAGAACTGACGCCGGCTCGCCGCAGCGCGGTACGGATCAGCCGGTCGACGAGGCTCGGGTAGTCGACGCCGGACGCGGCCCACATCCGCGGGAACATCGAGATCGGCGTGAATCCCGGCATCGTGTTCACCTCGTTGACCACGATTCGGTCATCGGCGGCGACGAAGAAGTCGACCCGGGCCAGCCCGGCGCAGTCCAGCGCGGTGAATGCGCGGCGAGCGACGTCCTGGATACGCGCGGTGACCTCGGGCGAGACGGTCGCCGGAACATCGAACTCGCAGGCGTCGTCGAGATACTTGGCGTCGAAGTCGTACCACTCGTGCCCGGGCAGCAGCCGGATCTCGGCGGGCACGCTCGCCTCGGGCAGGCCCTCGTCGTTCTCAAGGACGCCGCACTCGATCTCTCGACCGAGCACTGCGGACTCGACGAGCGCCTTCGAGTCGTGGACGAACGCCGTCTCCAGGGCGTCGGGCAGCTCAGTCCAGTCGGTAATCCGGGTAATGCCGACGCTCGAACCCGCGTTTGCTGGTTTGACGAACGCGGGCAGGCCGAGCGGGTGCAGGTCGAGCACCGTGTAGCGCCGATCGCGCCGAATCACGGCGAATTCGCCGACGTCCAGCCCCTCGGCGCGCAGCAGCTTCTTGGTGTACTCCTTGTCCATCGCGGCGGCGCTGGCGAAGACGCCGGGCCCCACGTAGGGCACGCCAGCCATTTCGAGCAGGCCCTGGATCGTGCCATCCTCGCCGAAGCGGCCGTGCAGGACGGGAAAGACGACGTCCACGGACTTGAGGGACTCGAGCGCCGACCCCGTCTCGAGCGACACGAGCCGGGTGTCGCCGGGATCAGGTGAAAGGACGACTGAGGTGCCCTTGCCCACCTCGGGCAGCGTGCGGCCGGTGATGGCCAGTGATTCGGGCGTCGCGTCGGTGAGCACCCACTGGCCGCCCGGTGTGATACCCACCGGCACCGCTTCGTAGCGTTCGGGATCGAGGGCGGCGAGGACGCTGCCCGCCGACACCACGGACACCCCGTGTTCGCTGCTGCGTCCGCCGTAGATCACGGCCACCCGGATACGTCGAGGCACGGGGGAACCCTACCGGTGCTACTGGTTCAGCTCTCGGACTTCATCGATCGCGACATCAGGAGCCCCACCATCCGTCGGGGGGTCATTCCGCGGAAGCAGACGGCTTCGACGGCGGTGGTGATGGGCACATCGATGTCGTGGTGCTGAGCGAGCTCGAGCACCGAGCGGCACGACTTGACACCCTCGGCAACCTGCCCGTGGGCAGCCGCTTGGGCTTGATCCAGGGTCTCCCCACGACCCAGCCGTTCCCCGAACGTGCGATTGCGCGACAACGGCGAGTTGCAGGTGGCGACGAGATCGCCGAGGCCGGCCAGGCCGGCGAAGGTGAGCGGGTCGGCGCCGAGCCGCTCACCTAGCCGCGCCGTCTCGGCCAGGCCGCGGGTGACGATCGAGGCGAGCGAGTTGTCGCCGAATCCCAGCCCCTGGCCGATCCCGCAGGCGAGGGCGATGACGTTTTTCACCGCGCCGCCCAGCTCACAGCCGATGACATCGGTGTTCGTGTACGGCCGGAAGTACGGCGTACTGCACTGCTTCTGGACCGCGGTCGCGCGGGCCTCGTCGACGCACGCGATTACGGTCGCCGTGGGCTGCTCGCGGGCGATCTCGAGCGCTAGGTTCGGCCCGCTCACCACGGCGATGCGGTCGAGCGGGACGCCCGCAACCTCGGCGATCACCTCGCTCATGCGCTTGGTGCTGCCGAGTTCGACCCCCTTCATCAAGCTGAGCAGGGTGGCATCACCCGGCAGATGCGGCGCCCAGGTCACGAGATTCTCGCGCAACGTCTGCGACGGGATCGCGATCGCCACGAGGTCGGCGTCGCCCAGCGCGGCGACGGCGTCGTGCGTGGCGATGAGGCCCGCAGGCAACTCGACGCCGGGCAGGTAGTCCTCGTTACGGTGCTCGGCATTGATCCGCTCGGCGAGATCCTCACGACGGGTGCAGAGGGTCACATCGTTACCGGCGTCAACCAGGACCTTCGCGAACGCCGTTCCCCAGTTGCCCGCGCCGAGCACTACCGCCCGGGTCATGAGGCCCTCGCTCCGTTTGCACCGCTTCCGTCGCTCATGACCACTCTTCAGGGCAACTCACGTGATTCCTTCGATTCGCACCGCTTGCGTCGCTCACGCGGCGTCGCCGTGCTGCTCGTCGGTGAGCCGCCGCTGCGCCTCAACGGACGTCGGGTCGAAGTGCGGCTTGACCTCGTCCGGACGCGCCCAGTGGAAAAGGTCGCCGTCGGGCTCGACCTCGCCGCGCAGTTCCGCGACGTCGGCCCGCAGTCGTCGCATGATCACGTCGGTCATGTCATGCAGGACGGCCGGTGTAACCGCGAGGTCGCGGAACCGGCTCAGGTCGATCGGCGCCCCGACCGACATCAGGTGTTTCGGGCGCGGGATCAGCTTGATCCTCTTCTGGTAGAGATCGATCTGCTCCTGTACGCCCCATTGCGCGATGGGAATCACCGGCACATCCGGCACCAGGGACGCCAGCCGCGCCGCACCGGTCTTACCGGTCATGGGCCAGAACGCGGGATCGCGGGTGACGGTGCCCTCGGGGTGCAGCACCAGGATCTTGTCGTTGGCAAGGGCTTCGACGGCGGCGGACAGCGACTGCCGTGCATCGGCCGTCCCTCGCTTGACCGGGATGTGGCCCATAATCCGCATGCCCCAGCCCACCGCGGGCACCGCGAAGAGCGACTCCTTGGCCAGGAAGCGGGGAGCCCGTGCGGCGTCGAGGACGAATTTCGAGATCAGGAACGGGTCGATGTGCGACACGTGGTTGGTCACGATGATCGCCGCCCCCTGCTGCGGGATCCGGTCCATGTGGCGATAGCGCACCTTGATCAGCCCGGAAACCGGGTAATACAGGACGAGCCAGATGAAACGCCACCCGGGGCCCATCTTCTCGCCGTATCCCGGCCTGCGCAGCTTCTCGAGGCGTCCCGCCCGTGCCAACTCGTTCCCTCCTGAATTTATCTAGTACGGCCTTGTCGTCGGCTAGCAGTCTGCCGCATCCCGCCGGTGGGTTTCGCCGACCCGTCGTTCGTATGCTGCTAACCATGCGCTGGACGGTTGTCATCCCGGCCAAATCGCTCCCGGCTGCGAAGTCCCGGTTGGCTCCGATGAGCGCCGATCCGCGGTCCCACCGGCGACTCGTGGAGGCGATCCGCGCCGACACGATCGCTGCTGCGTCCCACGCCGAACCGGTGGCCCGGGTGCTCCTCGTGGTCGACCGGGCCGGACCGACCGATGGGCCGGACGTCCTGGTGCAGACCCGTCCCGGGCTGAACGAGGCCGTCGCCGAGGCAGCCGAGTACGCAGCCCGGACGTGGCCAGAAGACGGGATCGCCGCCCTCGTCGGCGATCTACCCGCGCTTCGTGCCGACGAACTCGCCCGGGCCCTCGACGCCGCCGCCGGACATGCGTCGGCATTCGTCCCCGACACAGCGGCAAGCGGAACCACCCTGCTCGCCGGCACGCCGGGGAACGTGTTATCGCCGGCGTTCGGGCCCCGGTCGGCGGCTCGGCACGCCGCACGCGCGGTGGCGATCCCGGCCGGGGCCGGCCTGCGCCACGACGTCGATACCGCCGACGATCTGCTGGACGCCGCCACGCGGCTCGGGGTCGGCGCGGCCACCCGAGCCGTGCTGTCCGACCTCGGCGTCACCGCCCGTTCACCTTGCCTTGGCATGATCGCCCCATGAGGATCCGCAGGAGCGAGGAGGTCACATGACCGCCGAACCGTCCGCGCTGTCGGCCCCCGTGATGTCCATCGACCCGACCGACTCCGTCCCCGGGGGCGACATCGACTCGGTCGCCGATCGGGTCGCGGACCTACCCGACGACCGGTTCAGCAACCGCGAGCTCTCCTGGCTGGCCTTCAACTCACGGGTGCTTGCACTCGCCGAGGACCAGAGCCAGCCGTTGCTCGAACGAGTGAAGTTCCTGGCGATCTTCGCCAGCAATCTCGACGAGTTCTACATGGTGCGTGTGGCCGGGCTGAAGCGTCGCGCCGACATGGGGCTGCAGGTGCAGTCGGCCGACGGCCTGACCCCCCGACTCGTGCTCGCGTCGCTGGCCGAGCGCGCCCGCGAGCTCACCGAGCGGCACGCCCGATGCTTCCGCGAGGTCGTCACCCCGCAACTCGAGGACGAAGGCATCCACGTACGTCGCTGGGACGCCCTCGACGACGAGGAACGCGCTCGGCTCGCCGAGTACTTCGAGTCCAGGATCTTCCCGGTGCTGACGCCGCTTGCGGTCGACCCGTCGCACCCGTTCCCCTACATCTCCGGGCTGTCGCTGAACCTCGCTGTGCTCGTGCGCGATCCGGACGAGGATGTCCAGCGTTTCGCCCGGGTGAAGGTCCCCAACAATGTTCCTCGTTTCGTCGTGGTGTCGCATACGTCCGTCGAGACCGAGTATCTGCCGCTCGAGGACCTCATCGCCGCGCACCTGCCGATGCTCTTCCCGGGCATGCAGGTCGTCGAGCATCACGTCTTCCGGGTCACCCGCAACGCCGACTTCGAGGTCGAGGAAGACCGCGACGAGGATCTGTTGCAGGCGCTCGAGCGCGAGCTCGTGCGGCGGCGGTTCGGCCCTGCGGTGCGCCTCGAGGTCACCGACGACATCGACGACGACGTCGTCGACCTGCTCGCCAGCGAGATCGACATCGACCACCAAGACGTCATGCGGGTGCCCGGTCTGCTCGACCTCAGCTCGTTGCACCAGGTGTACGAGATCGACCGGCCGGCGCTCAAGGAACGGCCGTTCGTCCCCACCACCAACCCGCGCTTCGCGGAGGGTGAGTCGCCGAGGTCGGTGTTCGCCACCCTGCGTGACGGCGATGTGCTCGTCCACCACCCGTACGAGTCGTTCGCGACGAGCACGCAGCGCTTTATCGAGCAGGCTGCGGCCGACCCGCGCGTGCTGGCGATCAAGCAGACGCTGTACCGGACATCCGGTGACTCGCCGATCATCGACGCGCTCATCGACGCCGCTGAGGCGGGAAAGCAGGTCGTCGCGCTCGTCGAGATCAAAGCGCGCTTCGACGAGCAGGCGAACATCAAGTGGGCCCGAGCGCTGGAGCGGGCCGGCTGCCACGTCGTCTACGGCTTCGTCGGGCTGAAGACCCACTGCAAGACGGCGCTCGTCGTGCGGCAGGAGGGCAATCAGATCCGGCGCTACGCGCACATCGGCACCGGCAACTACAACCCGAAGACCGCGCGCATGTACGAGGACCTCGGTCTGTTCACCGCCGACGAGGACGTCTGCGCTGATCTGACCGACCTGTTCAACGTCCTGACCGGGTACTCGCGCCAGACCGAGTACCGCTCCTTGCTCGTCTCCCCGCAAGGTATCCGGGCCGGGTTGATCGAGCGGATCGAGCGCGAGATCTCGTACGCGCACGCCGGCCGACCAGGGCTGATCCGCTTCAAGACGAACCATCTGGTCGACGAGCAGACGATCGACGCGTTGTACCGGGCGTCGCGGGCCGGCGTACGGATCGAGCTGCTGGTGCGGACGTTCTGCACGATCCGGGCCGGCGTGCCGGGGCTCTCGGAGAACATCCGGACGCGCTCGATCCTGGGCCGCTTCCTGGAGCATTCGCGGGTGTACAACTTCGGCAACGACGGCGCACCGGAGTACTGGATCGGTTCGGCGGACCTCATGCACCGCAACCTCGACCGGCGCGTCGAGGTCCTGTGTCAGGTGTCGGACAAGCAAGCCCGGGCGCATCTCGCGAGCTGTCTCGATGCTGGCTTCGACGAGGAAACCGCGGCGTGGGATCTGCAGGCCGACGGCTCCTGGGCGCAGTCCGGGGGCGCCCGTAACGACTACCAGGAGCTGCTGATGAAGCAGCTGGCAGATCGCGGCGAATAGATCGTCATGGCTGATCGGCAGGGCGCGGTAACCGTCCGCGCGGCGGGTGGCGTGGTGTGGCGGATGCGGGATGGACGCGTCGAGATCGCCGTCGTGCACCGCCCGCGCTACGACGACTGGTCGCTGCCCAAGGGCAAGCTCGAGCACGGCGAGTCAGAGCTCGCCGCCGCCGTGCGCGAGGTGAGCGAGGAGCTCGGCTCCCGCGTCGCGGTGTCGCGCCGGATCGCTCGCATCGGCTATCCGGCAGGCGATCTGCGCAAGACGGTCACCTTCTGGCTGATGCGCCACCTCGGCGGTGCGTTCGAACCCGACCACGAGGTGGACGACCACGCATGGCTGCCGGCCTCCGACGCGCGCGCACGGTTGTCCTATCGAGTCGATCAGCGCGTCCTCGACGAGTTCGTCGCCGTGCCGATACCGGAGTCCGTGGTCGTGCTCGTCCGACACGCCAAGGCCGGCAAGCGCAGCGAATGGCGCGGTGCGGACGCGAAGCGCCCGCTGGACAAGTCCGGCCAGGCCCAGGCTCGACGGTTGAGCGAATTCCTGGCCGTCTTCGGCCCCGATCGGGTGGTGTCCGCCGACCCGCTGCGCTGCGTGCAGACGGTCGCCCCGCTCGCGGAATCGCTCGGGCTCGATGTCGTCGTCGATCCGGTCTTCTCCGACGAGTCGTTCGAGGCCTCTCCCGCTATGACGGAGACGGCGCTACTCGCACTCGCGAAGCCGGGCCGGGTGAGCGTCGTCTGCAGCCAGGGCACCGCGATCCCCGGTCTGATCGACTCCCTCGTGCGCGGCGTGCGTCCCTCTGACACCCGCAAGGGCGCCGCATGGGCGCTGTCGGTCGTCGACGGCACAATCGTCTCGGCCGACTACTACGACGACGCGTCAGACTAGCCCCCCGCGCCGCGGCGATCTTGCGCACGGTCAACGCGGATCTTGTGCACTATCAAGCGGTCGAGCGCCGGACACCGCACAAGGTCGATCAGATGAGGATCCGGCGCAGCTGGTCAACGATGGTTGGTTCCTCGGTGCGGATCACGACGCTCGGGTAGCGAAGGAGAAGGTCACCGGCAATCACGAGCTCGTTCTGCCGCAACTGGTCGCTCCACCACTGCCGCTGGCTGAGATGAAGGGCGCCGTCGATCTCGGCAGCGACTCGCCGTCCGTCGGGCAGCACCCACTCGACGTCGAGGTAGCGACGCCGTCCGGCGGATCCGATCCGCACTGCCTGGCGGGTCGGCGAAGGCAAACCGTGGCGCCGGCAGAGTCGGACGAAGTCGATCTCGCTCAACGCGGCTGATCCCTGCGCGATGTCATCGATCGCGAGGAGCAGCAGGTGTCGATGCCGCAAGCGGGTGCGCACGACGACGGCGTCGCGAAGTGCGTCGGCCGTCACGATGCGTTGTTGCACGCCGGCGGCGAGAATTCCGCACGCGGCCCGCGCTGACTTGAAGGTTGCTGCTGCGAGTGCGATCGACGGTGCCGCGCGATGCAGATCCCGCACCTGTAAGTGTTCTCTCCGATTCCAGGAGGCTGTGAAGTGAATCCGTACGGGCAGCCCGGGCAGACGCGGGACGTGCGTTCCGCCGGGCACGAGCAGATGGGTTACCTCCCGTTCCCAGCCTTCGAGCCCGAACAGTTCCGCGGCGGTGAATGCGGTGAAGACTGCGTTCGGTCCGGCGTTGAGCAACGCGATTCGGTGGCGATCGAAGCCGACCGGGGTGTCGTTGTGCAGCACCACCGCTCGGTCGAACCGTTGCCAACGTCGGCCTGATACGTCAGCACGGATCGCGCTGTCCGTGCAGCCGATACCTCGCAGGTCTTCGAGACTCATCACTCTCGAGTGGTCGGACCGGATCAACCGTCGCGGTCCGACCGCTCGCGTCGTGGACATGCCCGTAGCCTTCGGCATCTCGCGACGGTCCGGGCACTGCTCAATGAAGCTGTGGACACGTTTGCCGGTTGTGGGCGAGCGGAAGCGTCGCCCGGTCATCCGTGGTATCGGCATCGTCACCGGCCCGGTTTGCCCGGCGCCAACCGGTCCTCGGCGACCGATCATGTGCAGGCACCTACACCCGAACGCCTCAGCGCCCACAAGATCGCGGACAGCCAGCGTGCGCGATCAGCACCGCCCCTCCCGCGACCCGATCATGTGCAGGCACCTACACCCGAACGCCTCAGCGCGCACAAGATCGCGGACGCGGGTGGCACTGGACAGCACTCGGCGCGAACGGCGTACGCGTGCGGTTACCTCTTGGCCGACTTCGCGGTCTTCTTCGCGGCGGTCTTCTTCGCGGCGGTCTTCTTCGCGGCCGACTTGGTTGCGAGCGTCTTGGCCGCGGTCGACTTCGTCGCCTTGGCCGTCGAGTTCGAGGCGAGTTTCTTCGCCGCCGACTTCTTCGCCGGTGCCGACGTCATCGCCGCCGACTGCTTCGCCGGCGCCGACTTCTTCGCCGCTGACTTCTTCGCCGCTGACTTCTTCGCCGGCGCCGGCCGCTTAGTCGCGGCGTTCCTGGCCGGAGCGGCCGTGTCGGAAACCGCCCGCTGCGCTTGCTTCGCGGCCTTGGTCGCGGCCTTGCTCGCCGGGGTCTTCTTCACCGCGGCGACGACGTTGCCCGGAGCGTCGCGAACGGCGTCGACCGCGTCGGAGACGGCGTCCGTCACCCGATCCTGCGCGTCCTGCAATGCGGCCGCGGCGCGCGACGGGGCCTCGCGGACCGATTCCCGAGCACGAGCGACGGCAGCTTGGGTCCGCTCAGACCGTTCGCGCAGCACATCGCTTGCACCAGAGGCGATCTGGCGGAATTCGCTGCCGGGACGAAACGCCGGGACGCGCCCCGCGGCGACGCTCACACTGGCGCCCGTAGCGGGATTACGGGCGGTGCGCGCAGCACGCTCGCGGCGCTCGAATACGCCGAAGCCGGTGATGGCGACCTTCTCGCCCCGCGCGATGGCGGAGTAGACGCTGTCGATGACGGCGTCGAGGGCAGCAGCCGCCCGCTTCTTGTCACCGTCGAGGCGCTCCGCGAGCATGTCGACGAATTGAGCCTTGTTTGGCACGAGTCCTCCCAGGACCGGTTGCTCGACCAGAATGGTCATTTCCCTTGGTCACGCTAGGCCGTCAGAGCCTGCACAACAACGGGAACGTCCTATGTCGCAAGGAAAAGTCGCAGAGAGACGGGGCTCAGCCGGCCACCGACGGCAGCCACGGCTTGCGGGCCGATTCGTACGACTCGATCGCGTCCAGGTGCTTGGACGTCAGCCCGATGTCGTCGAGGCCCTCCATCAGCCGCCATCGCGAGTAGTCGTCGAGCACGAAGTCGTGTACCTCTTGAGCGTGCTCGGGTCGCGAGCTCCCCTCGGAAAACCAACGGACGTTGCGTTCGACGAGGTCGACGGTCACCTGCGTGGACGGATCCTGCTCGATGTCGTCCCACAGGCGCTGCACGATCTTCTCGGACAGCTCGACGGTCAGCAGACCGGCTTTGAGCGAATTTCCGCGAAAGATGTCCGCGAAGCGGGGCGAGATCACGACCTTGAATCCGTAGTTGGTCAGCGCCCACACGGCGTGCTCCCGTGAGCTGCCGGTGCCGAAGTCCGGGCCCGCCACCAGGACACTCGCGCCGACGTATCGGGTCTGGTTGAGCACGAAGTCCGGCTCGTTGGTACGCCATGCCTTGAACAGGCCGTCCTCGAAGCCCGTCCTGGTGACGCGCTTGAGGTAGACCGCCGGGATGATCTGGTCGGTGTCGACGTTGCTGCGCCGCAGCGGCACCGCGGTGCCAGTGTGCACCGTGAACTTGTCCACTAATCCTCCTCGTTCTTCGCGCGAGCGCTCATCACAGGCTCGCTCTGCTCCTCAGTCGCTTCGCTCACGACGATGCTCCGTCGCTACGTTGCCCAGAACGCGGGTCAGAGGTCGGCCGGGCCGGCCAGGTGGCCGGTGATTGCGGTGGCGGCTGCTACGAGCGGCGACACGAGATGCGTACGGCCGCCCTTGCCCTGCCTGCCTTCGAAGTTCCGATTCGACGTCGACGCGCTGCGCTCGCCGGGCGCAAGCTGGTCCGGATTCATACCTAGGCACATCGAGCAACCGGCCTGCCGCCAGTCTGCGCCGGCGTTGATGAAGACGCGATCCAAGCCCTCTTCTTCGGCCTGCTTGCGAACCCGCATCGACCCGGGCACGACGAGCACGCGCACGCCGTCGGCCACCGTGCGCCCGTCGAAGATCCTCGCCGCGGCGCGCAGGTCCTCGATCCGGCCGTTGGTGCACGACCCGACGAAGACGGTGTCGACCCTGATGTCCCGTAGCGGCGTGCCCGCCGTGAGACCCATGTACTGCAAGGCCTTCTCGGCCGCGACTCGGTCGCCGGCGTCCGCGAAGCCGGCCGGGTCGGGAACGGACGATGCGAGTGGCGAGCCCTGCCCGGGGTTCGTCCCCCACGTGACGAACGGCGTGAGCGATGCCGCGTCGAGGACCACTTCGGCGTCGAACTCCGCGTCGTCGTCGGTGCGCAAGCTCGCCCAGTAAGCGACGGCGTCGTCCCACTCTGCGCCCTTGGGTGCGTGGTCGCGGCCTTTGAGATAGTTGAACGTCGTCCGATCGGGAGCGATCATGCCCGCCCGCGCACCCCACTCGATGCTCATGTTGCAGACCGTCATGCGGCCTTCCATCGACATGTTCTCGAAGACCGAACCGCGGTACTCGACCATGTAACCCTGCCCGCCGCCGGTGCCGGTCTTGGCGATGACGGCGAGGATGACGTCCTTGGCCGTGACGGCGTCGGGTAGCTCGCCGTCGACCGTTACCGCCATCGTCTTCGGCCGGTCCATGGGCAGTGTCTGGGTGGCCAGCACGTGCTCGACCTGGGACGTCCCGATGCCGAAAGCCAATGCGCCGAAGGCTCCGTGGGTGGACGTGTGCGAGTCGCCGCAAACGATCGTCATGCCCGGCTGGGTGATGCCGAGCTGCGGACCGATGACGTGCACGATCCCCTGCTCGGCGTCGCCCATGGGGTAGCTGCGGACCCCGAAGTCCGCGCAGTTGCGGCGCAGCGTCTCGATCTGGGTGCGGCTGACCTCGTCCTTGATCGACTCGGTGCCGATGAGCGGCAGCGTGTAGTCCGTCGGCGTGTTGTGGTCCTCGGTCGCGAGGGTGAGATCGGGACGATGCACCATGCGGCCTGCCAGGCGCAGCCCGTCGAACGCCTGCGGGCTCGTCACCTCGTGGATGAGGTGCATATCGATGAAGAGCAGGTCCGGCTCGCCGGCCGCCGAGCGCACGATGTGGTTGTCCCACAACTTCTCTGCGAGTGTCTTGCCCATCGAAATCACCTTCTCGTCTTGCGTCCCATTCTTTGGGAAACTAGTATCGCTTTATGGGAAAGCCTAGCAGTGCCCGTCCGGTGAAGGGAAGCGCTGCGCCGACGCAGAGCGGCATCGGCGTCGTCGACAAATCGGTCGCGATCCTGGCGTCCGTGGCCTCCTCGCCCCGCGCACTCGCCGACCTGGTCGAGGCCACCGACCTGCCCCGCGCGACTGCGCATCGCCTCGCGGTCGCGCTCGAGGCGCACCGCCTGCTCGTCCGCGACGCCGAGGGACGTTTCGTGCTCGGCCCGCGCATCGGCGAACTTGCCGGCGCCCTGCCCGATCCGGTCGTCGCGGCAGCTGCGCCGGTACTGGCCTGGGTGCGCGACGAGAGCGGCGAGAGTGCGCAGCTCTACCGGCGCGATGGTGCCGAACGCGTGTGCGTCGCCGCCGCCGAACGCACGCACGGGTTGCGCACAACGGTTCCGGTCGGCAGCCGTATCTCGCTGGCCGCCGGTTCGGGCGCGCAGGTCCTGTGCGCGTGGTCGGATCCTGCTTCGCTGACCGGGGTACTCGAACACGCCGAGTTCACGGCCCGCTCGCTCGCCGAGGTGCGCCGCCGCGGCTGGGCGCAGTCGGTAGGGCAGCGTGAAGTGGGCGTGGCGTCGGTGTCGGCACCGGTGCTCTCGCCGGAGGGCGACCTGCTCGGGGCGGTGTCGGTGTCGGGCCCGATCGAACGCCTGGGCCGCTCCCCCGGCCAGCGCATTGCCCCAGTCCTCATCTCCGGCGCTCGCCGTATCACCACGGCGTTGGCAATCCGGTGAAGCCCGACGCGACGATCTCCCTCGACGACGCGACCGAGATCCCGTCCGAGTTCAGATACTGGGACAACGTCGACCAGCCGGTGTTCCAGCGCAGCAGGCGGGCCTGGCGCGGCGTGTTCCGGTTCGACCCGCAACCGGACGACGACTACGTCCGCCGGTTCGCAAAGTCCTACTACGACAGCGATCCGGTCGCCGAGGCCTTCGTCGACGAGGTGTACCTCGGCGCGACGGGCCCGAAGGGCGGCCGGGCGCTGCTGGACCAGGCACTCGAGCACGGAGTCGGATCGTTGCCCGACGCGCCGGCGTCGCTCGTTGCGCTGTTCGACGAGTTCGAAACGCTGCCTGAATGGTACGACCGCGAGCAGGTCGAACTCGGCGCCCGAGTGTTCCGTCGCTGGGGCACGTCTGTGTTCAGCTTCGCCACCACGTCGACGCTGGAGATGTACTCGGAAAGCTCGATCAGCAAGCCGCTGTCCTACGCCGGCGGCTACGCGGGCGAGGCGGCGCACAAGCGTCAGCTCGAGACCGTCCGCTTCTGGATCGACGTGTCCGACGAGGGCGGCCTGGACGCCGGCGCCCGGGGCCGCGCAACCGCCATGCGCGTGCGGGTGATGCACGTGTTCATCCGCCGCAAGCTGATGCAGAAGCCGGAATGGGATCTCGAGGCGTGGGGCGTACCGATCTCGAGCGGCGACGCCACCCTCACCCTGATGGGCGGCAGCGTCGTCCCCGGTCTCGCCCTGTGGAGTGTCGGGCACCAGACCACGATCCGTGAGATCGAGGCCACGCTGCACTTCTGGCGCTATGTCGGACATCTGCTCGGGGTGCAGCCCGATTGGTACCCCCGCGATTTCCGCGAGTCGGTGCAGCTCATGTTCGCCGCGTTCGCGAAGCGGGCGTTCGCCGCGGGCGCGGACGGCGCGGAGCTCGTGGAGTCCTACCTGCCGGCCTTCGCCCCCCGCAAGGGGACGTCACTGCGCAGGCGGGTGCGCGACGAGCTCAACTACCGGGTGCAGATCGGCTACACGGGATTCTGGCTGCTGCCGGCCACGTACCACCGGCACCGAATGCCGCGCAGATTTCCCTGGGTGCTCCACCCGATCCTGCAGTTCCCGCTCGTCTTCACGCTCGAGACCTTCCGGCGGCTGATCCCGCGGCTCGATCGGGTCGCCGATCGCGCCCAGTGCTGGCGACGCGAACGCTGGTACCGCAACGAGGTGGGTGACCGCGCGGCCGAGTTCACGCCGGTCGAGGAGTTCCGCCGCTAGTCACCAGTTGGTGGCCACGTACGTCGTCTCCAGGTACTCCTCGATGCCCTCGAATCCGCCTTCCCGACCGAGGCCGGACTGCTTCACGCCGCCGAACGGCGCGGCGGGGTCTGAGACGAGACCGCGGTTGAGTCCGACCATGCCGACCTCGAGCCGCTCGCATATGCGTAGCCCGCGGGCGAGGTCGCGCGTGTAGACGTAGCCGGTCAATCCCAGTTCGGAGGCGTTGGCGACCGTCAGCGCGTCCTCGTCGTCGCGCACGGTGATGATCGGGGCTACCGGGCCGAAGACCTCCTCGGTGGCCACAGCGGAGTCCCGCGGCACCCCGGTCAGCACCGTCGGCGGGTAGAAGTAGCCTGGCCCGTCCTGGGCCGACCCGCCGAGCATTGCTTCGGCGCCGGCGTCGACGGTGCGAGTGACCTTGTCGGCGATGCCGTCGCGCTGCTTTGCGTTGATCATCGGCCCGAGCTGCGTGTCTTCGTCCGTTCCGGCGCCGAGCGTGAGCTCGCCCATCTTGGCCGCGAGCTTGGACGCGAACTCCTCGGCCACCGACTCGGCGACCAGGAACCGGTTCGCCGCCGTGCACGCCTGCCCCCCGTTGCGCATCTTGGCCAGCATCGCGCCCTCGACGGCGGCGTCGATGTCGGCGTCGTCGAGCACGAGGAAGGGGTCGTTGCCGCCGAGTTCCATCGACGAATCGACGATCCGGTCCGCGGCTTGCTTCAGCAGCGTGCTGCCGACGCCGGTCGAGCCGGTGAACGACAGCTTGCGGACACGCTCGTCGGCCAGGGCCGCCGCGACGAGATCGCCGGGGGCATCGGTGGTGAGGACGTTGACGGTGCCTGCCGGGGCGCCGGCGTCGGCGAGGACCTGCGCCAGCACGTATGCCGTGAGCGGCGTCTCCTGCGCCGGCTTGACCACGACCGTGCACCCGGCCGCGAGCGCCGGGCCGAGCTTGCGGGTGGCCATCGCGGCCGGGAAGTTCCACGGCGTGAGCAGCAGGGCCACTCCGAACGGCTTCTTGAAGGTGACGATCCGGTTGGCGCCGGACGGCGACATGCGCAGCTCACCACCGACGCGCACCGCTTCCTCGGAGTACCAGCGGAAGAACTCGGCGGCGTAGGTGACCTCGCTGCGGGAATCGGCCAAGGCCTTGCCCATCTCGAGCGACATCAGGTAGGCGATCTCGTCGGTGCGCTCGATCATCAGCTCGAAGGCCTTGCGCAGCACCTCGCCCCGCTCGCGCGGGGGCCGCGCCGCCCAGCCCGGATGGGCGGCGGCCGCGGCACTGATGGCGGCGTCGACGTCGTCAGTGCCGGCGCGCGCCACGGAGCAGATCGGCTCACCGGTGGAGGGATTGACGACGTCGAACGTGCCCTTCGACCCGTCGCGCCATGTGCCGTCGATGAACAGCTGGGTGGGCGTACCTGCGGGGAGTGTCATGCACCGTCACCTTCGACCGATTCGCGACGGTCACCGGCGACCGCCTCCGCTGTCAGCTTCCCACTGTCCCGGTTGCGTGAAACAGGTGCTTGCTTTCCAGTGAACGGTTGTGCACTCTGTGGGCAGGTCGGACGAGAGGCACAACGATGCGAGCGGACGAGATGCGCGATGCCGGGTTCCTGGCCGGCACAGCACTGGACGAGATCACCGATGTTGCGCGCGGGATGCACCAGGCGATCGCCGGGCGACTGTTCGGGTTCGCCGGCAAGGCGGGGGAACCGATCAAGCTCGCGCACGACGGCATCGCCGCGCTTGCCTACGGCGGGACGAAGCTGGGAGTGAAGTACCTGCCGCCGGCCGTCGGTCTCGTCGCCGGTGCGTTCCAGGACCCCGCCGCGGAGTCGGCGCACGACGACCCGCACAGCCGGCTCGTGCTCGGCGCCATCACCGGTTTCTGGGGCGACCGGATGGCGGAGAACCAGCCGGCGATCGCCCCGCAGATGCGCATACGCCTCGGCGGCGGCCCGCTACGGCGCGTCCCGGCCAACCTTGCTCACGATGCCGACGACCGCGTCACCGGCCGGCTCGTCGTCTTCGCCCACGGGCTGTGCGAGTCCGACCTGTGCTGGTCCTACGCCGCCGAGAAGCGGTGGGGCGACCGCGCCGCCACGTACGGCTCGAAGCTGCGCGACGACGACGGTTGGACGCCGCTCTACGTGAACTTCAACACCGGCTTTCACATCTCGGCCAACGGTGCAGAGTTCGCCGATCAGCTCGAGGAACTCGTGCATGCGTGGCCGGTTCCGGTCACCGAGATCGCCCTCGTCGGCCATTCGCTGGGGGGCCTCGTCGCCCGCAGCGCGGCACACCAGGGCGACGACGCGGGCCACGAATGGGTCGGCAAGCTGCGCCATATAGTCGGTCTCGGCACGCCACACCTCGGAGCGCCGCTCGAACGGTTCGCCAACTGGGGCACGCACCGGCTGGCACGCCTACCGGAGACGCGGCCGCTGGCCGTGTGGCTCAACCGCCGCAGCGTCGGGATCAAGGACCTGCGCCACGGTGCGCTCGTCGAGGCGGACTGGCTCGACTTCGATCCCGACGATCCGACCGACCACTGCACCCCGGGCTCGCTGCTGCCCGGCGTCGCCTATTCGATGGTCTCGGCGACCTTGACCAGCGGGTCCGAGGGCATCTTCGCGATGGACCTGCTCGTGCAGCACGGCAGCGCGCACGGCATCGGCACGATGCGCTCGATCCCGTTCCCGCCCGACCGCACGCACCACATCGGCGGCCGCAAGCACCACTTCGACCTGCTCGCCGACCCGACCGTCTACGGCAAGCTGCGGGAATGGCTCGACGGCGCCGACGGTGCGGGGCGCAGCAACGAGGACACCACCGAGACCCGTCGGCGCAATCGCCGCCTTACCCGCCGCTGGCGCAGAGCCGGCTGATCAACCCTCGGCGCGCACTTCGGCCACCCGGTGCGGCACGCGCAACACCCGGATCGCGGTGACCAGACCGAGGCCGCCGACGAGATTGCCGAACGCCGACCAACCCAGCGCGGCCAGCCAATCCAGGTAGCCGAACGGAGCGCCGACGATGAGCGCCCCGAACATGAACAGCGAGTCCAGCACGCAGTGGAACAGCTGGCCGCCGGCGAGCAGGGCGCCGAACAGGATGGCCGGCACGATCTGCACTCCCAGGCTCTCCGTCGCGTGCTGCATGCGGGTGAGCAGCGTGATCACGGCACCGGCGAGCACCGCGAGCGCGAAGGACTCGGCCGAGACGCCCAGATCCGCGTAATGCGAACCGGTCTCGATGACGGTCTTCGTGATGCCCGGCAACCCGGTGACGATCAGCCAGGCCATCAGCCAGCCGCCCGCGAGGTTCGTCACCAGCGTCACGGCCCACAGCCGTGCCAGGCGAAGTGGCGATCTCTTTCCGGCCACCAGGGCGACGACGGGCACGAGGAAGTTCTCGGTGAACAGCTCACTGCGGGCGAGCAGGAGCGCGACGAAGCCGACCGAAAAGGCCAACCCGGCGAGCAGCTTGTCGTGCGTCTGATGCTCGACCAATAGGTACGCGAGCACGCCGGTCCCGACGTCGATGCCGCCGAGCAGGCCGGTTGAGACCAACGCGACGAGAGGGCGCGCCATCCGGGTCTCACCCTCGTCCACCAGCCGGTCGAAGGCGTCCTCGATCTCACCCTCGCTCTTGTCGGGGGGATCAGGACGGGCGGGGCTCGGCGTCACCAGCCTGACGTACCCGCAATCGCTGCCTCCGAGTCAGCGCAGCCAATCCGCACGTCGGCGGGCGTGTGTCGGGACGGCCCGTTTGCGGTATGACAGCACCGACAGCCACTCGGACGCGCCAAGAGGAGATATCCGTGAGCAGGAACCCGTACGACGAACTGCCCGACGTCGCATCGTTCGACGTGACGAGCGACGACGTCTCGCAGGACGAGACACTGGGCAACCGGCACGTGTCGGGAGTGATGGGCGCCGGGGGCGAGGACGTGTCGCCGCAGCTGTCCTGGTCGAACGCGCCCGACGGCACGAAGAGCTTCGCGGTCACGGTCTATGACCCGGACGCCCCGACGGCAAGTGGTTTCTGGCACTGGGCGGTGTTCAACATCCCGGCGTCCACGACCGAGCTGCCGGCGAGCGCCGGCTCGCCCGACGGCGCGAAGCTGCCGGACGGCGCGGTCCAGTTGAGCAACGACGGCGGGACGGTCGGCTACGTGGGCGCGGCACCCCCGCCCGGGCACGGGACGCACCATTACTACACGGTCGTGCATGCCGTGGACGTCGAATCGCTGGACGTCCCCGCTGTTGCCTCGTGCGCGTTCCTGGGCTTCAACCTGTTCAGCCACACGCTCGGCCGCGCGATCATCGTGCCCACGTACGAGGTGAGCGAGTGACCCATCAGGTCCGCGGTGTCATCGCCCGCTCGAAGGGTCAACCGGTCGAGGTCGTCACCATCGACGTCCCCGATCCAGGGCCGGGCGAGGCGCTGGTCAGGGTCGAAGCGTGCGGGGTGTGCCACACCGATCTGCACTACCGCGAGGGCGGGATCAACGACGACTTCCCGTTCCTGCTCGGCCACGAGGCCGCCGGCACGGTCGAAGCCGTGGGCCCGGACGTCCTGGACGTCCAGCCGGGTGACTTCGTCGTCCTGAACTGGCGGGCGGTCTGCGGGCGCTGCCGTGCGTGTCGGCGCGGCGAGCCGTGGTACTGCTTCGACACGCTCAACGCGGCGCAGAAGATGACGCTCGAGGACGGCACCGAGCTCTCCCCCGCGCTGGGCATCGGCGCCTTCGCCGAGAAGACGCTCGTCGCCGCGGGCCAGTGCACGAAGGTCGACTCATCCGCCCCGGCCACCGCCGCCGGCCTGATCGGCTGCGGCGTGATGGCCGGGCTCGGCGCGGCCGTCAACACGGCGGCGATCAAGCATGGTCAGAGCATCGCGGTCATCGGCTGCGGCGGCGTCGGCGCGGCTGCGATCGCCGGCGCTCGGCTCGTCGGCGCGGCCCGGATCATCGCGCTGGACATCGACGACCGCAAACTTCGCACCGCCGAGGAGTTCGGCGCCACCCACACGATCAACACCACCGACCTCGACCAGAACGGCGTCGTCGCCGCGATCCAGGACCTCACCCACGGTTTCGGCGCCGACGTCGTCATCGATGCGGTCGGGCGCCCGGAGACGTACAAGCAGGCGTTCTACGGACGCGACCTCGCCGGTACTGTCGTGCTCGTCGGTGTTCCTGATCCTCAGCTGACGCTGGAGCTGCCGCTGATCGACTTCTTCGCTCGCGGCGGCTCGTTGAAATCGTCCTGGTACGGCGACTGCCTGCCCTCGCGCGACTTCTCGATGCTGATCGACCTGTTCCAGCAAGGGCGGTTCCCGCTGGACAAGTTCGTCAGCGAGACGATCGGGATCGACGACATCGAATCGGCGTTTGCGAGGATGCAGCACGGCGACGTCCTGCGTTCGGTGGTCGTCTTCTGATGGCGGACGCGCGGATCGAGCACACCGTGACCAGCGGCACGTTCAGCCTGGACGGGGGCACGTGGGACGTCGACAACAACGTGTGGGTGATTGGTGACGACGCCCAGTGCGTCGTCATCGACGCGCCCCACGAGCTCGCGCCGATCGGCGAGTTGGTAGGTGCACGCACGCTCGTCGCCGTACTGTGCACCCACGCCCACGACGACCACGTGACGGTCGCGGACGAACTCGCCGACCGCTACGCCGCGCCGGTGTACCTGCACCCGGACGACGAGGTGCTGTGGCGCATGACCTACCCGGACGCCGAGTTCTACCCCTTGCAGGACGGCCAACGCATCCCGGTGGCCGGCATCGAACTCGAAGTTCTGCACACACCGGGGCATGCACCGGGCGCCGTCTGTTTCTACGCACCCGACCTCCACGCCGTCTTCACCGGCGATACGCTGTTCCGAGGTGGGCCGGGCGCGACCGGACGGTCGTACTCCGATTTCGACACCATCGTCGCGTCGATCAGGTCCCGGCTGCTGACGCTGCCGCCGGACACAGTCGTGCACACCGGGCACGGCGGCGACACGACGATCGGCGCCGAGGCCGCTGCGGCGGACACGTGGACCAAGCCCGAGTAGTTCGGCGGGACAGCGATCAGGCGAACAGTTTCGCGAAGGCCATCTCGACAGCCAGGGTGTCGTGCGCCTCGTCCATGTCGACGGTGACCGCGCGATCGCCGAAGCGCACCACCACGATCAGCGTGTCCTTGGCCGTCGGCGCGATCTGCACGGCTTCGTCGCCGATGCCGGGCAACGGCGTGACTTTGCGCTGCAGACCGAGCCCCCGGGCGATCCCCGCGAGATCCCCCTTCTTGAGGCCGAACGTCACGGACGCGATCGCGATCGTCTTGCCGTAGTTGTAGCCGCACACCACCGAGGTGGCCGACGGCGTGCGCTTCTCGGTCTCGACCTTGGTGGCGATCGCCTTGCTGACCTTCGCCGCGGACGGGCAGGTCTGGCTGCTCGGCGTGCTGGGAACCGAATGCTTGGTGCCGCTCGAGCTGCAGCCTGTGAGCGACAGGGCAGCACCGCCGAGAACCGACGCGCTGACAGCAATGGTGCGGTTCATGCCGCCACCCTAGAGCGACGGGTCAGACGAACAACCGAGCGAACCCACGGTTTGGCGCACTCGTGCGGTAGCGGTAGCTGCGGCCGTAGCCGCTGCCCACCAAGTCACTTGGGCCGAAAAGCCGGCCACCAGAAGTGAGCGCTCCAGACCGCTGCTACTCGGTTACGCCGGTCAGCTCGTCGACCTGTTCACGGCTCAACCGCAGCCGCGCCGCGCCAACGTTCTCCTCCAAGTGCTTGACCGACGACGTACCTGGGATCGGCAGCATGATCTGCGCCCGGGCCAGCAGCCAGGCGAGCGCGACTTGCGCGAAGGTGCCGCCCGTCGCCTTCGCGATCTCCTCGACCGGACCGCCCTGCTTGGCCAGCTCGCCGGCGGCGATCGGGAACCACGGGATGAAGGCGATGCTCTCGCGCGAGCAGTAGTCGACGACGTCCTCGGACTTGCGGTTCGAGAGGTTGTAGAGGTTTTGTACGGTTGCGATCTCGGCGACCGTGCGCGCGGCGTCGATCTCGTCGGTGCTGACCTGGGACAGGCCGATGGCGCCGATCTTGCCCTCGTCCTGCAGCTTCTTCAGCTCACCCACCTGGTCCTCGGCCGGCACCTTCGGGTCGATGCGGTGCAGTTGGAACAACTCGATGCGATCGACGCCGAGCCGCTGCAGGCTCAGCTCGCACTCCTGGCGCAGGTACTCGGGCCGCCCGACAGGCGCCCAGACGTCCGGGCCGTGCCGCACAAGGCCGGCCTTGCTCGCGATCAGCACGTCCTCGGGGTAGGGGTGCAGCGCCTCGCGGATGATCTCCTCGCTGACGTACGGACCGTAGGAGTCGGCCGTGTCGATGAAGTTGACGCCGAGTTCGACCGCGCGCCGCACGACCCGGACGCATTCGGCCCGGTCGTCCGGCTCGCCCCAGATGCCCTGGCCCGTCAAGCGCATCGCGCCGAACCCGAGGCGATGCACCGTCTTGCCGGCGATCTCGAAGGTTCCCGATGCGTAGTTCTCGAGTTCGGTGTCGGCCATATCGTGGGTGCTCCTCGGACGTTGTGAGTGGCGTTTCGGTTACCGGGTCTGTGATGACGACACCAGGAGTTCACTACCCGAGCCGGACCGTGAGATCCCAACGCGAGGACAAGGCGCATACTCGGCTTACTGAGGACGTCTTCGCGCACGGGGTTTACCGGGTGCCGTTCTTCGCGAACGCCAAGCGGTTGCCCCTTTAACCGACCCGAGTCGGTTCGCGCAGCCGGGTCTGAGGCTCCCCGAGTGTCCACCCCACAGGGTATTACCGACGCAGCGCTGACCGAGCTGGCCGGGCTACTGATGTCCAGCAACTCCTTCGAAGACCTGATGCAGCAAAGCGCCGAGCTGGCCGCACGCCTGGTGCCGGCCGCGGCCACCTGCGGGATCACCATGGCCGCGGACGGGCGCGTGCTGACGGTCGGGTCGGCCGATGCGCTGGCCCGGCTGCTGGACGAGCAGCAGTACGAGCTGGACCAGGGGCCGTGCCTGGAGGCCCTGAGCACCTCCACGATCGTGTCCGCGCCGGACCTCCGCGAGGAGCAGCGCTGGGACGGCTACCCGACCAAGGCGGTGCTGCACGGGGTGTGCTCGATCTATTCGAGCCCGCTCATTGCGGGAGCCACCGCCTTCGGGGTGCTGAACCTCTACGCCCGCGAGCCGGACGCCTTCGACGAGCACTCCCGCAGCGCCGCGGCGCTGCTGGCCAGGCTGACCTCGACGATGATCACCGCCGCGATGCGGCACTACGACGAGGTCACGCTGTCCGATCACCTGCGCTCGGCACTGTCGAGCCGGTCGGTGATCGATCAGGCGATGGGCATCGTGATCGCGATGCGTCACTGCACTCCCAAGGAGGCCTTCGGCGTGCTGCGTACCGTGTCGCAGCACCGCAACATGCCGCTGCGCGAGGTCGCGGCCGAGATGTTGGCCAACTCGAGCAACGGATCGATCGAAGGCTGACGCCCGCGCATCCCGATCGGCACGGGCGTTGCCAGCGGTGCTATGGTCGATCCTGGTTGGAAGCAGTCACAGCCACCCCGGAACCTCTCGGGACCACGCGTGCCTTCCACCGTCCTCTACTCCTCCGCCGGCTCGGTCGTAGCGCGCGTTGCCCCTCTTTCGATCGCTGGAGGAGTCGCATGACCGCCGCACCTATTCCCCCCGCATCCGAAGTCGCCGTCCGCATCGATGAGACCGGCGAGCTCCAGGTCACCACCGTGGTCGTGGACGCCACGCGCGCCACCCTTCAGCTGCGCGGCGAGATGGATCTGTCCAACGCGGACCTGCTCACGGCGGTGCTGGCCAACCAGCTCAGCTTCGGCCGTCACTTCATCCGTCTCGACGTCTCGCGGCTCGGCTTCCTCGACTGCGCCGGGCTGCGAGCCATCGTGCTGGCACACAACGACTGCCTCAGCGCCCGCGGCGTTCTCGTGCTGGCCGGCGCCACCCGGTCTGTCACGCGCTTGCTCGCGATCACCCATCTCGACGAGGCCCTGCGCGTGGAGAACGAAACGGACCGCACGCCGCAACGATCGCAGCGACTGGCCGCCGTGGCACCGTGAGCGTCTCCCACGACGTTTGCGTCGAGCTGACGCACCGCATCGGTGCCCAGCCGGATATCGCCGCCGCGCTGTCATTGCTCACCGCGGGCCGCAATCGAGCAGATTCCCGCGGCAGCGGCCGCCGGCATGACCGTGCCGAACGCCCACCAGTTCGACACCGTCGCACCCACCAGCGAACTCGCCGTCGACGTCGATGTCCTGCAATACGAACTCGGCGGCCCCTGCGTCGCAGCGATCCTCGAACTGGACGAGCAGGTGCGGGTCGAGGACCTCGGAACCGAAGCGCGCTGGCCCGAATTCGCCGCCGCCGCCGTCCTGCAGACACCCGTCCGCAGCATGCTGTCCTCCCGCGTGCATCTCGACGCCGACGAACCCTTCGGCGCGCTCAACCTGTACGCCCGCCGCTCCTACGCCTTCGACGCCGACGCCGAGCTCAGCGCCCGGCTGCTCGCTGCCCACACCGCACCGGCGGTCGCGCTCGTGCGGGAGCGGGCGAAGGTGACCAACCTGCAGCGCGCGTTGGAGAGCAGCCGCATCATCGGCACGGCGATCGGCGTGCTGATGACCCGGCGCCTCGTCACCGCCGACGAGGCCTTCGAGCTGCTGCGCTCTACGAGCCAGCAATCCCACCGCAAGCTGCGCGACATCGCCCTCGAGGTCACCGAGACCGGACTGCTCGACGTCGGGCTTCTCGCCAATCCGCAACGCCGACCCACGACGCTGCATCGCGCAACCTCGGTGACCCACGCCATGCGATGACCGTCCGGGTCAGTGGTGCGATTCAACCCGCCGTCCTCCTGACCCGCGCCCCCGTGTTGGATCGAAAGCATGGCACCGTCGGATCAGGTCAGCGGGGCGCGCACGTTCTCCTTGGTGACGGCTCTCGAGACCCAGGACACTCCCGGAGTCTTTGTCGGCACCATCGACCCGCACTGGACGATCGGCGGCAAGCCCAACGGCGGATACCTCCTCGCGATGCTCGGGCGCGCCGCCGCGCAAGTCGGCACGCACGAACACGTCATCGCCGCCAGCGCGCACTACCTGCACTCCCCCGACCCCGGCGAGGTCGTGATCCGTACCGAGGTGCTGCGGGCCGGCCGGTCCGCGAGCCAGCTGCGCGCGCGGATGCTGCAGGACGGCAAGCCGTGCGTCGAGGCCCTCGTGACGACGAGCCGGCTCGACCCGGATGCCCGGGCCTACTGGAGCGCCGGCACTCCGGTGGCCGGCACCGCGTCGTTCGACGAGTCGCTGCGGGTGCCGGGTGTCAATCCGAAGGGGCTGCCGATCCCGATCATGGAGCAGGTCGAGCTGCGCATCGAGCCGCGCTCGACCGGTTTCGCCACCGCGCGACCGTCCGGCGCAGGTGAGTTGTACGGCTGGCTCGCGTTGCGCGAGGAACCCGCGTTCGACCCCGTGTCCCTGCTGTACGCGATAGACGCGTTCCCGCCCGCGACGTTCGACATCGAGCTCACCGGCTGGGTGCCGACGCTGGAGCTGACGGTGTACGTCCGCGCGCTCCCCGTTCCCGGCCCGCTGCGGGTGCTGCAGAAAGCGGCCCTGATCGACGGGCAGCGCGTGGACGAGGCCTGCTGGGCGTGGGACTCCCGTGGCCGGGTGGTCGCCCACGGCACGCAGCTCGCCGGTATCCGGCTCGGCTGACCACGCCTGAGAAGTTGACACAACCCAGCGGATGGACGCCCGCGCCATTGGCAGCACTTCCAGGCACAATGTTGGGTATGAGACGTCGCCCGCCACGCCTGGTGCTCGCCGGGCGCACCTGGTGGGGCCGCAGCCTCGGCGGCCGCAGCATCTCGCGCATGCGCGAGATCGATCTCGACACCCACGCCCTCGCGCTGTGCGCGCAGCAGGTCCTGTGCACCGCGCCGCTCGTGGTGGCGATGTCCGCGGTCCTGCAGCGCACCACCGGCAAGAACGTCAGCTTCGTGATCTCGAAGTTCTTCGGGCTGCACGATGACTCCGCCGACGACATCTCCAAGCTCTTCGGCCGGACGTCCAACACGATCAGCACGGCAGCCCTGGTGCTGGGCCTGATCACCGCGGTGGTGTTCACGACCAGCGTCGCCGCCGTCCAGCAGCGCGGCTTCGAGCTGATCTGGACGCTGCCGCGCCTCACCGGGGTGCGTTCGTACCTGCGTCAGCTCGCGTGGGCCCCGGCGTTGACGGTGTTCACCGTCTTCGTCCTCATTGCCGGCCGCTTGGGGCATTGGCTCAACCACAACGTGGTCGGGATCGGACCCTGGGCCGTCATCCTGCTACAGAGTGTCGTCACGGTCCTGTTCTACTGGTGGACCCAGCACTGGTTGCTGCGTGGGCGCGTCGAGTGGCGTGCGCTGCTGCCCGGGGCGCTGGCGGTCGGGATCCTGACCACGGCCATGGTGCGCATCTCGCACGCGATCATGGACGGGCAGATCTCCTGGCAGGTGCATGCGTACGGTCTCGTCGGTGCCGTGTTCGTGCTCTCGGTCTGGCTGATGGTGCTGAGCGCCGTCATCCTCGCCGGCATCCTGATCGGCGCGATGTTCGTCGAGCGGCGCAACAATCCGAAATTGGCGCCCGTCGGCGACGAGATCGAGCGGTCGCCGCTCACCGTCAAGGGGCTCATCTCGGCCGCGGACGATCAGGATGTCCGTGCGAACGCACACCGAACGGTGGCCGACGACGAGCCCACCGCCGCGATCACGTCATAGGCGGGTTCAGGAGTTCTCGTCGATGTACTCGTCGGCGTCCTTGTTCGACGTGTCGACGCCCTTGCCCGCGGGGTGCTGGGCGTAGAACCGCAGCCACTTCATCGCCAATTCGTGCCGCATCTCCAGCGACGCGCTCTTGATGAAGTCCGGCAATGCTTCGCGTTCCTCCTCGTCGAGGTGCTTTCCGTTCTCCGTCCGGGCCCGGCCGACCGCCTCGAACCAGTCGTGACTGCCGACCTGGTGCTCGCCGGCCGCACGGACGGCGTCGCGGATGGAGTTGTGGTCCTCGATCGCGTCCTCGGTCTCGTCCTGCGGGTCGCCGGAGTTACCCTTCGTCAGCAGCGCCGGGTAGAACACCGTCTCCTCCGCTTCGGCGTGCGTGTCCAGACGCTTGCCGAGCGGCTCCCAGATCGCGGCGAGTTCCTCGTCGGTCTTCGCGCCGTCGAGGTAGAAGAAGTGCCGCCGCAGCCAGTCGTGGTCGGCGTAGATCAGCTCGATGATGTCGGCCATCTTGGGTGCTCCTTCGAACGCGCCTCGAACTCAGATAAGTGTCGAGTAGTCGGTTACCCAGCCCGACGCGCAGCGAATCCGGCACATCGCGGTGAAGGACCGGACTGGCTCGGGTAGTTCCCGGGGAATGACATCGACCCTGGTGACGGGCGCGTCCGGATTCATCGGACGGCGGCTCGTGCCGGCTCTGGTCCAGGCGGGGCATGACGTGCGCGCCATGACCCGCCACCCCGACACATATGTCGGCGAGGGCAGCGCGGTGCGCGGCGACGTCGCCGACCAGGATTCGATCTACGCCGCCATGCGCGGTTACACCGTCGCCTACTACCTCGTGCACTCACTCGACCGCCCCGACTTCGCTCACCGCGACGCGGCGGCGGCCGAGAACTTCGGACGGTCCGCCCGCCGGGCCGGTATCGAGCGGATCGTCTATCTCGGCGGGCTCGGCGACGATCAGGCGGAGCTGTCGCCCCACCTGCGCAGCCGGCACGAGGTGGAGGGCCTGCTCGCGGCCGACGGCGTGCCCGTCACCACCCTTCGCGCCGGCATCGTCATCGGTCACGGCGGTTCGTCCTGGGAGATCATCCGCAACATGGTCGAGAAGGTGCCGGCGATCGCCGTCCCCCGCTGGGCCCTCACCCGGTCCCAGCCCATCGCGGTCGCGGACGTCATCCGCTACCTCGTCGGTGTCCTCGCGATCGACGACGGCGATTCGCACGTCTTCGAGATCGGCGGCGCCGAGATCCTGCGCTACATCGACATCCTGACCCGCGTCAGCGCAATCGAAGGGCGTCCGGCGCTGGTTGTGCCGGTTCCGCTACCGGCCAAGAGCCTCGCGACGTTCGTGGCCTCTCACGCGCTGCCGTTCATCACCGGCGTCGACAGCCGGACGACGCGCACCCTGCTGGGCTCCATGCGCAACGAGGTCGTCGTGCGCGACGACAGCATTCGATCCGTCGTGCCCTTCGAGCCGATGAGCTACGACGAGGCAGTTCTTGCCGCACTGGCCGAGCGGGCCGCGCAGAAGCGTAAGGCTTGAGTGACGCCCAGCTATTCACGTCGCGCGGCGCCCGCCGCGGACGAGTCAAACATTCTCCGGTGTCGGGTTGGACCGCCATCACGGCAGGAGGGTGAAGGAGTCCACATGGGTAGGGCGCACGATGCTGAAGTGGCGGCGATCAACGGTTGCGACCTCTGCCACGCCGAGCCGCTCAGCCGCGGTCACGACTGATGCGTCGACTGTGCCGAGCGGTAGGTCGCGGTACCGCGACACGAGTTCAGCGATACGCAGCCAGTCGGCGGCAGCCACCGGCTCCACGTTGAAAGCGCCGTCTGCCAGGTCGCCGAGGAAGCGCACCTCAGGGACAGGGCCCAGACGTGACGCCAAGAGGTATGACACCTCGGTGATCACCAGCGTAGGCACAACGAGTGGTCCGGGGTGCGTCTCGAGCAGCTCAAGCGAGGCCGCGTGGTGAGCGTCATCGGCGTCGACGTACGCGTAAAGAGGGCCGGCGTCGACGATGAGCGCCGCTATCGCCAGTCCTCGGCGGCCAGGATGTCCTCGATCCGTTCAGAGACGTCGCTGCGTCCGCTGCGACCGGCCGCGGCTGCACGCAGGCTGCGGCGTCCGGACGGCTCGCCGAAGTACGCTTCGAGGGCCTCGCGGCTGATCTCCGAGATGGTTCGGTTTCGGCGCTCCGCCTCGTGTCGCAATCGTGCGTCGAGTGCGTCCGAGATCTTGAGGGTAGTGCGCTTCATGTATGCCAGCATACTTCCATCAGCAGCGATCGTGTCCTGCCGGCACATCCGGTTGCGCCGACCCGCGCCGCGAACGGACCGAGCCGATGATCCGGCAGACGACGTAGATGGTGAAGGCGATCGTGGTGACGTACGGGCTGACCGGGACGCTGCCGACGGCGAGCATGATGCCGCCGACGAGCGACACCACCGCAAACGCCACGCTGAGCACGGGGGCCAGCCGCGGCGAGGCCGTGACCCGCACCGCGGCCGCACCAGGCGTCACCACGATGCTCAACACGAGCAGCGCCCCGACGATCTGAACCGCCATCGCGACGGTGAGCCCGAGCAGGAGCATGAAGATCGGTGAGAGCAGGCGCACCGGCACGCCCCGGGCCGCCGCGAGTTCGGGATCGGTGCTGGCGAAGGCGAGCGGCCGCCAGATCGCCACGAGCCCGACGGCCACGACGGCCGACGTCGCCACGAGCGCCCAGAGCCTGCTCGTCTCGATCGCACCGACCTGCCCGATGAGCAGCCCGAACTTGTTGGCCGACCGGCCGTGGTACAGCGCGAGGAACAGCACTCCCAGGCCGAGGCCGAAAGGCATGAGCACGCCGATGATCGAGTTGCGGTCACGGGCCCGGGTGCCGAGGGCGCCGATGATCAGCGCGGCCAGGATCGAGCCGGTCAGTGAACCCACGACCACGCTCGTGCCGATGAGCAGGGCGCCGGACGCGCCGGCGAAGGACAGCTCGCTGATGCCGTGGACCGCGAACGGCAGGTCACGCATGATCACGAAAGTGCTGATGAGCCCGCCGACGACCCCGAGCACTGCCCCCGCAATGATCGAGTTGTGCAGGAGCGAAAGCAGCGCGCCGTAGTCGGAGAAGTCGAAGATCTCACCCCACGGATTGGTGCCGAGATTGGATGCGACGATCACGGTCACACCTCCTCGTGGCCGTGCTCGTGGTGGTCCTGCGGCGCCTCGGGGCGCCCCGCGACCAGGATCTGGCCGCGGGTGCGGAACACGTCGACTGCAGTGCCGTAGAGCTCGCTCAAAGTCTCCGAGTTCAGAACCTCGTCGACCGTCCCGATCCGGAACCGTCCGCCTGCGAGATAGAGCACTCGATCGACGAACGGGAGCACCGGATTGATCTCGTGCGTAACGAACACGACCGACGTTTCGTGGGTGCGCCGGCGGCGGTCGACCAGCGCGGTGATGCTGCGTTGGCTGCTCAAATCCAGCGAGAGCAGCGGCTCGTCGCACAGCAGCAGGGGCGGGTCGGCCACGAGCGCCTGGGCGATGCGAAGCCGCTGCTGCTCACCACCGGAGAGCAGTCCCACAGGCATGTCGGCGTACCGGCGCGCACCCACGTCGTCGAGCGCGGCCTCGACCTGACGACCCGGGCCGCGGCGGGGCAGCCCGATCCCCCAGCGATGCCCGTCCAGACCCTGCCGGACGATGTCGCGGCCCCGGAGCGGGATGAGGGGATCGATACGTCGTTGTTGCTGGACGTAACCGATGTCGCCGCTGCCGCGTCGTGCGGGACGTCCGGCGACGGTGAGGGTGCCCGAGGTCAATTGCTGCAGCCCGAGGATCACGCGCAGCAGGCTGGTCTTGCCCGAGCCGTTTGCCCCCAGCACGGCCAGGAACTCACCGCGCGCGACCTCGAGGTTCAACCCCGACCACAACGTTCGCCGCCCGTAGCCGAGCGCCGCATCGTGCAGCTGCAGCACCGGCGACGGGTCGAGGGGCGGCGCGCCGGACTGCTTGGCGCGCAGCTGCTCAGACAAGTGCGGCCTTGACCGCGGCCAGGTTGGCGCTCATCCAGCTCACGTAGTCCTGGCCACGCGGCATGGTCTCGGTGAAACCGACGGCAGGCACGCCGTTGCTCTTGGCCGCAGCCAGCACCTCGTCGGTCTCGCGTCCGGACGACTGCGTGTTGTACGCCAGGAGTTCGACGGTGTGCTGCCGGAAGAGGTCCAGGGTGTGCTTCAGGACGGTGATCGGGACGCCGTCGCCCTCTTCGACGGCCTTGCTGAACTGCGCCGGCGTCCGGTTCACCAGTCCGCAGGCCGACAGCAGGTACAACGGGACGGGCTCGGTGATCGCGATGCCCTCGCCGGCGTGCGCCGCCTTGATGGACGCCTCGGTGGACCGCAGCGCCTCGAGCTTCGTCGTGAACGCGGTCGCGTTGCGCCGGAAGCTCGTCCCGGCCGCCCTGTCCTTGGCCGAGAAGTCGGTGACCAGGCGCCCGACCACTTTGCGCACCGACGGGATGTCGTACCAGACGTGCTCGTTCAGTTCACCGCCCGCCGGTGCCGTCCGCCCCGAGACTTCGACGGCGTCGATGACGGTCGCCTTCGAGTTGGACGCGCTGAGCATGGTGTGCACGAACTCGTCGTAACCGCCGCCATTCTGGACCACGACATCGGCCCTCGACAGGGTCAGTTCGGTGCGCGCGTCCGCCTGGTAGGAGTGCGGGTCCTGCGACGGATCGCTGATGATCGAAGTGACGCTGACCTGGTCACCGCCGATCTCGGCGGCGATGCCGCCGTAGACGCTCGTGGAGGCGACCACCCGCAGCCCGCTGCCGCCGCCCGACGCCGCCGACTGGCAGCCGGTCACCAGCGCCGACACGACCAGCGCCGCTGCTGTCACCACAGACGTTGCCCGTCTCGACACGCCCGCTCCTAACAATGAGAATGATGTTCATTAGTCTTACGGGTGAGGCTAGCAGACGGGTCGTACCTAGGATCGGTGGATGAGCACCCGCGCGGGGATCGTCGTCACCGGCACCGAGGTCCTGACTGGGCGGGTGCCCGACCGCAACGGTCCCTGGCTGGCCGAGCAGTTGCGCATCGCGGGGGTCGATGTCGCGAACGTGGTGGTAGTCGGTGACCGGCCGGTCGATCTCGCCCAGGTGTTGACCTTCCTCGCCGGTTCGGGGGTCGATCTGATCATCACCTCGGGCGGCCTCGGTCCCACGGCGGACGATCTGACCGCGCAGGTCGTGGCCGAGTTCCAGGGGCGGCCGGCTGCGGTGGACGAAGCGCTCGAGCGGCACATCGCGGGCATCATCGAGCGGCTCGGCGCGGGTCGAGGCTGGCGCCTGGACCCGCAGGCGACCGCTGCCGCAACCCGCAAGCAGGCGCTCGTGCCGCACGGTGCCGGCGTGCTCGATCCCATCGGCACCGCGCCCGGACTGATCGTGCCGGTGGCAGCGGGGCGCGCCGGACCGCCGGTCGTTGTGCTGCCCGGGCCGCCGCGCGAACTACAGCCGATGTGGGCGCTCGCGCTCGAACACCCCGCCGTGCGCACGGCGCTCGCCCGAAGCGAGGAGGTGCGTCAGCGCACGATCCGTCTCTGGGGCACGCCGGAGTCCGAACTCGCCGCCGTGCTGCGCGGGGAGGGCGACGCTCTGCACGGCCTCGAGATCACCACGTGCCTTCACGAGGGCGAGCTGGAGATCGTCACCCGTTTCGCGCCGGCAGCGCAGGGCGCCTACGACGCGTTGGCGAAAGTGGTCGTCGATGCCTTCGCCGACGCCACCTTCTCGACGGACGGCCGCACGATCGACGACGTCGTCGCGGATACGTTGCTCGCCCGCGGCGTCACGATCGCGACCGCCGAATCCTGCACCGCCGGGCTGCTCGCCGGGCGACTGACCGACCGCGCCGGGTCCTCGGCCTACGTGCTGGGCGGTCTGGTCGTCTACTCCGCCCAGGCGAAGCACGAGCTCGCCGGCGTCCCGAGCGCGCTGATCGAGCGGATGGGTGCGGTGAGCGAAGAGGTGGCGGCGGCGCTCGCCGCCGGCGCCCGGACCCGACTCGCTGCCGACATCGGCGTAGGTATCACCGGCATCGCCGGTCCGGGCGGCGGGAGCGCGGGTAAACCGGTCGGCCTCGTGCATTTCTGCGTGTCCACTTCGGAACGGACGTTGGCCCGGCGGGTTGTCGTTCCCGGTTCACGCGCCGACGTCCGGACGAGGTCGGTCGTCATCGCCCTGCACCTCGTGCGCGCACTGCTCGAGGGCTGACATCGAGCGGATAGACGGGTCACTGTCCGGTGGTGGGGCGACGATGGGCGTGAGCAACGCAAGCGGTCGACCGGAGAGCATGGCGCCTTCGGCGGCCCGAACGAAGTGAGGGCATGAACCCCACCCCCGACCCGAGCCACCTAGTCGCTGAGCTGACCGCGGCCGGAGTCGGGCGCGGGTCGCTGTTGGGGGTCGTGCCGGCGACCGGGGTCGGGCTGGGCCTGGCCGCCGAAACCGGCAGCGGTAGTCGCAGTTGGGCGTTGGCGACCGACGATCCGTGCAGCGCCGTCGCCGAGATCGAGGCCCAACTCCAGCCGCGCTGGTGCTGGTGGGGCCGGCCGACACCCGAACTGTTCGTCGCTGCCGGCGTCCGGCCGAGCGCGTGCTGGGACGTGAGCGCTGTGCACCAGCTGCTGTTCGGCGGCTCCCGGCCGATGGCTGCGACAGCGTGGGCGGCCGTCCGCCACTACCGACGGCCGGGGTACCGACCATGGGCCAGCTCGAGCTGCTCGGCGACCACGGTGACGACGGGGACGACCCGGACGACCCGGTGCGTCCGGACGGCTACCTGCGTCCGGAGTGGTCTAGCGGCGGCTGGCGACGTGATGCTGGTCGGCTCGCAACGTGGAGCGGCATCGCATTGTGGTGCGCTCTTGGCCAACGTCGTCTGCTCGCCGAGCCACCGGCGGGCGGCGATCCGCTGTTCACGGCGTGGTCGGAATCTGCGGCCGAACTGTTGTGCGCCGAACTTCAGTACGACGGCCTGCCCCTCGATGTCGTCCGCGCCGAGGAACTCATCTCCGCGGCGGCCGGCCCCAGGCCGCGAGACGCCGCCGACATCGAACGCCTGCGCACCGCGCGCGACGCTGCCGTGCTGGCGCACGCCGGCAACACTTCAGTCGATCTGCGCAATCCTGCCCAGGTGAAGGCCATGCTGGTGCAGGTCGGGATCAACGTCGCGGACACGCGTTCGTGGCGGCTGGAACCGTGGCGCGGCGCCCACCCCCTCGTCGCGGCCCTGCTGCAGTGGCGCAAGGCCGAGCGCATCGCCACCACGTACGGCTTCACCTGGCTCGACGTCAACGTGAGCGGTGGGCGGTTGCGCGGGGCCTGGCTGGGTAGCGACGGCGCGGCCGGGCGGATGACCGCCGGAGCCGGCCTGCACAACCTGCCGGCAGATCTTCGGGCGGCAGTCGCCGCCGAGCCCGGGCACGTCTTCGTGCGCGCCGACCTCGGCCAGGTCGAGCCTCGGGTGCTGGCGGTCGTGTCCGGCGATCCCGGCCTGGCTCGAGCAGGGCTGGACGACGACCTCTACTCCCCCGTCGCCACTCGGCTCGGGGTAGCCCGTCCCGTCGCGAAGGTGGCCGTTCTGGCCGCGATGTACGGGCAGACGTCCGGCACCGCGGGCGAGGCGTTGCGCGGGCTCACCAGCGCCTACCCGGTGGCGATGCGCTATCTCGACAACGCCTACGAGGACGGTCGCGCCGGGCGGGACGTCCGCACCCACGGCGGGCGCCTGGTGCGCATGGGCGCACTCGCGAGGGACCTAGACGAGGACGGTGTCCGCAGCGCGCAGGGCGCCCGGGGCCGGTACGCACGCAACGCCGTGGTGCAGGGGGCTGCGGCAGAGTTCTTCAAGGTCTGGGCCGTCACCGTCCGCGCGCGCGCCGCAGCGCTGGGCGCCCGCATCGTGCTGTGCCTGCACGACGAGTTGCTGGTGCAGGTCGCGGTCGAACACGCCGACGTCACCGTCGAGCTGTTGCGTTCGTGCCTGGACGAAACCGCATACCGCTGGCAGGCAGGTCGGACGAAGGTCCGGTTCGTCGCCGACATAAGCGTCGTCCGCCGGTGGTCGGAAGCCAAGGACGGCTGACCGGCGGTTACCGTTTTCGGCGCCACCGCTCCTGCACCGACGACTCGAGAGCGGTGTCGATCTCGCCCAGCCTGGCCTCGGCGCGGGCGAGTTCGTCGGCGCGCTCGAAGCGATAGCCGTCGACCACCTGCTGCGCGTCCTGCGCAACGTCGTACGCCGCCGCGGCCGCGGCGGCCACCTCGGTGATCCGTGCGTCCAGTGCGGTGGCCCAGCGTTCGAGCGAGCGCACGACCGCGCGTGCGCATGATTCGGCGTTGCGAGCGATCCGGGCTCGAGCGAGCACGATCTCGTCCACCCGCCGATGCCCGACGGTGACGCGTAACGACACGGCGTCGGGACGATCGGTGGCCCAGCCGCCGACGGGCAGGAGCTCGGCGCCCAGGCCGCGCCACGGCGCGCGGATCGGGCCGGGATCGCGGTCGAGCCCAGCGCGGACCAGCCGGGCGTACAGCTCGACCGCGGCGGCGCGCACGGCGTCCGCGGCCGAGCCATCGCCGTCGAGCGCGCCGTGGCCGGCCAATCGATCCCGCGCCGCGCGCAGCATCGCTGCCAGCCGCATGGCGTCGGCTTGCGCGCGCTCGGCCTCGGTGATCGTCGCCCGCGCCGCGGTGACCGACTGCAGATCGACCGAGCGCAGGACTTGCAGGCGCCTGACGTCCGCCGCCGCTTGCGCCTGCTCGAGCAGCACCGGATTGCCGGTGGCCAGGGCCTTCACCTCGGCGAACGTGAGGACGGTGTCGCCGAGGTCGTCGACGTGGCGGTGCTCGGAGTCGCGATGCAGGAGTTGCTCGATGAAGCGCGCCTTGCGCTGCAGCGTCTGCCACATATACGCATCGAAGGTGCCCTCGGTGACGTAGCGTACGACCTCGACGACCGGGTTGAGGTTGCCCGGGCGGAACGCGCGACCTTCGCGTTGTTCAATGTCCGAGGGACGCCACGGCGCGTCTGCGTGGTGCACCGCCCGAAGGCGGGTCTGCACGTTCGTCCCGACGCCGAGCTTGTCGGTCGAACCGATGAGCACGGACACCTCACCCGAACGGCACGCGGCGAAAAGTGCCGCACGCGCCGAAGCGCTGTTCGCCTCGTGTACCCAGCGCACCCGGTCGGGGGGCACCCCGCGGGCGTCGAGTTCGATGCGCAATCGGCTGTAGGTCTGCAGGCCGTACCTGCCCGGCGTGCCTTGGTCGCAGAAGACCAGCTGCAGCACGCCGGGGACCTCGCGATGGATCCGCGCGACGTGATCGGCGATCGCGCTGACCTTGCTGGCCGGTTCGGCGATACCGACGAGATTCGGGTCGAGCGCCGCTCGTCGCCCGTCGGTGCAGAGCACGAGCATGTTGTCGTCACCAGGACGGGGCTTCAGGGGTTCGCGGCGGATCTTGTCGGCACGTGCGGCCAGGCTGCGCACGTAGTCCAACTGCCGCGGGGTCGGGACGCACACGACCGTCCGTTCGGCGCGCGCCGGGCGTTCCAGGTCCAATACCTCGGCGCCGAGGACGTCGGCACAACGGTCGAACATCGAGCGCAGCTCGGGAAGGTTGCGGATCCGGCTCGGGCGCGCGGCCGTCCGGAAGCCGGACGCATCGGGCGTCACCTCGACGGTGGTTTCGTAGTCGACGAAGACCGCGGCCCACGCGTCGAAGTGCTCGACACCGGCGTCGGCCAGGACGTCGGGTTGTAGGAACCGTTGCCAGACGAACGTCTCGGCGATGGTGTTCGACCAGGGCGTGCCGGTGAACAACGCCACCGTGGGCAGCGCCGGACGGCGGCCCCGCAGCGTCCGGACCTTCAGCAGCAGGTCGACGGCCCGTTGGGAGGAGCCGAACGAGATGCCCTCGTGCCGCGACGTGATCGGCAGCCGTTTGAAGTAGTGCGCCTCGTCGACCAGGAGCAGATCCGCCCCCAGTGCCTCGAACGGCACGCTCGGCCGGGCGAGGGCCGGGTCGGCCAGGCGCTCGAGCTGCTTGCCGATCGCGGCCAGCCGGCGGCGCAGTTCGGTGCGCCCGAAGCGCCCTCCGCGCCCGGCGCGCAGGTCGGCGTCGACGGCGTCCCTGCGTTCCTGCAGCCAGGCGAGCTCCGTCTCGGGCTCGACGGGCAGGGACGCGAACATCCGGTGGGACATGATCACGGCGTCCCAGTCGCCGCTGGCGCAGCGCGCGGCGAGCAGTTCGGCCTGCCGCCCGGTGGCCGGATGCTCGCCGGCGATGAGGAAGTTGCCGAACGGGTAGGCCTGCCTGGCCTCGCGAGCCGCTTGTTCGACGAGGTGGGTCGGCACGGTGATCAGGGGTTTGCGGGCGAGCCCGAGTCTTCGCGCCGTCATCGCGGTGCACACCATCGACAGCGTCTTGCCCGCCCCGACCGCATGGCCGCACAGCGTCGCCGGGGACGAGATGATCCGAGCGACGATATCGCGCTGCCAGGGCCACAGCTCGATCCCGTCCGCCAGCCCCGGAAACGTCAGCTGCGACCCGTCGTGGGGTCGCTCGATGTGGGAGTTGAAGCGCCGGTTGTACTCCGCGCACAGCCGCGCACAGCGTCCGGCGTCTTCCCACACCCACGTCGCGAAGCGCGCCTGGATCGCGGCGAGCTTTTCTTGCGCGGCCAGACTCTGCTCGCCGTTGCGGACGCGGCGGGTACGGCCCATCTCCCGCTCGGTGTCCCAGACGATCGGGAGCCTGCCGTTCAGTCCCGCGGTGACGAGCGCGTAACCGTTCATGCGCGACGTGCCGTACGTGGAGTGCGCCGCGGCCGGGACCCGTCCGGTCGGGACGATCTTCCACATCGCGGCCGATGGCAGGTGCCACACCTTCACCCGCCCGCCCATGACCTCGTGGACGAAGTCCTCGATGTCACCGGGCGCCACCCACGGCGCGCCGAGGCCCACCGAGATGTCGGTCGGGCCTAGGTCGCGAGGCGTCACCGCCGCGAGCGCGGCCACGTTGCGCTGGTAGCGAGCATCGCCGCCGGCCGCGGCCATGGCGTGGTCGTGCTTGGCCCGGACGTCACCGGTCAGGTATTCGCGCGCGGCGACCCACCGCCCGCCGAGTTCAGGATCCGCGAAGACGAGTTCGCTCAGCGCAGCGAGCGCCGCCGCCTCATTCGGCAGACCGAGCAGGCCGGCGATCCGAGCGAGGTCGACGCTCCCCTCGCCGAGGCTGACCGCGAGCGCCTCGTGCGCGTTCGCGACCCGGCGCACCGGACGCGGGTGACCGTTGACGCGGCGGGTGAGGATCGCGGCCGGTGCTGCCGTCGCGGTCTCGGTGTCGTAGGTCTCGAGGGCGATCACGGTGAGGTAGTCAGGGTCGCTGCCGAAACCGCCGAGGTCCGGACGCCGCCAGCTGGACAGCGGCAGACCGGTCTGCGCGTCCGCCTTCTCCTCGCGAAGCGCCCCACGGTTCAGGGGACCCCAGGTGTTGACGTACTGCTCGTATCGCCGCCGCGCGGTGCCGCGGGTGGGTATCAGATCCTCGTCGGGCAGCGCGGCGTCGGCTTCGAGAGCGAGCAGCCGCAGCGCGGCATCCCGCAACCCGATCAAGGCCCGGAGTTCAGGGTTCTCCGCGTGGTCGACGAAGTGCCCGTCGACCACGCGCACGAGCCGGCCGTCGAGAAGCTGGAACGATCCCGGCCTCGGCTCGCGACGCGGGAAAGACGGCATCGCCCCATTGTCGACCCGGGCACCGACAACATCGTGCCCGCGTCCGGCTCCGCGGCGCTGTCTGGAGCGGGCTGTCTGGAGCGGGCTGTCTGGAGCGGGCTGTCTACAGCGCAGGCCCGTTGCGCTCCAGCTCCGCGAGCCAGGCCGCCGCGCTGGCGTCGGACGGAGCGCGCCAGTCACCCCTGGGCGACAGCGCCCCACCGGCTGAAACCTTCGGCCCGTTGGGCAACGCCGAGCGCTTGAACTGGGACACCCGAAAGAAGCGGTCGAGGAACTCGCGCAGCCACCGGACGATCGTGGCCAGGTCGTAGGCGTGCTGTTCGTCCGCGGGAAAGCCTGCTGGCCAGCGGCCCGCTTCGGCATCACGCCACGCGTGCCAGGCGAGGAAAGCCACCTTGGACGGCGCCAGGCCGTAGCGCAGGAGGTGGAAGAGGAAGAAATCGTGCAGCTCGTACGGTCCGATCCGGTCCTCGGTGCTCTGCATCGCCCCCGTCTCCTCGTCTGCGGGCACGAGCTCGGGCGATATCTCGGTGTCGAGGATGGCGGTGAGCAGGTCGCTGGTGGCGCGATCGAATTGACCAGACGTCATCGCCCACCGGATCAGGTACTGGATCAGTGTCTTGGGCACGCCGGCGTTGACGGCGTAGTGGCTCATCTGATCCCCCACGCCGTACGTGCACCAGCCGAGCGCCAACTCGCTGAGATCACCGGTTCCCACCACGAAACCGCCGTGCTGGTTGGCCAGCCGGAACAGGTAGTCGGTACGCAGCCCGGCCTGGACGTTCTCGAACGTCACGTCATAGACCGGCTCGCCCCTCGCGAACGGATGGCCCATATCTGCGAGCATCTGACGCGCGGCCGGCCGGATGTCGATCTCGGCCGCGTCGACGCCGAGCGCGCGCATCAGCGCCCAGGCGTTGTCCTTGGTCGCCTCCCCGGTCGCGAACCCGGGCATGGTGTAGCCCAGGATCGACGAGCGGGACACGCCGAGGCGGTCGCACGCTTTGGCCGCCACGATCAGCGCGTGGGTCGAGTCGAGCCCACCTGAGACGCCGATGACCATCTTGTCGCCGGCGGCGCGGAACCGTCGGGCCAGCGCGTGCACCTGGATGTTGAACGCCTCGTAGCAGTCCAGATCGAGCCGCTCGGGCGTATCGGGCACGAACGCGAAGCGGCGCTGCTCGCGGCGCAGGCCGACGTCACGACGGTGGGGTTGATGCTGGAATTCGACGGTACGGAAGCGGCGCTCCGGATGGTTCTCCAGCACCACATTGTCGTTGAAGGTCGGGGTACGCATCCGCTCCAGCCGGACGCGCCCGAGGTCGACGTCGGCGACGAGCAGCTGCGGTTCCTCGACGAACCGTTCGGACTGCGCGAGCAGCTCCCCGAGTTCGTGGATCGTCCCCTGGCCGTCCCAGGCGAGGTCCGTGGTGCTCTCGCCCGCTCCGGCGGCCGAGTACACGTAGGCCGCCATGGTGCGCGCCGACTGGGCAGCGGACAGGTACGCACGATCGGCCGACTTGCCCACCACGATGTTCGACGCGGACAGGTTGGCCAGCAGCGTCGCCCCGGCCAGCGCCGCGTAGCAGGACGGTGGGATCGGCGCCCAGTAGTCCTCGCAGATGTCGACGCCGACGACGAGGTCGGGCAGGTCCGTCGCGGCGAAGATCAGGTCGGTACCGAACGGCGCGACCTGCCCGGCCACCGAGATCTCCAGCCCGGTGACCCCGGCGCCCGGCGCGAACCAGCGCTTCTCGTAGTACTCGCGGTAGTTCGGCAAATACGTCTTGGGTACCGCGCCGAGTATGCGTCCGTGCGAGATCGCCACCGCGGTGTTGTAGAGCCGCCCGCGCCGGCGAAGGGGCGCGCCCACCAGCAGTAACGGCCCAAGATCACGCGTCGCTTCGCACACGGCACCGACCGCGTCATCGACCGCGTCCAGCAACGCATCCTGCAGGTGCAGGTCGTCGATCGCGTACGAGGACAAGCCGAGTTCGGGGTATACGACGACATCCACTCCGTCGGCGTGTGCACTGCGGGCCAACGCGATCGTCGCCTCCGCGTTGCGGGCCGGATCAGCGGTCACCACCATCGGCGTCGCCGCGGCGACCCGCACCAGCCCGTGGTTATGGATCGCGCCGAATTCTCGTTCGCTGTTTCCCTCCACGGAAGGATCATCTCACCGGCACGAGGGGTGTAGGTGCGTAAGTGTGTAGCCCCAACGGGATTCGAACCCGTGCTACCGCCTTGAGAGGGCGGCGTCCTGGGCCACTAGACGATGGGGCCCCAGAATCTCTACCTGTCCTGCGCTGGGGTACCAGGACTCGAACCTAGACTAACTGAACCAGAATCAGTTGGGCTGCCAATTACCCCATACCCCACTGGCAGACCCATCAGAACTTCCCTCAGGGCCAGCGTCAGACTCTACCCGACGCGTCCGAGGCGTCACAAAACAGTGTTGTGCCGGCGCCGGCGTCAGCACCGGCACCGGCACTGAAAGGAGAAGAGAACAGCGCGCCGCGACCTCCAGCTCGAAGGCAACGACAACAGAGAAATGTCGAGGAGGCGGCCAGGTCAGAGGAAGCGGGAGATGATCTCCTTCATGATCTCGTTCGTCCCGCCGTAGATCTTCTGGATCCGCGAATCGGTGTACATCCGCGAGATCGGGTACTCCTCCATGTAGCCGTAGCCGCCGAAGAACTGCAGGCACTCGTCAGCGACATCGCACTGCATCTGCGTGGTCCACCATTTAGCCATCGACGCCGTGGGGATGTCGAGCTCACCACGGATGTGCTTGGCGATGCAGTCGTCCAGGAACACCCGGGCGATCTTTGCAGTGGTGGCCATCTCGGCGAGCTTGAACTTGGTGTTCTGGAAGTTGAAGACCGGTTTGCCGAACGCCTGGCGGTCCTTCGTGTACTTGATCGTGTGCTCCAGCGCGACCTCGATGGCGGCGACGGCGGCGACTGCGATCGCCAGGCGCTCCTGAGGCAGCTGCTGCATCAGCTGGATGAAGCCCTGGCCCTCGTCGGTGCCGAGCAGGTTGGCGGCCGGCACGCGGACGCTGTCGAAGAACAATTCCGCGGTGTCCTGGCCGTGCTGGCCGATCTTGCGGAGCAGCCGGCCGCGGCTGAAGCCCTCGACGCCATCCGTCTCCACGACGACGAGCGAGATGCCCTTGCCCGCGTTCGCCGGATCGGTCTTCGCGACCACCACGATGAGGTTCGCGAGCAGGCCGTTGGTGATGAAGGTCTTCGAGCCGTCGATGACGTACTCGCTGCCGGTCTTGATGGCCTTGGTTTTGACGCTCTGCAGGTCGGAGCCGGTGCCCGGTTCTGTCATCGCCACCGCGCCGACCAGCTCACCGGTGGCCATCTTGGGCAACCAGCGCTGCTTCTGCTCCTCGGTGCCGTAGCCGTTGATGTAGTGAGCGACGATCGTGCTGTGCACGGAGGTGCCCAGGCTCGGCGAGAGCGTGCGGGTCTGCTCCTCCATCATGACGGCCTCGAGCGCGAAACTGCCGCCGCCGCCGCCATACTGCTCAGGGATCGACGGGCACAGCAGCCCGAGCTCGCCGGCCTTGTTCCAGACCTCACGGTCGATGTGTTGCTGCTCGCCCCACCGCTGCTCGTTCGGCGCGCACTCCTTGCTCATGAAGTTGTTGGCAAGTTCGCGGAACGCTTCGATGTCGTCGTCGCTCCACGCTGGTCGGGCAGGGCTCATGCTCTCGGACCTTTCCGTCGGTGACTGTGACAGTATTACCGTCATCGTGCGATCCGGGTGTGACGCAGACAACTGTTCCTGCTTGCTATCAGTCAGGCGGGCAGGAGCAACGTCTCGAGCTGCTCGAGGGCCTGCCGCGCGTAACCGTGCCAGAACCGCCCGAAGACCGGCAGAGCCAGAGCACCGAGCCGCGACACGGGGTGCACCGTCCACTGCCACGAGATCCGGACTCCGGAACCGGCCGGTGCGAAGGACCACAGGCCCTCGACGCTCGACGCGAGCGGCTTCAGCGGACCGGTCAGGTCGGTCAACCGGTAGCCGAACGAGTTCGGCCGATCGACGCTGACGAGTTCCTCGCGCATGGAACCGCCGTCGGCGAGGCGGACGGTGCGCGTCTGCCCGACCGTGCCCCACAACCCCTGCTGGCCTTCGACCCCTTTGATGGGTGGGATGGGTCCGTAACGCCGCGTGAAGAACCGCTCGAGCGCCGCAGGGAGCACGAGGTCGAAAGCCTGCTCGAGCGGTACCGGATACGTGCGCGACGAGCGCAGGATTACGGGATCAGCCATGACCCGATGTTAGTGGGCACAGCCCGCACCGGCGGGTTGCTCGCGAACGGTCTCGGGACGAAGGAACGGCAGCGCGTAGGACGGCACCGCCGCCGGCGTCTCGCGATGTCGCTAGGGGTGGACTCGCTCCGCGAGCGCCGCGATGCGGTCTTGCACGTCGGCGAGCAGATCCCTGAGATCGTCCGGCGACGGCGTCCTGTACGCGTGGCGACCGGCGTCGACAGCCGGCGTTTCGGTTCCGGTTCCCGACACGGGCACCTCGGCCTGCTCCTGCGCCGGTTGCGACTCCGCCGATTGCGACTCCGCTTCGGCCAATCGCGACTTGGCCTGTTCCAGCGCGGTCTCGAGCGCTGCGCTTCGATCCAGCGCGCGCCGCTCGCGTTCCTGCGCGCTGACGAGGTGGTGATCGAAACGATCCCGCAGATGGGCGAGCTCACCTTCGTAGGTTTCCCGCAGCCGGAACAGCTCGGCCCGCGCGGCAGTAACCTGCGCATTCGAGTGATCGCCGATCTCGGCTGCGAATGTCACGTCCGAGTCGGCCGCTGGTTCGACCACCGCCGGCTCGTCTCCCGCCCCGCCGACCCCGGCTGCGGCTCTCGTCCCGCGACCGACGCGACGCCTGCCGACCCGGCCGAGGACAGCCGGTCCCGCCGACACGCCTTCCGCGGCGAACGCGACCGCGCGCTTCGGGCGGTCCCTGCGCACCAGCATCCACAAGGCAAGCAACATCGCACCGACAAAGCCCACGAGTGAGAAGGCCGAGCCGATGAACACGTGGCTGTACTCGTAACCGGAATGGATTCCCCACCGCCACGTCGAGTACGCGATGAGGACCGTGCGGGCGATGTTCACGGCGACGATGAGGCAGGCCCCGCTGAGCACGGCCAGCAGCTGGCGACGCAGGCTCAGCCTAGAGAAGATGGCGAAGCACCCCATCATGACCAAGAGCGGGATGAGCAGCAGGGCCGACGTGCACTCGTCGGTGAGCTGCAGCCCGAAGCGGCGCGATGTCCCGAGGGCGAAGTAGACGGTGTCGCTCACACGGACCGGGTCGCGCCCACCGACGACGAGGGCGGCCACCGGGGTGACCATCCGCGCCTCGAACGCCCGAAACATGTCGTTCTGTACCACCAGCCAGACGGCGAGTGCGATCATCACCGAGCCGGCGACGACGCCGGCCGGCGAGCGACGGCGACGGGCGTGATCAGCCCCGATGGTCGGCAGGGTGTAGTGCAGGGTCGCCAGCTGCGAGCGGCGCGGCCGGCCCATCGCGTCAGATGTCACTGGCCACCCGACCTGGTCCGATGGTCTCGGCGTTGCGACGAGTCTTCACCCATCCGCTCCGCCGCAGCAATATTCTGGCGAAGGCGCGCGGCGTCGTGAGGTACGTGTAGTACAGATATACGGCAAATCCGATGCCCAGAAGCCAACCCCGCCAGCGGCTCGCTTGTGGCTCCACCACCCGGCGATACATCGGGCCCCACATGATGAACGGCAGCGCGCCGAAGATGAGGGTGATCAGCGCCAGCGGCCAGAACTGGTTGAGGAACTCGGCCGGGCCGGCCGGGTAGCGAAAGGCCGCGAAGACGGTAAGAACAATCAGCAACGGCCATGAGGCAAGCCCGGCGACCTGCATCCACGGCGTGATCAGGAAGTAGCAGGATTCGACCAGGCCCGCGGTGCTGAAGTTGGGCGAGCGGACGATGTCGGTCAGATATCGCGAGCACTGCATGGTGCCCTGAGCCCACCGCGCGCGTTGAGCGACGAGGCGTCGAAGGCTCAGCAACCCTTCCTGCTCGACGTAGGTGTCGTACACGAAACGGTTCTTGTAGCCGACGAGCAGGATATGCAGGCCCAGCTCGTAGTCCTCGAGCAACGCGCTGTGCCACGGTTCTTTGTAGCGGCGCGCTATCTCGTCGAGCGCGCTCAACCGGCTGAACTGACCGTTACCGCCCATCCCGACCGAGCCGGTGCGTTCGCGCAGCATCTGCATCGCCGACATGGTCGTCATGAACTCGAAATCTTGCATGCGCACGAGAAAAGCCGAGAAGCGCAGCCCGAGCCGAGACGGCTGGGCAAACAGCCCCAGGTCGTCGCGGTTTTCCATGCGTACGGCAATCTGGGCGGCGCCCACGGAGGCGTCTCCGAATACCGAGCCCGAACTAACGTATGTGAGCGCGTCGGGTGCGAGCCGACCGTCGGCGTCGAGCACCGCCACGATCGTGCGAGTGCGGTCGGCGCTGTAAGGCAGCCAGGCGTCCAGCGCGAAGTAGCCGGCGTTGAGGGCGTCGCCCTTGCCGGTACGCGCCTCAGGCAGAAATCGGCGGACCAGGTGGACGCGCGGGTTGCGCCGTGTCACCCCGAACACAAGCGCCGCAGTGTCGTCCTCACTGGCATCGTCGATCACCCAGACCTGCGCGTCCGGGAAATCGCGCTCGCAGGCGTCCAGCGTCGCGATGATCACCTCGGCTTCGTCTCGCGCCGGAACGAGAAAGTGCCAGTCGAAGTCCTCGGCATCGCCGGGTTCGGTACGCGGCCGCCGCAGGAACGGAAGCACGATCATCGCGACGTAGGCCAGAAAGATCACCGTCACGAAGAGGGCGACGAACTGCAGAAGAGTAATGCCCATCCAGTCTTACCTACTCTCCTACGAACACCGCGAGCGGTACCGCCCACCACAAGGGGGGCGGCACCGCTCGGCGGCGAGTGCACTGCTGATTACGACCTAGTGTCGCGCATCTTGCTCCAGCGCAGCACGAGCAACCCCGCGAGCATCAGCATCAGTGCCAGCACCAGCATCATCACGATCGGTCCGCCGGTTGCGGCCAAGCCACCGCCAGCGGCGACACCACCGACGCCTTTTCCTCCGTACATATCTTCAGTCTCCCTGCCGCGTCAGACCGCGGACCGGAACCGGCGGACGCCCGCCACGGATCCGTAACCGATCAGGGCCACGATAGCCAGGGCGCCGAGGACGGGCCAAAGGTCCTGGAAGGAGAAGGCCGGGGTAGCGAGAGGCGCAGTGTTCGGCCCGCATACCGCCTGACCGATAATCACGTCGGCCAGGCTGGCCTGCCCGTTCAGGATCGGGCCGAGCTGAACGTGCAGCGCGTTGACCGTGAGCACGCCGTTCGAGAGGGTCTGTTCGTTAAGCGTCACGACCAGCAGCGGGCCGAGGTTGAGCAACTTTGTGTTGGGGGCCGGCTTGACATCGACGATCGCGGTGCCGCCGACGCTGGCATTGGTGAAGGTCGACGACCCGGTGGGGTCGGCCGGTGCTGTGTCGCTACACGTTGCGCTGATGAGATCGGCGCTCACCGCCGGAAAACCGGTCAGCGCGTTTTTCAACAGCGCGACGTTCGCCACGCTGCCGGTGGCCGACGAGGTCCCGGCTGTGCTGTCACCGGCGGTCGTCGCGTTGGACGCGCCGACCGTTCCGAGTGCGCCAAGGTCGACGTTGGCGAGGTGGGTGGTTCCACCAGGCGGGAAAGTGCTCGTCGGCGTCGGCGGCACGTTGACAGCGCCGCTGAGCACCGTGGCCTTGATTCCGAACGCGGAGGAGTTGGCGCCGGGATCGGCAGCAAGGGCGGGGGCGGCGGCGATCAGCAGCAGAGCGCTGACCGAAGTGACGGCCGCGCTAAACCGAAGCGCGTTCCTGGGCCGGACATCCATGGCGGGTCCTTTCGCGGATGACATCATGTGGAGACGAGTACGGCCGCGCAACGATCGCGCGACCGCATCATCCCCCCGATGATTCGAATAACGAGCGGGACACTACCTGGTTATTGCTTAACAAGGAACTCGCGCGCGATCTTTTCCACGATCCGGCTCGACGCGGACCCATCACCGAACGGGCTCGGCCGCGTTCCGAGGTCGGCGAGCACCCGCGGCAGGTCGGTTAGGTACCTATTCGTGGCTTTCGCCACCGCGTCCGGGGCGACGAGGACCGCATGATGCTCGAACGCCTCTGGGCGTTCTGTCGATCGGCGCACGACCACCAGCGGCCGGCCCAGGACGGTGACTTCTTCCTGCACGCCGCCAGAGTCTGACACCAGCACAGCTGCTTCAGCGGCCAGCCCCAGGAACGTGGTGCCGTCCACTGGCGTGATCACGTGCAGCCGGGCCAGGATGTCGTGCAGCCCGGCAGCACGTGCCGCAGCGGCCGTGCGCGGATGCAGCGGCAGGAGCACGGGCAGCGGCAGCGTGGCCAATTCGGACAAGATGCGCGACAGGACGCCCGGATCGTCGGTGTTCTCCGGTCGGTGGATGGTCGCGAGCACGAACCCGGTCGGCCGGAGCCCGTAGTGATCGAGCAGCGCGGCGCGTCCCGGTGCGTCCGGCAGCTGCCGGTGTACGGCCTCCACCACCGTGTTGCCGCAGCACATGACCCGCTCCCCCGTGATCCCCTCGCGGGCGAGGTTGTCCACCGCGCCCGGCGTCGGAGCCGCCAACACGTCGGCGAGGTGGTCGACGAGAACCCGGTTGTGCTCTTCAGGCATCGCTCGGTCGTAGCTGCGCAGGCCCGCCTCCACGTGGACGATCGGAGTTCCGGTGGCGTTGGCGGCGAGCGCACCGGCCAGCGCGGAGTTCGTGTCACCCTGCACCACCACCGCGGCCGGTGTCAGCCTTGTGAGCAGGCCGGCGATCGCCGCCGTCCCGAGGCCGATCTGCTCCGCCCGGGTGCGCCCGCCGATGTCCAGACGATGATCCGGAGCGGGCAGGCCGAGGCCGTCGAGGAAGATCTGAGACAGTTCGTCGTCGTAGTGCTGGCCGGTGTGGATCACCACCGCAGCATCGGCAAGGCCGTCGATCACGCCCGCCAGCTTGATGATCTCGGGCCTGGTCCCGAGCACGACGGCAACGGTCGTATCGTGCCGCTTCGACGACGTCATCACGCCATCGCGTGGGCCGCCGTGAGCCGGGAGAGAGACCGGTCCCGGCCGAGCAGCTCCATCGACTCGAACAACGGTGGCGACACGGTGCTGCCGGTGACGGCGACCCGGATCGGCCCGAACGCGTTGCGGGGTTTGAGTTCGAGCCCGTCGACGAGCGCGGACTTGAGCGCGGTCTCGATCGCCGGTGCCGTCCAGTCGGCCAGTGCCTCGAGCGCAGGCACGGCGGCGGCGAGGACCGGTCGGCCCTTCTCGCCGAGCTGCTTGGCCGCGGCCGCCTCGTCCACCGTGAAGTCCGCTTCGGCCACGAGCAGGAACCGCAGCATGCCGACGCCCTCGCCGAGGGTCTGGATGCGTTCCTGCACCAGCGGCGCGCTCGCGGCCAGGACATCGGGGCCGGCGGGCAGACCTGCTTTCGCCAGTTGCGCGCCGAGCCGCGCCGCGAAGTCGTCGGGGCCCAGCGCCCGGATGTGCGTGGCGTTGATGACCTCGCACTTCTTCGGGTCGAAACGTGCCGGGTTGGCGTTGACGTCGTGCACGTCGAACGCCGCCACCATCTCCGCCATCGAGAAGATGTCGTGATCGTCGGCAATCGACCAGCCGAGCAGGGCGAGGTAGTTGAGCAGCCCTTCGGGCACGTAGCCCGCCTCGCGGTAAACGTTCAGCGACGACTGCGGGTCGCGCTTGGACAGCTTCTTGTTGCCCTCGCCCATGACGTAGGGCAGGTGCCCGAACTGTGGGACGGTGTCGGTCACGCCGATGTCGATCAGGGCGCGGTACAGCCCGATCTGGCGCGGGGTGGACGAGAGCAGGTCCTCGCCGCGCAGCACGTGCGTGATCTTCATCAGCGCGTCGTCGATCGGATTGGTCAGCGGGTAGAGCGGCTCGCCATTGGCGCGCATCACGACGAAGTCCGGTACCGACTCGACCCGGACCGTCAGCTCGCCGCGAACGACGTCGTGCCAGGGGATGTCCTCGTCGGGCATCCGCAACCGCAGCACCGGCTGCCGCTCTTCGGCACGGTAGGCGGCGCGTTGCGCGTCGGTCAGCTGACGGTCGAAGTTGTCGTAGCCGAGCTTCGGGTCCTCACCCTTGGCCCGGTGCCGCGCCTCGGTCTCCTCCGGCGAGGTGAACGACTCGTACAGGTGCCCGGCCGCGCGCAGCTGCTCGACGATGTCCAGATAGATCGCGCGGCGCTCGCTTTGCCGGTACGGACCGTACGGGCCCCCGATCTCCGGGCCCTCGTCCCAGTCCATGCCCAGCCAGCGCAGGGCGTCCAGCAACCGGTCGTAGGACTCCTGGCTGTCGCGAGCGGCGTCGGTGTCCTCGACCCGGAACACGAACGTGCCGCCGGTGTGCCGGGCGTAGGCCCAGTTGAACAGGCAAGTGCGGATCAGTCCGACGTGCGGGTCGCCGGTCGGTGACGGGCAGAACCGCACGCGGACGGCCTCGCTCATGCCTTTCGGACCGGGTTGGTCAGCGTGCCGATGCCCTCGATCTCGACGGTGACCGTGTCGCCGGCGACGACCGGCCCGACGCCGGCCGGGGTTCCCGTGAGCACCACGTCGCCGGGCAGCAGCGTCATGATCGATGCGATGAAGGCGAGCTGCGTGGGGATGTCGTGGATCATCTGGCTGGTGCGGCCGTCCTGCTGCACCGCGCCGTTCACCCGCGTCACGAGGCGCAGGTCCGCCGGGTCCAGCACCGTCTCGACCCATGGACCGAGCGGGCAGAAGGAGTCATAGCTCTTCGCGCGGGTGAACTGCACGTCGTCGCGCTGCTGGTCGCGGGCGGTGACGTCGTTGGCTGCGCAGTAGCCGAAGACGTGCTTGAACGCGTCCTCACGCCGGACGTTGCGGGCCGGGGTACCGATCACGACGGCGAGCTCGCCCTCGTAGTGCACCTCGTCCGACGAAGCGGGCAGCCGGATCGAGTCGCCCTCGCCGATCACCGACGTCGAAGGCTTCATGAAGATCAGAGGGGTACCTGTCGGCGCCATCCGTGCTAAATCCTCGGGTCGCAAGCTTCCCTCCGGCGCCATCTCCTCGATGTGATCACCGTAGTTCTTGCCCAGTGCGACGACCTTGCTCGGCAGGAACGGCGACAGCAACCGGACGTCCGGGAAGGCCCAGCGGTCGCCGGTGAACGACAACGGACCGAACGGATGCCCCTCGATCGCGGCAACGGTCAGCTCCTCGGGCGCGGCGCCGGCCGGACCCTCGACTGTTCCCCAGGCAACTCCGGACTGCGCGGTGGGCGAACCGGGATGGACGAAGCGGGCGATACGCACGGTCCCCGAGGCTACCGGTGCGGACATAGCGCGTGCCCGCCCGCCGCCCACCGGTCGAGAGCAGCCCGTCCCTTCGCGCATAATCGTGTGTTGTGAGTTCCTCGCTGTCGCGCATCCCTGCGTCGAAACGTCGCCAACTGGCCGCCACGCTGGGTCTGTTCGCGGTGCTGTTCGTCGCGGTCAGCGCCGTGGCCGAGACCGGTAGACCGACGGGCGTCATCCAGGCGTTCGTGGCGATCGCGCTCGCCGTCGCCGTCCTGCTCGCCTGGATGGCGTGGGGCGTCTCGCACTCCATCAAGGCCGACCTCGCGGAGGCGACCCTCGACGCCGTGATCGAACAGGCCGTGAAGGCTCGCGGCGGGCGGCTGTGCGACTGCGGCCACGAGCACGACCCCACCGAACTGCACGTGACCGACGACCCGTGCGAGCAGGACGGGCACGGCGTCGAGTGCACGCACTCGTGCACGACGTGCGTCCTCGCGTCGGTTCGCTCCGCAGGCGTCGCGCCCGTGCCGGCCGACGCGAGCGCAGCCGGTTCCCGACCGTCACCGCGACCGACGCCTACGGCGGGCAGGCCGTCACCAGGTTTCTAACGGTCACACATCGGGGGGCGCCACTCTCAATCCGAACCGCACTGCGTCGTGCAACGCCAGCCAGGACGCCTCGATGACGTTCGCGTGCACGCCCACGGTCGTCCACTCGTGCTCGTGGTCCGAGGTCTCGATCAACACGCGCGTCACCGCGTCCGTACCGGGCCGTCCGGGCATGATGCGGACCTTGTAGTCGGTGAGTTCCATCTTCGCCAGCTGCGGGTACGCGCGGTGGAGGGCCTTGCGCAGAGCGCGGTCGAGCGCGTTGACGGGGCCGTTGCCTTCCTCGGTCGAGATCACCCGGTTGCCGCCGGCGTGCAGTTTCACCGTCGCCTCGCTGATCATCGAGCCGTCGACGCCGCGATCGACGATCACGCGGTAGGACTCGACGAGAAACGGCGCGTTCGTCTCCCCCAGTTCATCGCGGACCAGCAGTTCGAAGGACGCGTCGGCCGCCTCGTAGGACCAGCCGTCGGCTTCGCGCGCCTTGACTCGCTCGACGACCGTGCCGACGACGTCCGGACGCGTAGTGACGTCCACACCCAGCTCGGCCGACTTCAATTCGACCGACGCGCGTCCGGCCATCTCAGTGACCAAGATGCGCTGACCGTTACCGACGACGGTCGGGTCGAGATGGTTGTACAGCTCCGGGTCCACCTTGATCGCGGACGCGTGCAAACCGGCCTTGTGGGCGAACGCCGCCGCGCCGACGTAGGGGGCATGGGTGTCCGGGGCCAGGTTCGCGATCTCGGCGATCGCGTGCGATACGCGTTGGATCTCGGCGAGGCAACCGTCAGGCAGGACGTCGTGACCCATCTTGGTGACGAGGCCGCCGATGACGGAGAAGATGTTGGCGTTGCCGGCCCGCTCCCCGTAGCCGTTGGCCGTGCCCTGTACGTGCGTCACGCCGGCATCCACGGCGGCCAGGGTGTTGGCCACCGCACAACCCGTGTCGTCCTGGGTGTGGATACCGAGCCGGATACCGGCGCGACGCCGCACGTCGGACACGACGTCGTGCACGCCCATCGGGAGCATGCCGCCGTTCGTGTCGCAGAGAACCCCGACGTCCGCACCGGCGCTCGCGGCCGCATCGAGGACGCGCACGCCGTAGTCGGGATCGTGTTGGTAACCGTCGAAGAAGTGTTCGCAGTCGAGGAAGACCCGCCGGCCATCGGCACGCAGGAACGCGACCGTGTCGCGCACCATCGCCAGGTTCTCCTCGAGCGTCGTGCGCAGAGCCCGCTCGACGTGCCGGACGTCGGACTTGGCCACGAGCGTGACGACCGGCGCCAGTGAATCGAGCAGCGCCCGCACTTGCCGGTCGTCCTCGACCTTGACGCCGGCCTTGCGCGTAGCGCCGAAGGCGACCAGCACCGCATGCCGCAGCGTCAGTTCGCCGGCCGCTGCGCGGGCGAAGAAGTCGGTGTCCTTCGGCATGGCGCCAGGCCAGCCGCCCTCGATGAAGCCGACTCCGATCTGGTCGAGCAGCCGGGCGACGGCCAGCTTGTCGGCGACGGAATAGGTAATGCCCTCGCGCTGCGCTCCGTCGCGCAGGGTCGTGTCGAAGACGTGGAAGGCGTCGGTCTGCATCGTGATCCTTCGGTGTGCGGGTCGAACGGCAAACAAAAAACCCCCCGCCTGGAGGCGAAGGGTTGAGCGCGTCGGTGGGGAACTGATACCGACGCGCTAGACGATGATGAGCGAGAAACGCACGTCGTCAGTCTGCCACATCCGAGCGGCCACCGACACGGGACGCTGGGTGCCTTACCGTGGCCGGCCCTCCCCGGAGGCCACACTGGGGCGCATGGCGACAATGACGGTGCGTGGTGGCAGGCCCCTTGAGGGAACGGTGAGCGTCCGTGGGGCGAAGAACCTCGTGCCCAAGGCGATGGTCGCAGCGCTGCTGGGCACGACTCCGAGCCGCCTGCGCAACGTCCCCGAGGTCAGTGATGTCGGCATCGTCTCGAGCCTGCTCGCGCTGCACGGCGTGGCCGTCACCCGGGACGTCGGCGGCGGCGAGATCGTCATGGATCCGGTCGACGTCGAGCGCGCGGACGTCGCCGCGATCAACGCGCATGCCGGGTCGAGCCGCATCCCCGTACTGCTGTGCGGGCCGCTGCTGCACCGGCTGGGTCGCGCGTTCATCCCCGATCTCGGCGGCTGCCGCATCGGCGACCGTCCGATCGACTTCCACCTCGAGGCGCTGCGGACATTCGGCGCGGTCGTCGACAAGGCCGCCGACGGACTGCACATCACCGCGCCGGACGGGCTGCGCGGCGCCAAGCTGGAGCTGCCCTACCCCAGCGTCGGCGCGACCGAGCAGACGCTGCTCACCGGCGTGTGCGCGCAGGGTGTCACCGAGCTGCGCAACGCCGCGGTCGAGCCCGAGATCATGGACCTCATCGCGATCCTGCAGAAGATGGGCGCGATCATCGAGGTCAGCACCGACCGCGTCATCCGCATCACCGGCGTGGACACGCTCGTCGGCTACACGCACCGCGCGATGCCCGACCGCATCGAGGCGGCGTCCTGGGCGGCCGCGGCACTCGCCACCGGGGGCGACGTGATGGTGGCCGGCGCCCGGCAGGCCGACATGACGACCTTCCTCAATGTCTTCCGGCGGGTCGGCGGCGAGTACCTGGTCGACGACGAGGCCGGAATTCGCTTCTGGCACCCGGGACGCGAACTGCGCGCGATCGCGCTGGAGACCGACGTCCACCCCGGGTTCATGACCGACTGGCAGCAGCCGCTCGCCGTCGCGCTGACCCAGGCGTCCGGGCTGTCGATCCTGCACGAGACGGTGTACGAGAACCGGCTCGGCTTCACCTCCACGCTCAGCGCCATGGGCGCGACGATCCAGCTCTACCCGGAGTGCCTCGGCGGCCTGCCGTGCCGCTTCGGGCAGCGGAACTTCGTCCACTCGGCGGTGATCTCGGGCCCAAGCAAGTTGCACGGCGCCGAGCTCGAGATCCCCGACCTGCGCGGCGGGTTCTCGTACCTGATTGCCGCGCTGGCGGCCGAGGGCACGTCCACGGTGAGCGGCATCGACATCATCGCGCGCGGCTACGAGGACTTCGAGCACAAGCTCGCCGGGCTGGGCGCCGAGGTCGTCAGCTGATCGCTCACGGTCAGTGGCGCGTTGTCCCTGCGTGGCGCGAAATATCGCACCACCGGACACCGAACGCGCACCACTCACCGAGGAGGTGCGCCCGACGTGGCGCGGTGCTGGGCGAGCACCTCGGGCGTGCGGCCGCGCTGGGTCGACGCGTAGTAGAGCCCGCCGATCAGCACGATGCCGCCGAGGAAGACGAACGCGCCGTACTGGAAGTACCAGTGGTCGGCGCCGTAGACGTCCGGACGCGGCCAGGCCAGGTTGATCACGACCACGGTCTGGTAGAGCACGGCGACGACGTTGACCGCCAGCCCCGCTCCGCCGAGTGAGAAATACGGGCCATGCCCAGGCCGCGGCCACTCACCACGCATCCGCCGCAGCAACAGCGGTGCCGTAACGCACATGTAGGCGACGTAGAACAGGATGATCGCGACAGAGGTCAGCACCAGGAACACCCGCTGGTTGCCGATGTTGATCACCAGGAGGGCAAGCGTCAGCACCCCGATCACCAGCGCTGGCACGATCGGGGTACGCGACTTGCCCGACACCCGCGCCACCTTCGAGCCGAACGGCAGCCGACCGTCACGGGCCATCGTGAACATGATCCGGATACCGGCGGTGTGCACGGCCAGCGCGCACACGGTGATGGCGATGGCCGAGCAGGCGAGGAAGACGTCACCGAGGGTGGCCCCCAGCGCGTAGGTGACGATGGTCGGCAGTCCCTGTGCGCCCTGCGCGAGGTTCTTCATCGCCATCATCGCGAACAGCATCATCAGCGCGCCGAGCACGAACGCGGCGACGATCGCCCGAAGGATCGCGCCGGGTGCGTACTTGCGCGGGTTGTTCGTCTCCTCGGCCAGCGAGCCCGCGGTGTCGAAGCCGTAGAAGATGTAGGCACTTGTCAGGCTGCCGATGAGGAACGCGCCGAAGTAGCCCCAGGTGCGCCCGTCGCCGGTGTGGTTGGTCTCCAGGATGACGCCGGGCCCCCGTTTGGCGTGGAACGCCAGGAAGATCACCAGGATCGTGGCGCCGACGAGTTCGACGGTGACGCCGACGTTGTTGATGATCGCCATGACCTTGACGCCGATCATGTTGATGATGGTCGTGAACACGACGAGCAGGAGCGCGAGCAGGACGGCGTTCTTGGCGCCGTCCGGGGTGTCGTACCGGCCGATGTCGGCGTCGGTGCCGACGATCTGGAAGGCGGATGAGATCTGCGGCAGGATCACCTGGTAGGCCACTGCAACCGCGGCCACGGTGACGATCGCGCCGATCAGGATGATCCAGCCTGCGAGCCAGGACGTGAACGGCTTGGCGACCTGCTTCGACCACTGGTAGACACTGCCGGCCAACGGGAACTGACCCGCCATCTCCGCGAAACACAGCGCCACCAGTAACTGCCCGGCGAAGACGATCGGGAACGTCCACCAGAAGGCGGGGCCGCCGAACCCGTAACCGAAGCCGAAGAGTTGGAAGATGCCGGTCAGGATCGACAGGTAGCTGAAGCCCGCCGCGAACGACGAGAACTTGCCCAACGAACGGTCGAGCTCCTGCTTGTAGCCGAAGCCGGCGAGCTCGTCGTTGTCGTTGTGCTGGGTCGTGGTCACATCAGCCTCCGGATGGGGACGGGAACCAGTGCTGCGGGTGGGGATCGATGTTGTGCCAGATGTGCTTGGTCTCGCGGTACTCGGCGAGCCCGGCGAGGCCGAGTTCGCGCCCGTTGCCCGAGCGCCCGTAGCCGCCCCACTCGGCCTGCGGGACGTAGGGGTGGAAGTCGTTGATCCAGACCGTGCCGTCGCGCAGCCGGCCGGCGACCCGTTGGGCCTTGCCGGCGTCCTGCGTCCAGACGCCGGCGGCCAGGCCGTAATCGGTGTCGTTGGCGATACGGACGGCGTCGTTCTCGGACGCGAACGTCTCGACGGTCAGCACCGGGCCGAACGACTCCTCATGCACGGCGGCCATGTCCTGGCGGCAGCCGTCCAGGACGGTTGGCAGGTAGTAGAAGCCGTCGGCGAGCGCGGCGTCGTCAGGCGCGTGTCCGCCGCAGCGCACCGTGGCGCCGTCGAACACCGCCTGCCGCACGTAGGCGTCGACCTTCTCGCGGTGCGCCGACGAGATGAGCGGGCCCGTCTGCGCAGCCGGATCGAACGGCCCGCCGAGCACGATCTGCCCGGCGCGGCGCACGAGTTCGTCCACGAACCGGTCGTGCAGTGACACCTCGACGATCAGCCGCGCACCGGCCGAGCACACTTGCCCCGAGTGCAGGAACACCGCGGTGAGCGCGAAGTCAAGGGCGGTCTCGACGTCGGCGTCCGCGAACACGACATTGGGATTCTTGCCGCCGAGTTCGAGCGCGACCCGCTTCACCGTCGCCGCCGCCGCAGCAGCGATGCGGGTGCCGGACTCGGCTCCCCCGGTGAATGACACCATGTCGACGCGGGGGTCCTCGGACAGCGGCGGCCCGGCCACCGGACCCGCACCGAGGACGAGGTTCGCGACGCCCTCCGGAAGCCCGACCTCCTGCAGCGCGCGCATCAGCAGGATCGCGGTGGACGGTGTCAGTTCGCTCGGCTTGAGGACGAAGGTGTTGCCGGCCAGCAGCGCGGGCGCGACCTTCCAGGACGCCTGCAGCAGCGGGTAGTTCCACGGCGTGATGAGCGCGCATACCCCGATCGGCTCGTGGACGACGCGGCTGATCGCGTCGGCGCGTCCGGTGTCGACGACGCGGCCGGCCTCGGTGCCGCCGATGCCCGCGTAGTAGCGGACGCAGCCGGCGATGTCGGCCAGGTCGTACTCGGACTCCACCAACCGCTTGCCCGTGTCGAGCGACTCGGCCCGGGCGAACGCCTTCGCGTCGCGCTCGAGGACGTCGGCGAGCCGGAACAGCAGCGCGCCCCGGTCACGCTCGGGGGTGTGCGGCCACGGCCCATCGTCGAAGGCGGTGCGCGCGGCGGCGATGGCGTCCCTGGTGTCATCGTCGGTGGCCTCGGCGACGGTGGTGACGAGCGTGCCGTCGGCCGGGCAGCGGATGTCCCGGCTGCCGCCGTCGGACGCGTCGCGCCAGACCCCGCCGATGAACAGGGTCATGCCGTCCCCCGCTGCGCCCGGTGGAAGGGCACGTCGATCGACGCCAGCGGGGTGTTGCCCAGGATCAGGTCGGCGGCCTTCTCGGCCGACATCATCACCGGCGCGTAGATGTTGCCGTTGGGGATGTACGGGAAGACCGAGGCGTCCACGACCTTGAGACCTTCGACGCCGTGGACGCCCATCGTGGCGGGATCGACCACCGACATCGCGTCCGTCCCGAGCTTGGCGGTGCACGAGGGGTGCAGAGCGGTCTCACCGTCCTTGCGCACCCACTCGAGGATCTCGTCGTCGGTCTGCACCGCGGAGCCGGGCGAGGTCTCGCCGCCGTTGAACGGGGCCATCGCCGGCCGGTTGAGGATGTTCCGGGCGATGTGGATCGCCTCGATCCATTCGCGCCTGTCCTGGTCGGTCGACAGGTAGTTGAACCGAAGTTCCGGTTTGGCCTTCGGGTCGGTCGACGTGATCTTCACCGAGCCGCGGGTGTCCGAGAACATCGGCCCGATGTGCACCTGGTAGCCGTCACCGCCGGCCGGCGACGACCCGTCGTAGCGCACTGCGATGGGCAGGAAGTGGAACATCAGGTTCGGGTACGCCTCGTCCGGATTGCTTCGGGCGAAACCACCGCCCTCGAAGTGGTTCGTCGCCCCGGGCCCCTTGCGCAAGAACAGCCACTGCGCGCCGACCGGCAGCTTCCAGCGCTGCTTCAGGTACTTCTGCATCGACACCGGCTGCGTGCAGGCGTACTGGATGTAGACCTCGAGGTGGTCCTGCATGTTCTCGCCCACGCCGGGCAGGTCCCCGCGGGTCCGGATGCCGAGCGCACCCAGCTCGGCCGCGTTACCGATCCCGGAGAGCTGCAGCAGCTGCGGGGTGTTGATCGCCCCGCCGCAGAGCACGACCGTCTCGGCGTCCACAACCACATGGCGCCTGCGGCGCAGGTACTCCACGCCGGTGGCCCTCGTGCCGTCGAGGCGCACCCCGGTGACGTGCGCACCCGTCACGAGTTCGAGGTTCGGACGGTCCAGCACCGGGTGCAGGTAGGCGCGGGCAGCCGACCACCGGCGTCCGTTGCGCACGTTGCGGTCGAAGGCGGTGAAGCCCTCCTGGCGCTCACCGTTGACGTCCGTCGTCCGCGGGTAGCCGGCCTCGACGGTGGCGTCGAAGAAGGCCTGGAACAGCGGGTTCGTCGCCGGGCCGCGTTCGAGGGTCAGCGGGCCGCCGTGACCGCGGAACGGATCGTCGTCGTCGGCGGCGAGGCAGTCCTCCATCCGCTTGAAGTAGGGCAGGCAGTGCGCGTAGTCCCACGACTCCATGCCCGGATCGGCGCCCCAACGCTCGTAGTCCAGCGGATTGCCGCGCTGGAAGATCATCCCGTTGATGCTGCTCGAGCCACCCAGCACCTTGCCCCGCGCGTGGTAGACGCGGCGGCCGTTCATGTGCGGCTCGGGCTCGGACTCGTACTTCCAGTCGTAGAAGCGGTTGCCGATCGGGTAGGTCAGCGCCGCCGGCATGTGGACGAAGACGTCCCACTTGTAGTCACGCCGCCCGGCCTCGAGCACGAGGACGCGGTTGGCGGGATCGGCGGACAGCCGGTTGGCCAGGGCGCACCCCGCCGAACCCCCACCGACGATGACGAACGTGTAGCGACCCGACGGCATGACCCTCCCAGAAACGAATTGCTCAGAACCTAGCGCCGGACGGGGCGCCGTGGGAGGTCCGAACGAACCTTGCTGTCAGCCGGCCGCCGCAGCCGCGAGACGCTCGCCGATCTCGGCCGTCGAGCCGGGTTGCTTCGGGTCACGGGTGGTGAGGTCGGCGGCCACCGCGGTCTCGACCTTCGCCGCTTTCTCGGTCTCGCCGACGTGCGCCAGCAGCATCGACACCGACAGCACCCCAGCGGTGGGGTCCGCCTTCCCCTGACCGGCGATGTCAGGTGCCGAGCCGTGGACCGGCTCGAACATCGAAGGGTTCGCGTGGCTGACGTCGAGGTTGCCGCTCGCGGCCAGGCCAATGCCCCCTGCGATCGCGGCGGCGAGGTCGGTGATGATATCGCCGAACAGGTTGTCAGTGACGATCACGTCGTAGCGGCCGGGATCGGTGACGAGGTAGATCGTCGCGGCGTCGACGTGGTTGTAGGCGACGGTCACGTCCGGGAATTCTTCGCCGACCCGGGCTACCGTGCGGAACCACAAGTCGCCGGCGTTGGTCAGGACGTTGTTCTTGTGCACCAGGGTCAGATGCTTGCGCGGGCGGCCCCGAGCGCGGCCGAAGGCGTCGCGCACGACGCGCTCGACACCGAAGGCGGTGTTCACGCTGACCTCGGTCGCGATCTCGTGCGGCGTTCCCTTGCGCAGCACCCCGCCGTTGCCCGCGTACGGACCCTCGGTGCCCTCGCGGACGACGACGAAGTCGATCGTGGGCTCGCCGGCCAGCGGCGTGGACACCCCCGGGTAGAGCTTCGCCGGACGGAGATTGACGTGGTGGTCGAGCTCGAAGCGAAGTCGCAGCAGCAGCCCGCGCTCGAGGACGCCGGACGGCACGGACGGATCCCCGACGGCGCCGAGCAGGATCGCGTCGTGCTGGCGGATCTCGTCGAGCACCGAGTCGGGCAGAATCTCGCCGGTGTTGTGCCAGCGCGCGGCACCGAGGTCGTACTGCGTCCGTTCGACTCCCGGGTGCACCGCGTCGAGCACGCGCAACGCCTGTTCGGTGACCTCGACGCCGATTCCGTCCCCGGGAATGACCGCAAGTCTCATGCTGCGAGCGTAGACGGGCCTCAGTTCGCACTCTCAACTGGTGGGCCGACCGTCTCATCATCCGGGACGACGTTCTCGACGTACGACGGCAGTTCGCGCATCCGGCGCAACGGCGAGAAGAACACCGACAGCCACGGGAACATGCCACCGACAGCGGCGACGAACATCGTCTCGCGTACGCCAATTTCGGAGCCGAATACAGCACCGGCAAACGCCCCGAGTGGCATGGTGCCCCAGACCATGAACCGGATCGTCGCGTTCATGCGGCCGAGCAGGTGCGGCGGGCACAGCCCCTGCCGGAAACTCACCTGGGTGATGTTGTAAATCACCCCGGCAGCCCAGAACACGATCGAGCCGACCGCCAAGAGCCCGAGCGTCCAGTCCCGACGCAGGAACGGGTAGATGAACATCGGCACACCGAACACCAGCGCGGAGATCCAGATCGTCGGGCCTTGACCGACTCGCTTCGCCAGACGCGACGCCACGAGCGACCCGATGAGACCACCGACGGCGGGAAGCGAACTGATCACGCCGATGATCGCGGCGGACAGATGCAGGTCCCTCGCGAGCAACACATACAACACTGCGAAGGCCATCGACGTGAAGAGGTTGCCGGAGCCGGTGCAGATCGCGATCGCGCGCAACATCCGGTTGCCCAGCACGAAGCGCAAACCCTCCCCGATCTCGCGACCAAGATGTCTATCCGGCTTGCGCTCAGGCTTTGGCACGTGCGTTTTGATCGAGGTGACCCACGACGCGGACCACAGAAAGCTGATGGCGTCCACGAGCACCGCGTACGGCGCTGTCAGCACCTGGATGAGCACTCCGCCGATACTGGGCGCCGCGACCTGGGCCACCGATTCACTCGCCTGAAGTTTGGCGTTGCCCTCGACTAGGGCATCCCGGTCAACCAACTCGGGTAGATAGGACTGGTAGGCCACATCGAAGAACACCGTGCTAACGCTGACCACGAGCGCCACGACGTACATCTGCCCGATGGTGAGCACACCGAGCAACTGCCCTAAGGGAATCGAACCGAGCGCGGCGAATCGGATCACGTCATTGGTGATCAGCACCCAGCGGAACCGCATTCGGTCGACCCATGCGCCTGCTGGAAGGCCCACCAGCAGGAATGCGAGCGATTCGAAGGTCGCGAGCAGGCCGACCTCGAACGTCGATGCGTGCAACACGAGGATCGCGACAAGGGGCAACGCGAGCTGGCTGATGAACGTGCCGAACTGGCTGACCGTCTCGCCGATCCACAACCGCCGGAAGTCGAGGTGGTGCCACAGACCGCCGCGCTGGCGAACGACTTCTGCGGGCGTCGGCTGATCTGTCATGCGTCCGCCTCGCTTGGCTCCGGCTGATGCATGTCTGTTGCCAACCCTGGCTCCCGCACCGTCACGCGCCCAATGTGCACCGAACGATTGGGAAATGTCAATCAGTTATCGTCGGACCATGTCGCCTCGTCCGCAGCCGCCCTTCCGAACTCAGGAACGCCGCGCCGCCACCGACGCCGAAGCCAAGGCGCTCGCGTCGCCGATGCGACTGCGGATCCTGCGCGCCTGCCTGGGCGAGGCGCACACGAACAAGGAGATCGCCGGCGCGCTCGTAAAGGATCCGGCGACCACGCTGCACCACGTCCGCACGCTGGTCGACACCGGGTTTCTAGAGGCGCTCGAACCCCGGCGCGGGTTGCGCGGCTCGCGCGAGATCCCATACCGGGCCACCGGCAAGTCCTGGTTCATCGAGAGTCCCGGCACGTTCGGGTACCTGCTCGATACCTTCATCGAAGAGGTTGCCCTCGTGCCCGCCGAAACCGTTCATGCCTCCCGACTCGGGCTGCGCATGACGCCGCAGTTGCGCGCTGCGTTCGAGCAACGCCTCGACGACCTGCTCGAGGAGTTTCGGACTCTCACCGACGCGGCCGAGGACGGCGAGCCATGGTCGGTCTTCTTCGCCTTGCACCCCGACCCGAACCGACCGACCGAGACCGATTGACCCGCCCGTCCCTCACGCGTTGACTGGCGACCTACGTCGTTGACTCAGCGGGCGGCAGTGCCTTCGGTGTAGTCGTCATCCGAAGCAACCCAGGACATGAGACCGCGCAGCTTGCGGCCGGTGTCCTCGATCGGGTGGGCTTCACCCTTCTTTCGCAGCTCGGTGAACTCGGGCGCGCCGGCGTCCTGATCGGCGATGAAGCGGTCGGCGAACCTGCCGTTCTGGATGTCGGCGAGGACGGCCTTCATGTTGTCCTTGACGTGGACGTCGATGACGCGCGGGCCGGAGACGTAGTCGCCGTACTCGGCGGTGTCCGAGATCGACCAGCGCTGCTTGGCCAGGCCGCCCTCGTACATCAGGTCGACGATCAGCTTGAGCTCGTGCAGGCACTCGAAGTACGCGATCTCCGGCGCGTACCCGGCTTCGGTCAGCGTCTCGAAACCGTACATGACGAGCTGCGACGCGCCGCCGCAGAGCACGGCCTGCTCGCCGAAGAGGTCGGTCTCGGTTTCCTCGGTGAACGTGGTCTTGATCGCGCCGGCCCGCGTGCCACCGATGCCCTTGGCGTAGGAGAGCGCGAGCGCCTGGGCGTTGCCCGAGGCGTCCTGCTCGACGGCGATAAGGACGGGAACGCCCTTGCCGTCGACGAACTGGCGGCGGACGAGGTGCCCTGGACCCTTCGGGGCCACCATCGCGACGTCGACGTTCGCGGGAGGCTGGATGTAGCCGTAGCGGATGTTGAAGCCGTGACCGAAGAAGATCGCGTCGCCGTCTTCGAGGTTCGGCTCGATGGCGTCCTGGTAGAGCTTGCGCTGTGCCGGGTCGGGCGCGAGCACCATGATCAGGTCGGCCTCGGCACTGGCCTCGGCCGGCGTCAGGACGCGCAGACCCTCGTCCTCGGCCTTCGCCCGGCTCTTCGAACCCTCGGGCAGCCCGACCCGTACGTCGACCCCGGAGTCACGCAGCGACAGCGCGTGCGCGTGCCCTTGGCTGCCATACCCGAGCACGGCCACCTTGCGTCCCTGCACGATCGACAGGTCGGCGTCGTCGTCGTAAAAGATCTCTACGGCCATCGCTACGTTTTCCTCTTCTCTGTGTGGTTGGGCGGACGCACAGCGGTGTGCCCACCGAATCAGGCGCTGCGATCGACCGCGCGGAGGGCGGCCTGGGTCATCGAGCGATGACCGCGGCCCAGGGCGACCATGCCGGACTGCACCATCTCGCGGATACCGAACGGTTCGAGCATCTTGAGCATGGCCTCGAGCTTGGCCGGACGACCGGTCAGCTCGACGGTGAGTGCCTCGGGCCCGACGTCGGCAATCTTGGCTTTGAACAGTTCGGCGACCTGCAGCACGTCACGCCGGTTGGTCTCGTCAGCGCGCACCTTCACGAGCAACAGTTCGCGCTGGACGGCTTGGTGCTCCTCCAGTTCCACGATCTTGAGGACGTTGATCAGCTTGTTGAGCTGCTTGGTCACCTGCTCGAGGACGGTGCCCTCGACACTCACCAGGATCGTGATGCGCGAGATCCCGGGGTGCTCGGTGGGCCCGACGGCCAGCGATTCGATGTTGAACCCGCGACGGGCGAAAAGCCCGGCCACCCGAGTGAGGACACCGGGCTTGTTCTCGACAAGCACCGACAAGGTGTGCGTGCTCACGCTTACTCGTCCCCCTCGTAGGTCGGGCGGATATCCCGGGCCGCCTGGATCTCGTCGTTGCTCGCGCCGGAGGCGACCATCGGCCACACCATCGCGTCCTTGCCGACGGTGAAGTCGACGACGACGGGTTGGTCCTCGATCGCCATCGCCTTCTCGATCGTGGCGTCGACATCGGCCTTCGTCTCGCATCGCAGGCCGACGCAGCCCAGCGCATCGGCAAGCTTGACGAAGTCGGGGATGCGGTGCTTTGCCCCGCCGGCGCCTGCGGAGGCGGTATCGGCATGGGTGCCGAGATTCGTGTGGGAATATCGCTCGCCGTAGAACAGCGTTTGCCACTGGCGCACCATGCCGAGGTTGCCGTTGTTGATGACGGCGACCTTGATCGGGATCCCCTCGATGGCGCAGGTGGCGAGCTCCTGGTTGGTCATCTGAAAGCAGCCGTCGCCGTCGATAGCCCACACCAGCTTGCCCGGACACGCGACCTTCGCCCCCATGGCGGCCGGCACGGAGTACCCCATCGTCCCGGCGCCCCCCGAGTTCAACCAGGTGTACGGGTTCTCGTAGCTGATGAACTGCGCCGCCCACATCTGGTGCTGGCCGACGCCCGCCGCGAAGATCGTCTCGGGGCCGGCGATCTTGCCCAGCCGTTCGATGACGTACTGCGGGGCGAGCGTGCCGTCGGCGGGCTCCTCGTAGCCGAGCGGGTACGTGTCGCGCCATTGATCCAGCTGACGCCACCACCCGGTGAGATCGGCGCGACGGTCGGCGTCGAACTCGGCCTCCAGGGCGGGCACGAGTTCGAGCAGCACTTCCCGCGCGTCGCCGACGATCGGCACGTCGGCCACCCGGTTCTTGCCGATCTCAGCCGGATCGATGTCGGCGTGGATGACCGCGGCGTGGGGCGCGAAGGTGTCGAGCTTCCCGGTCACGCGGTCGTCGAAGCGGGTGCCCAACGCGATGAGCAGGTCGGCCTTCTGCAACGCCGTGACCGCCGAGACCGAGCCGTGCATTCCGGGCATGCCGAGATGCTGCGGGTGACTGTCCGGGAACGCGCCGCGCGCCATCAGAGTGGTGACGACCGGAATGCCCGTCAGCTCCGCCAGCTGCCGCAGTTCGGCCGTGGCGTGCGCCTTGAGGATCCCCCCGCCGATGTACAGCACGGGCCGACGGGCGGCCGCGATCAGGCGAGCCGCCTCGCGGATCTGCTTACCGTGAGGTCGGGTGACGGGACGGTAACCGGGCAGGTCGAGCTTCGGTGGCCAGTCGAACGTGGTGCTGGCCTGCAGGACGTCCTTGGGCAGGTCGACGAGCACTGGTCCGGGGCGCCCGGTCGAGGCCAGGTGGAACGCCTCCGCGATCACGCGCGGGATGTCCTCGGGTTCCTGGACCAGGAAGTTGTGCTTCGTGATCGGCAGCGTGATGCCGCTGATGTCGGCTTCCTGGAACGCGTCCGTGCCGATGAACGGTCGACCGACCTGACCGGTGATCGCGACCATCGGCACCGAGTCCATGTAGGCATCGGCGATGGGCGTGACGAGGTTCGTGGCTCCCGGGCCGGACGTCGCCATGCAGACGCCGACCTTGCCCGAGACCTGCGCGTAACCCTCGGCGGCATGCCCGGCGCCCTGCTCGTGCCGAACCAGGATGTGCCGCACCTTCGTGGAGTCGTAGAGCGGGTCGTACGCCGGCAGGATCGCGCCACCCGGGATACCGAATACGACATCGGCCCCGACCTGTTCGAGCGAACGGACCAGGGACTGCGCGCCGGTGATGGTCGGCTCGGTCATATTCCCTCCTTCGTCGGTCGCTGGCCCGGCGCTGCGCTCAACGATGCTCTCGCAAGCTCGGCCATATCACTTGCCCTTCCGATCGAGCTGGGTGGAGTGCGGGTTTCCGTGCCGGGGCGCGAAACCCCAACAAAAAGCCCCTCGTGCGGATGCACGAAGGGCTGGCGCGTCGCTGTGGCCGGTTCGGACCTAGGCGACGCGCTCGATAACGAGTACGGAGTTCGGGTGCTGCACGACCGCGATATTACACGTCGTCGCGAGACGCCTTCAACACCGGTTCTGATTGCAGTCCGTTACCCGTGCCGTCCAGTTTGTTCGTGCCAGCCGGCGACGTTCAGTCGCAGACAGCGCCGTTCGCAGCGCTGCCGACGAGTTTGGCGTACTTGCGTAGCACGCCGTAGTCGAACTGCGGTTCGAGCGGTTTCCAATCCGCCCGGCGGCGTGCCAGTTCGGCGTCGTCGACCTGCAGGTCCAGGGTGCGACGCGACATGTCGAGACGGATCCGGTCACCGTCCTCGACGAACGCGATCGGACCACCCACCGCGGCCTCGGGCGCGATGTGGCCGATGCACAAGCCGGTGGTGCCGCCGGAAAACCGGCCGTCGGTGAGCAGCAGCACGTCCTTGCCCAGCCCGGCGCCTTTGATCGCGCCGGTGATCTGCAGCATCTCGCGCATACCCGGGCCGCCTTTCGGGCCTTCCCAGCGGATCACGACGACGTCGTTCGCCTGCAGCTGCCCGGCAGCGAGTGCGTCCATCGCCACCTGCTCGCGGTCGAAGACCCGAGCGGTGCCCTCGAACACGTCGGCATCGAATCCGGCGCTCTTCACGACCGCGCCGTCGGGCGCGAGCGACCCGCGCAGGATCGCCAGACCGCCGGTGCGGTGGATCGGGTCGGACATCTTGTGGATGATCTTGCCGTCAGGGTCGGGCGGTGCGATGTCAGCGAGGTTCTCGGCGACCGTCTTGCCCGTGACCGTGAGCGCTTCACCGTGCAGCAACCCGGCGTCGAGCAGTGCCTTCATCACCACGGGCACGCCACCGATCTGGTCGACGTCGGTCATGACGTAGGCACCGAACGGCTTGACGTCCGCGAGGTGCGGCACCTTGTCGCCGATGCGGTTGAAGTCGTCGAGGGTGAGGTCCACCTTCGCCTCGCGGGCGATGGCGAGCAGGTGCAGCACGGCATTCGTCGAGCCGCCCAGAGCCATGACCACGGTGATGGCGTTCTCGAATGCCTCCTTGGTCATGATGGTGCGCGCGGTGATGCCGGCGTCGACGAGGTGCACCGCGGCCTCGCCGGAGCGCTCGGCGTACGCGTCGCGACGCGCGTCCGGCGCCGGTGGGGCCGCGCTGCCGGGCAGCGACATGCCCATGGCCTCGGCGGCCGACGCCATGGTGTTGGCCGTGTACATCCCGCCGCACGCGCCCTCGCCCGGGCAGATGGCCCGCTCTATCTCGTCAACCTCGGCCCGGGTGATCCGGCCTGCGAGGCAGGCGCCGATCGCCTCGAACGCGTCGATGATGGTGACCGTGCGGTCGCCGAGCTTGCCCGGCAGCGTCGAACCGGCGTAGAGGAACACTGCGGCGACGTCGAGCCGGGCGGCAGCCATCAACATGCCAGGCAGGGACTTGTCGCAGCCGGCCAGCAGCACGCCGCCGTCGAGCTGTTCGGCGCGGAACACCGTCTCGACCGAGTCGGCGATGACCTCGCGGGAGACCAGCGAGTAGTGCATGCCGCTGTGGCCCATCGAGATGCCGTCGGAGACGGAGATCGTCCCGAACTCGAGTGGGAAGCCGTCGGCGCCCTTGACGCCGACCTTCGCCTGCTTCGCGAGCCGGTCGAGCGACAGGTTGCAGGGGGTGATCTCGTTCCAGGACGACGCGACCCCGATCTGCGGCTTGCGCCAGTCGTCGTCGCCCATGCCGACGGCGCGTAACATCCCGCGCGCGGCCGCACGCTCCAGACCGTCGGTGACGATCGTGCTGTGCGGTTTGCGGTGTTGCTTTGGGGCGTCGCGGACTTGGCCCGGCTCATCGCGCATCGTCTCGCTGCTCACCGTGCAAACACTACGGCGTACGGTCTGCGCATGCCCTCAGGCCCGATGACGGTGGTCTTCCGGCTCCCCCGCACCGCCTATCTGGTGATCCTGTTCCTGTTCTTCGGCGCCGTCCCACTTGCGTTCACCGCGTCCGGCTCCGACGGGCCGCCCGCACGGGTCGGGATCCAGACGGTGCTCATCCTCGTTCCGGTCATCGCGACGGTCTTCGTCGCTCGCACGGCGACGATCGTCGACGCCGCGGGCATCACGGTCCGACTCGCCTTCGGCAGCCGGACGATGGCCTGGGACGGTATTCGAGGCCTGTCGGTGACCGGACGCAACGTGTACGCCGTACTGGCCGATGGCTCGGTACGCCTACCGTGCCTCCGGGTCGCCAACCTCGCCGACGTGTCGCGCGCGAGCGACGGACGCCTGCCGGAGATCGCCCGGCCCACGCCGAAGCAACCGCCGCAGCGCCGCAGGCGCTAGACCGGCTCCGCGGCGCAGGCGCTGAATGGCATCAGTAGTCCGACGTCACCTGGTTGACGAGATCGGTGCCGGCGCGCAGGCGGAGCACCTGCTCGCGGACGAGCGCGTACGCGCGCCGCTCCCAGCCCTCGGTGCCGCCGCCGACGTGCGGGGTGAGCAGCAGGTTGGGCGCGTCCCACAGGGGATGGTCGTGCGGAAGTGGCTCGGGCTCGGTGACATCGAGGAAGGCGTGCAGCCGGCGGGTCGTGAGTTCGCCCAGCAGCGCGTCCGTGTCGACGATGCTGCCGCGCGCGATGTTGACCAGCAGCGCACCGTCGGGCATGGCGGCCAGGAACTCGGCGTTCACGAGACCCTCGGTGTCGGGCGTGAGCGGGAGGGCGATCGCGACGACGTCGTGCTCGGGCAGCAGGGCCGGCAGGTCGTCGAGGGCATGGACGCCGTCGCGGGCGGTGCGCGCAACGAGTGAGGTCTGCGCGTCGAGCACCTCGGCCACCCCTGCGATGCGCCGCCCGATGTCGCCTGCGCCGAGGACGAGAACGCGACGGCCGGTGAGCCCGACGGACTGCAGTCGGTCCCAGCGATGTTCGCGCTGTGCCTTCTCGAAATCCGGGATGCGGCGCAGCACCGCGAGCATGCCGGCTACCGCCAGTTCGGCGGTAGAGCCGCCATGGATCCCGCGGCCGTTGCACAGCAGCACGCCGTCGGGGACGACCGGCAGCCAGGGTTCGACCCCGGCCGACACCAGCTGGACGACCCGGAGCGCGGTCAGCCGCTCGAGAACTTCCCGCGCCGGCGGTACTGCGTTGTAGCGGCCGACGAACAACTCGATGCGTTCCACGCCGTCGGGTGCGTCGCCGAGACCGTCCCAGACGATGACCTCCACGTCGTCCGGCAGGTCGCCGATCATGTCGCGGGCGCTCGTCGTCGGCAGGCTGATCGTGATCATCCCCCGAGGGTAGGCCGGGCGAGCATGCCCACAGCTTGGCCAGGCAGACTGAAGGCCATGCGTCGCGCTCTCGTCCTGCTCTCCGGCGCAGCCGCGCTGGCGCTCGCCGGCTGCTCGTCGGGCGGCTCAGGCGACCCGACCTTCGCCCCGAGCCCGGGACGCAGCGCGATCGAGGGCAGCGGCGGCGTCGCTATCCAGCCGATCCTGCCGGTTCCGTCCGGCAACGGCGCGAGCACCGGCGGCGGGGGCGGCGGGGGCGGCGGCAATTCGTCGACGTCGTCGGCGAAGAAGGGCGACCCGCTCGTCGTGGCCACGAAGCTCGCGGCGCCGGTCGGCGTGACACTGCTACCCGACGGGACCGCGCTCGTGGGCGAGCGCACAACCGGGCGCATCGTTCGCGTACAGCCCGTGGCCGGGCGTCCGGTTCCGACGGTCCGCACCCTGGTCGGCCTCGACACCGCGGGCGACGGTGGCCTGCTCGATCTGGCCCTGTCGCCCACGTACGTCGAGGACAACCTGATCTACGCCTACATCACGACGCCAACGGACAATCGTGTCGTCACCTTCACCCTGACCGGACCCGTGACGCCGGTGCTCACCGGCATTCCGAAGGGCAGGACCGGGAACACAGGCCGGATCACGTTCGACCGGGAAGGCATGCTCGACGTCGGCACCGGCGATGCCGGGCACCCGTCGCTCGCCGCCGATCCGTCGAGCCTGGCCGGCAAGGTTCTGCGCATCAGCGACATCGGCCGGCCGGCGGCGGGCAATCCGAGGCCGTCCTCCCCCGTCTTCACAACGGGGCATCACGACGTCGACGGGTTGTCGGTGCTGCCGGGCTCGAGTTCGCTGGTTGAGGTCGAGGACGGCGCGAACGGCAGGCCCGGCGAGCTGAACCTGATCGCGAAGGGCGCATATTACGGTTACCCCGCCACCAACGGAAGCCAACGCGCCGCACTCGCGGAACTGCCGGCGGGCTACGCCGGACCGGGCGGCTGTGCTGTGCAAGGCCCGCGTGTCTACGTGACGTCTCTCGGCGGGTTGGGCTTGCTGTCGGCCCCGTTCACCGGCGCGGGCGACAAGCTGAAGGTCGGCAAGTTCACGGTCGCGTTGAAGAACATGTACGGGCGGCTGAGGACGGTCTTCGCGGCACCCGACGGCGCGCTCTGGCTGACGACCTCCAACCGCGACGGCAAAGGCAAGCCGGTGCCGGCGGACGAGCGCGTGATCCGCTACGTCCCGAACGGCGGCGGCAGCGATAACAGCCCGCTGTGAGTCGGCGTGTCGGCAACAACTGAACCACCAGCACCGTCAGCGCGTTCAGCTTTCTGAACGTGGATGCCAGGCCGGTCCGGATGACCGTCAACGAACGTGTCGAGGCTGAGCTGCCGAAGCGTGTCAGTTGATGGCTGCGGGACATTCGTCGAGCCGGTCGGCGGTCGAGACGCTTGTCGGGTTGGTGGGACGCGGTCTTGAAGCACGTGGCCGGCCCGGTTAGTCCATCACTCCAAGGCAGTGGGTGAGGATGGCGTAGGGGGAGTTGGCGCCTGGCAAGTCAGGGCGCCGGTTGGCGAGGTCGTCGCCGCGGCGGGTGATGATCTCGAGCATGCCGTCCGGCGCCCGGTCCAGGAAGTACAGGTAATCCCCGGTGGAGATCATCGCCGCAGCCCCGCTCTGTCAGGCGGTTGGTCGCCGCGCAGCCGGAGCACGATGGCGCGGCCGGCCAGTCCGATGGCGAACACGGCTAGGCCGGCGAGCACCGAGGACGCCGGCAGGGTCGCGGCGAGGGTGAGACAGCCGACCAGTCCGGCGATGTTCAGGGCACGGGGCCAGCGTCGTTGCCCGGCGGGTTGGGTGTAGGCGGCGGCGTTAGCCACCGCGTAGTAGACGAGCACGCCGAAGGAGGAGAACCCGATCACCGAGCGCAGGTCGACGGTCAGCACCAGCACGATGACCATGCCGGCCAGGCCAACCTCGGCGTGGTGGGGCACGTGGTAGCGGGGGTGCACGGCGGCAAGCCAGCTGGGCAGGTCGTGGTGGCGGGCCATCGCCAGGCTGGTCCGCCCGATTCCGGCGATCAGGGCGAGCAGCGCCCCGGCGCTGGCCAGTATCGCTCCTACCCGCACCACCGGGATGACGTCGGGCCAGCCGCCGGCGTGTACGGCGGCCGTCAGCGGTGCGTCGGCGTGGGCCAGGGCGGTGGGCCCGGCGGACAGCAGTGCGGCGACGGCGACGAGCAGGTAGACGCCGATGGTGATGAACAGGGCCAGCGGAATGGCCCTGGGGATGGTCCGTGCCGGATCGCGGACCTCCTCGCCGAGGGTGGCGATGCGGGCGTAGCCGGCGAAGGCGAAGAACAGCAGACCGGCGGCCTGCAGGATGCCGTACACCCCGCCGGAAAATAGTCCGGCCGGGCCCAGATGAGCCAGGCTGACCGTGCCGCCGGCCACGCTGGCGGTCACCACCACGGCCAGCGCCAGCAGCGTCAACCCCACGAGAATCCGGGTCAGCTGCGCGGTGCGAGTGATGCCCCGGTAGTTCACCGCAGCCAGCATCAGCACCGCCCCGGCCGCGACCACCCGTTGCGCCCACGCCGGGCCGGGAAACGCGTAGGCCGCGACGGTCAGCGCCATCGCCGCGCACGAGGCGGTCTTGCCGATGACGAACCCCCAGCCGGCGGTGAACCCCCACCACGGTCCCAGCCGCTCGCGGCCGTAGATGTAGGTGCCGCCGGAGACCGGATAGACCGCCGCCAGCTGCGCGGAGGCCACCGCGTTGCAGTAGGCGAGCCCGGCGGCGATACCCAGCCCGATCAGCAGCCCGCTGCCGGCGGCCTTCGCGGCCGGACCGAACGCCGCGAACACCCCGGCACCGATCATCGACCCCAGCCCGATCAGCACCGCATCGAAGGTGCCCAGCCGCCTGGCCAGGACCACCGGCGCGGCGGTCCGCTCACGCATCGGTGTCAGTCATCGGTGTCAGTCATCGGTGTCAGGTGTCCGGTGCCGCGGCGGCCCTGCCGCCCGCAGCGGCCTGCTCGTCGGGCGCGTTGCGTTGAGCAAACCCTTCTCCCAGATCGGCTGGAGGGCTCCTGTTCTCCCGTTGGCAGTGCCAGCAGTAGCGAATCCTTGGCCGGTGGGTCCAGGGTGAGGGCAGCGGCGAGATCACCGAGCGGATCGGTCATGTCGAGCCTGCGGCCACGGGCTTGTACGCGAGAAACGTCAAGCCCTCGTTCACGGTGACGATGACTGGCTGGCAGCCCAGCTCCTGCAGCCACGCGAGCAGGCGACCAGGCGGCAGCGGGTTGTAGACGTCACCCTGATGGAACAGGCGCAGGTCGTCACTGCTCAGGCTGTCCGAGCCGACCAGCACGCCACCTGGACGCAGCACCCGAACCAGCTCGGCGAGCACCCGCTGCTGCTGCTCGCGGGTAGGGATGTGGTGCAGCATCGTGAACGCCCCGGCGGCGTCGAACGCCCCGTCTGCGAACGGCAACCTCGCAGCGTCGACCGGCACAACCTCAACGTTGGTGTCGGCGAACCGCTCCGCCAGAGTGGCTGCGGCCAGCGGATCGGCCTCGGCCGCAACCAGATGACCAACCCGGTGCCGCAGCCACTGCGTCGACGCGCCCGGCCCAGGGCCGACCTCGATCATTCGCGCGCCGAGCTCGACGTCGGCCAGCAACGGAGACAAGACGTCAAGCTGCAAATGCTCGGCCCACTCCGGGCTCGCGCACAACCTTGCGTGCTCCTCGTTCACCCGCACCACGCTACGAACCGACCGAAGTAGGCGTCCACAACGTAGAGTGACAATCCGTGTCGCCTACCGGACAGGCTCGGTGCGTCGGCGAGGCACGTTCGGCGGCGGTGCTGGTCGCGACCTTCGCCATGCCGCCGGACAGCCGCTACACCCAGCACACCCACGACGATCACCAGCTGGCATGGGCCGCGAGTGGAGTCCTCACCGTCGTCACCGATGACGGAACGTGGGTGCTCCCGTCCACCCGGGCACTATGGATCCCGGCCGGCGTCGAACACGAGACGATCGCCGACGGCCACACAAGCATGACGAGCCTCTATCTACGTAGGGGCCAGTGCGCAATCGACTGGGTGCGCCCGCAACCCCTCGCAGTCAGCCCACTGCTGGCGCAGCTGATCAACCACCTGGCGGTTCCCACCCTCGACCCGCGCCGACGGGCACGTGCCGAGGCCGTCCTACTCGACCTGCTCGAACCCGTCGCGACCGCCGCCATCGAGGCGCCGATGCCCCAAGACCCGCGCGCCCACGACGTCGCGAGTGCGCTACGCGAGAACCCGGCCGATTCACGAAGCCTGGGCGAGTGGGGCCGGGCCGTCGGCGCGAGCGCCCGCACCCTCGCCCGGGCTTTCCACGCCGACACCGGCCTCGGCTTCGACCGCTGGCGCACCCTGACCAGACTCCAAGCCGCGCTACACGAACTCGCCGCCGGCACACCGGTCACCAACGCCGCTCGACACGTCGGCTACCAAACCACCAGCGCATTCGTCGCGGCATTCCGCCGCGAAACCGGCCTGACGCCAGGCGCATACTTCCGAGCGCCACCATGACCCGATGCCGGAGCCATCGAAGACGGTCAGGCCGAGGTGATCGGCAAGCAGCTCGGGCGATTGGTACGTCCTGCTCACTCGCTGAACGGCGAGCAGCGTTGCATCAGTCGGCGCAGCCCCGGCAGGTCGCGGGCCGGTCTCGCGTTGACGACTTCCCACTGTTGGAGCGCAGAGGGATCAAGCTGGAACTGGTCTCGGTCGGCGAGTACTCGGCGAGCGGCATCGGATGCGTGGTGACGACGAAGTCGGTCAGGTCGGTGCCGCTGGCGATCACGGCGCGATCGATCAGCTCTCGCTCCTCCGTCGTCGTGCGCAGGTCCATGCGTCGATTTCTGCGTCGGGACGTCGGCTTCCTTGCTCACCTCCGTCGTTCGTACGCCCACTGCCGCCGACTACAGGTTCGCCGCCGCTATCCCCTCCAACGGTGCCGGGCGCCGAGTCCAGCCCGCCGCCGACGGGCTGGACTGGCGCGTTGCGTGCGGAGTCAGGCGGGGACCGGTACCCGTTCGGCCGTCGTCGCCACGGCGTCGAGGAGTGGTGCACGCTTGCGCCGTGGGATGAGGGCGGCGGCAGCGGCGCCGATCAGCACGCCGACCGCACCGACGATCAGTGCAGGGTGCAGACCGTCCACGAAGGCCTGGCCGCTAGTGAAGCCGCCGCGGGCGGAGAAGATAGCGCCCAGGACCGCGATGCCGAGCACTCCGCCGAGTTCGCGGATGCCGTTGTTGGCGCCGCTGGCCACGCCCTGCATCTCGGCGGGGACGCTGCCCATGACCATTGAGGCGACGGGTACGAAGAACAGCCCCATGCCGGCACCCGACAAGATGAACGGGATCAGCATCGAGCCGTAGCTCATCTCGGCGCTTAGTTCGAGTCCGAGCCAGGCGATGCCGGCGGCCTGCAGGATCAGACCGGTGACCAGCAGCGGCCGTCCACCGATACGGTCGGACAACGGGCCGGCCAAGGGGGCGACGAGTACGGGCATCGCGGTCCATGGCAGGGTGCGTAGCCCGGCGCCGAGCGGGTCGTAGCCCTGCACAGTCTGCAGGAACTGCGCGAGCAGGAAGATCGAACCAAACATTCCGACACTCATCAGCAGCGACGCCACGTTCACCGCGGCGAAGCCCCGTGAGCGGAAGAGCTGCAGCGGCAGCATCGGCGCGGCGATCCGGCTCTCCCACCCAATGAACGCAGCGACCAGGACGCCGCCACCAACCAGCGCGGCCAGCTCACCCGGGCTACTCCAGCCGTGCGAGTTGCCGCGGACGAGACCGAAGACGAGCGCGAACAGGCCGGCACTAACGAGTCCGAGACCGACCGGGTCCAAGCGCTTGACCGGGCCGCGCGACTCGCCGAGCCTGGTCAACGCCACCGGAATCAGCACGAGCCCGATCGGCACATTGAGCCAGAAGATGTACTGCCACGACCCGCTCTGGGTGATCGCGCCGCCGAGCAGTGGGCCGAGGGCGACGGCCACGCCGCTGCTCGCCCCCCAGATTCCCAGTGCGGCGCCGCGACGCGCTGGCGGGACGGCGGTCGTAAGCAGCGTCAGGGACAGCGGTAGCACAGCCGCGCCGCCGACGCCCTGCAGCGCGCGGGCCAGCACGAGCGTGCCGACGTCCGGAGCGAGCGCGGCGGCGGCGCTGGCCAGCGTAAACAGGGTGAGACCGCCGACGAAGATGCGGCGGCGGCCGAGGCGGTCACCCAGCACCGCGGCGGGCAGCAGCAGCACCGCGAACGTGAGCGTGTACGCGTCCACCGTCCACTCGAGTTGATCGAGGCTGGCGTGCAGGTCGGCGCCGATCGAGGGCAGCGCCATCGTCACTACGAGGTTGTCTAGGGCAACCATGAAGGCGGCCACGGACGTCGCGACGAACGTCCAGGCGACCGATCGGGTCAGGATCATGAATTCCTCCGTTGATTGTGGTTGCTCACTAGCAACTGAGATTGGCAGTGGACGGATGGCGAGCGGTGTAACACCTCAGATGGGAAGCGAGTCGGACAGCATCAGGGCCATGACCGTCGGCGGGGCGGTCATGCGACGGGCGAGCGTGTCGTCGTCGGCCCGGGTTTCGTCGATACCGAAGGCGGTCGTGAGGTTGCAAAGCATGCCGTGGGCCACGAAGGCCTGCGCGAGTTCCTCGCTCATCCCGCCGACCGTGACGATGGTTTCCCACAACCGAGCGAACTCGCGGCGGGTTACCGCACGCACCTCCTCGTCGCCGCAGCACGCGGCGTAAGCCTGCAATTGCATGCCGAGGAACGTGCGGTCGTCGTGCAGCAGGGTCGCATAGGCCTCGCCCATGGCCTGCTTCGCTTCCAGGCCGATGAGCCCATCGGCGGCCTCGCGAAATACCCGCGAGACCTCGGCGAAAGTGCGTTCGATCGCGGCGAGGAACAGGGCACGCTTGCCGGGGTAGAGGCGGAACAGGTAAGGCTGACTGATTCCGGCCCGCTTGGCGATCGCGTCAGTGGAGGTGCCCTCTAGCCCTCCCTTCGCGAACTCGATCATGGCCGCGGCGAGCACGTCCTTACGCCGCTCGTCGGCGCTACCCCGAACTCCCCGTGGTGCCATGACCAGTAAGTTAGTGAGCACTCACAACATTGTCAACCGCTGCGCGGCCAGCACCATATCGGTGCTGCGGGCAACACCCCGGCCGTCCGACGAAAGAGACGTCCGATTCCCGCCAGCGCGGGCACAGGGCGGCCGGCCAGGATGCAGGCATGACCACTATGACCTACCTGCGTCTGCAGGCCATCGACCCCGCTCACCTCGATGACGTTCGCGCCACTGGCGCAGACGGCCACGGCAACCGGCTGCGCCCATTCGCCGCCGCCGGCCAGGGCGAACCGCTGCGCTGTTGCCTGCGCTACGCCGAGCCGAGCGAGCAGATCACGCTGATTTCCTACGCGCCGTTCGATCACCCGTCGGTGTGGAGGGAGGTCGGGCCCGTCTACATCCACGCCGCGCGCTGCGACGGCTACACACCGACCGGCCGGCTACCCGAGCAACTGGCCACCGGCCCGCGCGTCCTGCGCACCTATCGGGCCGACGACACCATGAACTATGACCACAACACCGTCGTTACCGACAAGGCCGATCTGGTACCGATCATCGGGCGGCTGCTCGGCGAACCCGACGTCGCGACCGTGCACGTACGCACCCTGGCACCGCAGTGCTTCCTCTACACAGTCACGGCGGCCTGACGACGGTCCGAACAAGCTGTGGACGTCGGCAACGTGCGGCACCACTGTATGACCGCCGAGACCGCGGACGCTGTCGCCGCGAGACGTCGCCGCAAGCGGTTGGTCATCTGACGCATCCTGGATCGATCCGCCCGCTGGCGGCCCAACGACGCACAGCGAGCGGGGCTCGTGCCTCATCGCGCAAGCGATGTTGTCTACGGTTCATGTCGTGAAGTTGGGCTCTCTGGGGTATCGGACCGATCTCGCGCTGCTGCGGCTTGGCGGGACCGAGGTTGAAGACCGGGGCGATCATCTCGTCGTCCGTAGCCCGCACAATCCCTCTCACTGGTGGGGCAACTTCCTGCTCTTGGACCGAGTCCCCACGCCGGAATCATCCGAGGCGTGGCTGGATCGATTCGCGGCAACCATTCCCCATGCCGAGCACGTCGCGCTTGGCTTCGACGGGACGGATGGCAGCGTGCACGACCTCGGCTGGTTCGCGGGACGCGGCTTCAACGCCGAAGCGCAGACGGTGATGACGGCGACAAGGGTCCACGAACCTGCCCACCCGAATACCCATGCTGTCTACCGCCCGCTCCATTCGGCCGCCGACTGGGCGCAGAGTGTGGAGCTGCGAGTTCGCTGCAACGACCAGCGGCTCGAACCACTGGCCTACCGCCGCTTCGTGACGGCGAAGTCGCGGACAAACCGAAGGCTCGTCGACGCGGGCCACGGCACGTGGTTTGGTGCGTTCCTCGAGGGACAGCTCGTTGCCCAGATGGGCCTGTTCTCGGCCAGTCCTGGACTCGCTCGATTCCAGTCGGTCGAAACCGCCCCGAACCACCGGCGCAGAGGGCTCGCCGGCTCGCTTGTCCACCACGTGAGCCGCTTCGGCTTCGACAAGCTCGGTGCCCGCACCCTGGTCATGGTCGCCGACCCGACCTACTTCGCCATCGACCTGTACCAGGCCGTCGGTTTCACTGCAGCCGAAACCCAGCTTCAGATCGAGACGCCCGCTACCCGCTGACCGTGGCGCCAAGCGCGCGAAGACTATGCACGCACCGAGGGCCGCAACCAGACAGCCCGGTGAGTTGGGAACGCGGCACTGGAGCGTCCTTTGACGGATCGGGTGGGCTAACCGAAAGCTAGCCAGAGCGGACTCGTTCAGAAACTGGACGACTGAGGTGCTGGTGGCTCTCTTGTTACAGACACCCAAGTCGCGGTGTGTCGCTGCTGGGCGCGGCGGTCAGTCGGCCTCGCGGCTGCGTATCGCCTGCCGGATCTGCGCGACATTGTCGCGAACCATGTCGGAAATCAGTTCGTCGGTCCGGGGATCGGCGAGCACTTCGAGGATCACACGCAGCGTGGTCTCGCTCGCCTGCTCCATGATCCGGTCGTGGAACGGGACCATGTTGATGCGCCCGGCGGCCGGATCTTCCTTGATCTTCTCCGAGACCATCGCCTTGATCTCTTCCTGGTTCTCCCGCAGCGCCGCCGCGATGTTGCGCGTGTAGTTGCCGGCCTGCAACACCGATGCGACCTCGTCGAGCACTGCGATGGTGATCGGACGTTTGACGGCTTCGACGACCTTGTCCGACGCCCCGTTGATCAGCCGGACGACGAACGGTTCACGCAGGCCGCGCCGGATCAGCAACCGCCCGAGGACCGCCGCGACGATGGCGAGCACGACCAGACCCGCGATGACCTCCAGCGTCAACGCCAGGGCCGAGTGCTTGAACGACAGCGTCGAGTGCGCGAACGACAGGTGCTGCGCGGCTGACTCCACGAAGAGATGCATGCGCAAGATAGTGCCCGAAAAGGCTGACGTCATCGGTCGGACTTGGCGCGCATCCGTTCGAACAGCTCGCGGGCCTCTTCACGCATGCGCGCGGACAGTCGCCGAGGCAGGGACTCCGGCTCGTCGACCGGCACGGCCTCGGAACGCAGGATCACGACTCGATCGCCGGGCGCGAACCCCGTCGGCCAGACCGTGTTCGCGTCGCCGAAGGCGTACTCGAAGTTGACGCTCGCCAGCCCCTCGGCGCCGGTCAGCACCGTGCCGCAGAGGTCTGCGCCATGCAGGTCACCGCCGGTGAGATCGACGTCGGTCAGGTCGGCACCCGGCAGGTCCGCGTTACGCAGCACCGCACCGGACAGATTGCACCCGGACAGATTCGCACCGGTGAGGTCGGCGGAGGTCATGTCCTCCTGCTTGAGGTTCTGCCCCTGCAGGTCGACACCGCGCAAGCTCGCGCCGACCATGCTGGGGCGTGACCCCGGCAGCAGGCTGTGCACCGCGGCGATGATGTCCTGACTGGCCTTCTCGAGCGTCAACGCAACTCCTTCGTCGAGCGGGCGGTGGCTGCTCGGTCCACCGTGGCCGACGGTGACGCCACGCGCAAGTGAAGATGCCGCTGTCACAAGTACTCCCCCACGCACCCCCGCCGTCGGAGCGCCCGTACTGGCGATCTCAGCCCGCCGGCCCGAGGGTGGCGCTTCGAGGACGGTCATCGGAGCCGAGCGGCCGTCCCGGCAACCGCGAGCGCCACCACGTCCTCGATGAGCGCGCCCGGCACATCGCTGCCGAACCTGTCGGCGGCGGCCGCTCGCAGGCGGACCCCGCCGAAGGTGGTCGCGGCGGCACCGAACAGCCCGATCCCTGCAGCCAGAGCGATCGATTCGCGGCGGCGCCGGGCGAGCACACCCGCTGAGAGCGCGCCGACGGTGAACCGGGCGGGCAGGCCGCTGAGCGCGCACGCGGCCAGGGTCGAGGTACTGCGGGATCCGGTGGCGGCTCCGGCGAGCGCAGCACGGACGATGGCGGAGGCGGAAGTCACGGCTCTTGCCTACCCGAGCTCAACCGCCGGCCAACCACTCGAGCTCGGTGCCGTGCGGTGACGTGCGGGCCAGCGCAACACCGTCGCGGTCCAGGACGAACCGGCTCGAGCCCGGGCACGGCTCGGCGGTTACCACGCCGGGAGCCTCGTTGGACACCCACGCTGTCGGGCGGCGGCGGGCGAGGGCGCCGACGGCGTCGGCGAACTCGGCTCGGCCGTGGGCGGACACGTAGGCAAGGACCGCGGAATGGAAGATCACGAGCGTCGCGTCGGCGGGAGCGTCGTCGGCGAGCGCCGCGAGGTCCGTCACGAGGTCACCGCGCAGGATCCGGGGTGGCTCGGCCCGGGCGACGGCAACGGCCGCGGGCAGCCGTGCGAATCGCTCGTTCTGCTCCGGCCAGATCAACGCCTCCAGCCAGCGGACGTCCTCGTCGTCGCGGACGTCGAGCGGATTCAGGTCCAGACCGGCACGCCAGACGATCTCCGGGAGCCGCCGCGGCAGCGGCGCCGGCCCGGCGACCCGGCACGGCAGCGTCAGGGTGGCCGAACGAAGTTCGTGGACGCCCCCGGTCGCGAGTTCGTAGCGGTAGCCGTAGCGGTCCGGAAACAGGCAGAGCCCGGCCGAAGCCCCGACCTCGAGCAGGGCCAGCGGCTGCGGCAGCCCGGCGAGGACGGGCAACAGCGACGCGCAACGGTTGGGTTCGTTGGTCTGCGTCCGGCGCTCGCGCATGACCGACGAGACCTCGGCCCAGCGGTCGGCGACGAACTGGCGAAACGTGGTCCATGACGCGACTGGGCCATCCAGGAACCGCACCGCGGCCAGCAGGAGGTTGGGTTGGCGTTTCGGCACCGACAACTCGTCGAGCAGGGTCAGAATCTCGGCGTCGTCGGCCACACCGAGGCAGATCGCCTCGTAGGACGGCGAGATGCCGTGTAGCTCGCGCTCGGCCATCGACCGGTAGCGCCGAGCCGTGCTGAGGCCGTCGCCGCCCATCCAATCGGGCACGCTATTCCGCGACCCCGAGCCGCTGCAGCAGGATCTGTTTCACGGCCGCGGCATCGGCCTGCCCACGGGTCGCCTGCATGACCGAGCCGACGAGCGCGCCGACCGCAGCCACCTTGCCGCCGCGCACCTTATCGGCGACGGCGGGGTTGGCGGCGATCGCGTCGTCGGCCGCCCGCTCCAGCGCGCCGGTGTCGGACACGACCTTCAGGCCCTTGGCAGAGACGACAGCATCTACATCGGCGCCGGTTTCGAGCACGCCGTCGACTGCTTGGCGCGCCAGCGTCGTGGTCAGCTCACCGGACGCAACGAGCGCGACGATGCGGGCAACCTGGCCGGGCGTGATGGCGAGCTCGGCGGCGTCGACATCCTGCGCGTTCGCCTTCTGCGCGAGGTAACCCATCCACCAGTTCCGGGCCTCGCCGATCGGGGCGCCGGCATCGGCGGTCGCACCCACGAGATCGATGACCCCCGCATTCGTCATCTTGGCGAGGTCGTCGTCGGACAGCCCCAGCTCGTCGCGCAGCCTTTCTCGGCGCGCGGCCGGCAGCTCAGGCAGAGCCGCGCGCAGGGACTCGATCCACTCTGCGTCCGGTGCTATCGGCACGAGGTCGGGTTCAGAGAAGTAGCGGTAGTCGGTCGCCTCTTCCTTGCTGCGCCCGCTGCGGGTCGTCCCGGTCGTCTCTTGGAAATGCCTGGTCTCCTGGGTGATCCTGCCGCCGGCGTCGAGCACCTCGGCCTGGCGCACGATCTCCGAACGTACGGCGCGCTCGACGCTGCGCAGCGAGTTGACGTTCTTCGTCTCGGTGCGGGTGCCCAACCCGGCGCCGGGCAGGTTCAGCGAGGTATTGACGTCACAACGCAGCGAGCCCTGCTCCATCCGTACGTCGCTGACCTCGAGGGTGCGCAGGATGTCGCGCAGCGCGGTGACATAGGCCTTGGCGACTTCCGGGGCGAGGGTGCCGGTGCCGGGCACCGGATGCGTGACGATCTCGACGAGGGGGATGCCGGCGCGGTTGTAGTCGACGAGCGAGTACTCGGCGCCGTGGATTCGTCCGGACGTCCCGACGTGGGTGTTCTTGCCGGTGTCCTCCTCCAGGTGCACCCGCTCGATGCCGATGCGGTAGTTCGTGCCCGCGACATCCACGTCCAGGTAGCCCTCGACGCACAGCGGTTCGTCGTACTGCGAGGTCTGGAAGTTCTTCGGCATGTCCGGGTAGAAGTAGTTCTTGCGCGCGAAGCGGCACCACGGCGCGATCGAGCAGTGCAGCGCGAGCCCGATGCGGATCGTCGACTCGATGGCCTTTTCGTTGGCCACCGGAAGAGCACCCGGTAGCCCGAGGCACACCGGGCAGGTCTGCGTGTTCGGCGCCCCACCGAAAACCGTCGAGCAGCCGCAGAACATCTTCGAGACGGTGCCCAGCTCGACGTGGGTCTCGAGGCCGATGACAGGATCGTATTTCGCGACGACCTCGTCGTAGGTAATCGTCATACCGTCAGCTCCGGGATACGTGCGAGGACGGGGTCGACCACCGATTCGAAGGCCGCGGCGACGCGGTAGCAGCGCTCGTCGGCCTGCGCAGGGGCCATGATCTGCAAGCCGACGGGCAAACCGTCCGACAGCCCGCAGGGAACGGAGATCGCGGGCGTCCCGGCGAGTGAAGCCGGCAACGTGCATAGATCGTTGATGTACATCGCCATCGGGTCGTCGACGCGCTCACCGAGGCCGAACGCGACGAACGGCGACGACGGCGAGACGAGCACGTCGGCCCGCTCGAACGCAGCCGAGAAGTCTCGGGCGATGAGCGTGCGGACCTTCTGCGCCTGACCGTAGTAGGCCTCATAGTAACCCGACGACAGGGCGTACGTGCCGATCATGATGCGACGCTTGACCTCGGGCCCGAACCCGGCTTCGCGGGTCAGCGACATGACGTTCTCGAGGGAGTTGACGCCGTCGTCACCGATCCGCAACCCGTAGCGGACAGCGTCGAAGCGGGCGAGGTTCGACGAGCACTCGCTCGGCGCGATCAGGTAGTAGGCGGCCAGGGCGTATTCGAAGTGCGGGCAGCTGACCTCGATGATCTCGGCCCCGAGACCCCGGAGCGTCTCGACCGCAGCCTGGAAGGACGTGAGGACGCCGGCCTGGTAACCGGTTGTGGCGCTGCCACCGAGTTCGGGCACGACGCCGACACGTAGCCCGGCCAGGTCGCCGGCGGCACCGTCGCGGGCAGCGGCGACGACCGGCGGCACCGGGCCGTCGATGGACGTGGAATCGTACGGGTCGTGCCCGGCGATGACCTCGTGCAGGAGCGCCGCGTCGAGCACGGTGCGTCCCAACGGCCCAGCCTGATCGAGCGAGGACGAGAAGGCGATCAACCCGTACCGGGACACCCCGCCGTAGGTCGGTTTGTGACCCACGATGCCCGTGACGGCGGCCGGCTGGCGGATCGACCCGCCGGTGTCGGTGCCGATCGACAGCGGCGCCTCGTATGCGGCCACGGCGGCCGACGATCCGCCGGACGAGCCGCCGGGGATGCGGGTGAGGTCCCACGGGTTCTTCGTCGGGCCGTACGCGGAGTTCTCCGTTGAGCTGCCCATCGCGAATTCGTCCATGTTGGTCTTGCCCAGGATCACGATGCCGGCGTCCTTGATCCGGCGCGCGATCGTGGCGTCGTACGGCGGTCGCCAGCCCTCGAGGATTCTCGACCCGGCGGTGGTCGGCAACCCCTCGGTGACGACGATGTCCTTCATCGCCAAGGGAACGCCGGCGAGCGGGCCGAGCGGCGCACCGCCCGCCCGCTGCTCGTCGACCGCCTTCGCCGCCGCCAACGCACCGTCGGTGTCGACATGCAAGAACGCGTGCACAGCCGCGTCCACCGCGCTGATTCGATCGAGGTGCGCCTGGGCAACCTCGACCGCCGACACCGCGCCGGATGCGATGTGCTCGGCGGTCTCGGCCGCGCTCAGCCGGGTCAGTTCGGCCATGCGCCCTCCTTCGTCGGTCGCTGGCCGGGCGCTGCACTCAACGATGACCTCGCAGGCTCGTCATTTCAGGCCTCTTCCGTGAGAATTCGCGGCACGCGGAACTTGTCGTCCTCGATGGCCGGCGCGCCGGCGAGCACGGCGTCGCGCGGCAGCGACGGGCGGACCTCGTCGGCGCGGTAGACGTTGGTCATCGGCACCGCGTGACTCGTAGGAGGGATGTCGTCGGCCGCTACCTCGGCGACGCGGGCCACCGAGCCCAGGATCACATCGAGCTGGCCGGCGAAGACGTCGAGCTCCGCGTCGGTGACCGCGAGACGCGCGAGGCGAGCGAGGTGCGCGACGTCGCCGCGGCCGATCCGGGTAGCAGGCGCGCGGGAGTCGCCGTTCATCGATTCGGGCACTCCGGAAGTCTACGGACCGGGGCGGAAACGAGCTCGACACGTCGGTGCGGCAGGCTGTCCGTCATGTCCCATCTGTTGCGACTGGTGCTGCCGGACCGTCCCGGCGCGCTCGGTGCCGTCGCCAGCGCGCTCGGTCTGGTAGGCGCCGATATCCTCAGCGTTAATGTCATCGAGCGTTCCCCGGGCAGTGCGACCGACGACTTCGTCGTCGAACTCCCGCCCGGGCGCCTCGTCGATTCGCTGGTGACGGCGGCATCGACGGTCGAGGGCGTGCACGTCGAATCGATCCGGCCCTATGCGGGCCAGCTGGACGCGCACCGCGAGCTCGAGCTGCTGGACGAACTCGGGCGCGACCCGCACGCGTCGCTCGCCGTGCTCGCCGACGGCGTGACCCGGGTGTTCCGCGCTGGCTGGGCGCTGGTACTCGGCGCCCCGGTGTCCGGGCAGTCAGCGGTGCTCGCCAGAGGTGGTGCGGCCCCGGAGATCGAATCTCTGCCGGTGCCGTGGTGGCCACCCGCCCCGAGCCGCCCGCTCGACCTGGACGACGCCTGGGCGCCCGCGCACTGGGAACGTCTCGGCACCGAACTGGCGGTGACCGCGTTCGGTGACGCTGCCCTGATCATCGGGCGTCCGGCGCTGCGCTGGGCGCCGTCGGAACTCGTGCGGCTGCAATACCTGGCCGCGATCGCTGCCACCACTCGAGCGGTCGAGGTCGACGGCATCGGCTGAGTGCTGGCTAGGATCGTCTGATGGCGTCACGGACCACGAATGATGTGGCAGCGGCGAGTTCTACGGCCCGGACGGGATCGGAGAAGTGCGTGGATCGCCGAAGCGAGTCGGTTCGTCCGGCGCATCGAAGGACGCTGCCGCGGCCGCGAAGCTCTGCTGGGACCTGGCCACCGACCTGACGGGCGTCGAATTCGGCTGAGCATGCTTCGGGCGTTTCTGGAACGCGTGTAGCGTGCCGCCGCTGGTTCGGACCAGTGCAGTGCGCGCCCCCGCCGTCGGACGGGCTGGTCCCTGCGCAGGCGAGCCGCCCGGCAATCCGCGGGCCCGGCGACGAAGGTGCGGTGCGGAGCGGATACGGGCGATCGTCGCGTCGGTGAGCCGCTCGGCGAACGGCATGACCCAGGGCAGCGCGAGCAGCACGAGACCACCGGCGACCCAACCGCCGACGACGTCGCTGAACCAGTGCGTGTCGAGATAGATCGTGCCGATGCCGACCGTGACCGAGAGCCAGATCGCGCCGGCGACGAACCAGCGGCGGTGCGCGATCGCGATCCACGCCATCAACCCGTACAGCACCACCGCGTTGGACACGTGCCCGGACGGGTAGATGTTTCCGCCGTCGAAGATCGCGTGCGTGTTGTGCGTGCGCAGCGGGCCGAGCCGACCGGTGATGACCTTGACGATGCCGACGCTGCCGTTGAGCAGGATCAACGCCGTGACCAGCAGGACGAGCGGCTGCGGCGAACGCCTGCGCCAGGCCGTCCAGAGGAAGAAGGGCAAGAACACCAGCGTCGAGGGGCCGCGCTGCCCGAAGGCGATGTAGACGGAGATCCAGTTCTTCCAGGACGCCGGCAACCGCTGTCGCAGATCGAGGCCTTTGAGGTAAGAATCGAGGCTGAGCACGGGAGTCTTGTAGATCACGCAGAGCGTCAGCGCGACGTAGAGCACGAACGCGCCGACAAAGGCCCACGCCCGCCATGACACGCGTCTGGTGGGCGGTGACTCCGACGCTCCGGAAGACCCCACGTTTTCCTTCTTTCCATACTGCGCTGTGGATTACCCGATCGAAGAGGCGAAATCGGCGATTTCTGTGCGCGAGAACACGTCGCAGCGGGTCACTCGCCGGGACGCGCCCCCTCCGGCCCGTCCACCAGGAGACGGCGAAATGCGTCCTCGTCCAGCACCGTAACGCCGAGTTGCTCGGCCTTCTCAGCCTTGCTTCCCGCATTCTCCCCGACGACTACGTAGTCGGTCTTCTTCGAAACCGAGCCCGACGCCTTGCCACCGCGGGTCAGGATCGCCTCCTTGGCCTCGTCGCGGGAGAACCCGGCGAGTGAACCGGTGACCACGACGGTGCGCCCGGCGAGCGTCTTGGGCACGGTGTTGACCTCGTCGGCCATCCGCACCCCGGCAGCGGCCCACTTGTCGACGATGGCGGCATGCCAATCGACGGCGAACCATTCGGCGACGGCCTCGGCAATGACGGCGCCCACGCCCTCGGCGTCGGCGATCTGCTCGACCGAGGCGTCGCGGATCGCAGCGACGTCCTGGAAATGCGCGGCGAGGGCACGCGCGGCAGTCGGGCCGACGTGACGGATGGACAGCGCGACGATGATCCGCCACAGCGGTCGGCTCTTGGCCTGCGCGAGGTTCGCCACCAGCTTCGCACCGTTGGCCGAGAGCACCCGGCCGTCGTGCACGCCATCGGACGGATCCGTCTTCTTCGCCGCGCGGGTGAAGATCGGCACCCGGGCCAGCAACATCCGCGCCGCGGCGGCGTCGCCGTCGGAGTCGGGAGCGAGCGCGAACAGGTCGCCTTCGTCGTCGATCACGCCTGCGTCGAGCAGCGCGACTGCGCCTTCCCAGCCGAGGGCCTCGATGTCGAGCGCCGATCGGGCGGCCAGGGCCGACAACCGCTCTCGACGCTGGGCCGGGCAGAACTGTGAGTTCGGGCAGCGGTAGTCCTTGTCGCCGTCCTTCTCCGGCGCCAGCACCGTGGCGCAGGACGGGCAGTGTGTCGGCATCACCCACCGCTGCGCGCCCTCAGGTCGAAGCGCGACGACGGGTGCGACGATCTCGGGGATGACGTCACCGGCCTTGCGCAACACGACGGTGTCGCCGGGGCGCACATCCTTGCGGGCGACTTCCCACTGGTTGTGCAGGGTGGCACGGTCGACGGTGGACCCGGCTACCTTGACCGGGGCCATGACGCCAAACGGCGTGACGCGCCCGGTGCGCCCGACATTGACCTCGATCGCCAGCAGCGTGGTGTTGACCTCCTCGGGCGGGTACTTGAACGCGATCGCCCACCGTGGCGCGCGGCTCGTCGATCCGAGCCGACGCTGCAGCGACAGGTCGTCGACCTTGACCACCACGCCGTCGATCTCGTGCTCGACTTCGTGGCGCTGCGTGCCGTAGTTCTCGATGAAGGCCTGCACACCGTCGAGATCCGGCACTACCCGCACACGCTCGGACGTCGGCAGCCCCCACCCTGCCAGCAGGTCGTACCACTGCGACTGCGCGGCGACCGGCGGGGCGCCCTCGACCTTGCCCACCCCGTGCACGACCATCGCCAGTCGGCGAGTGGCTGTCACGCGCGGATCCTTCTGCCGCAACGAGCCTGCCGCCGTGTTGCGCGGGTTCGCATACGGCGTCTTGCCGGCCTCGACCAGGGCAGCGTTGAGTTCGTCGAAATGCGCGACGGGGAAGAACACCTCGCCGCGGACTTCGAGCAGGGTGGGGATGTCGTTACCCGTGAGCTCGGTCGGGACGTTGTCGATCGTGCGGATATTCGGGGTGACGTCCTCGCCGGTGCGACCGTCGCCGCGGGTCAGCCCGCGTACCAGGCGCCCGTTCTCGTAGAGCAGGTTCACCGCCAGACCGTCGACCTTGAGTTCGCACAGGTAGGACGGCGACGTGCCGGCGCCGCGCTCGACTCGCTGCACCCAGGTTGCCATCTCGTCGGCGGAGAACGCGTTGTCCAGGCTGAGCATGCGCTCGAGGTGATCGACGGCGGTGAACAGCGTCGAGTACGTCCCGGCCACCCGCTGCGTCGGCGAGGACGGCGTGCGTAGGTCCGAAAACTCGGCCTCGAGCTCCTGCAACCGGCGCAGCCAGGCGTCATATGCGGCGTCGCTCGCGGTCGGCTCGTCCAGGACGTAATAACGATAGGAGGCGTCGTCGGCCTGCCGGGCCAGCTCGGCGTGCTCCTCGCGAGCCTCGTCGGTCGCGGCGCTCACCTCGGTCATGCCTTGAATGTATCGAGGGGGTGCGACGAGTTGGGTGCGCGTCGTTTCCCGGCGCGCTATACCGTCGCAGCAGCAAAGACCTCGGCGCGAAGGACCAATGTGATCATCGACTTCCTGATTTCCAGGGACGGCTTGCGCATCGACGAGGTCGACCTACGCATCAGCGGCGTCCGGCTGGCGAAGAAGGGCTCAGGGTTGGAACCGGAGGTCGCCGACCTGGTCGAGGGGTCGGTCCGGCTCACCTTGAACGATCTCGCGGCGGCGTTCGCCCGCCCGGAGATCCTCGACCAGCTGCTCAGCGGCGTCTCCGGGATCGCCCGTCCGGAGGTCACGCTCAGCGACGCCGGCGACGGCATCCGAATCACGGGCAGCATCGAGATCATGGGCCGGCGCTTCCCGATCACGGCATTCAGCCGGCTGTCGATCGAGAAGAACCGCGTACTGGTCTCGGCGACCCAGCTCGAGGGCCTGCCGATGCTCGGGGTGCTTTCGTCCCGGCTGCCGTCGATCGCGCTGCCGTTGACCCTGCCCGCCGGACTGCGGTTCACCGACGTCGTCACCGAATCCGGCGCGGTGGTGGTCTCGTTCGAGGGACACGACGTGCGGCTCGGTGCGGGCGCGCCGACGCCGAAGGTCGATCCCGCGACGAAGTCGATCGACGCCGTCGAGGCCGACACCGCTGAGGCCACCGATACGGACCCGACCGAATCCTGATCTGCGAATTCAGGATTCGTCTAACAGGCTGCGACCGACGTCGCGCAGCAACCGTAGGACGCGTCGTACCCGATCTGGTTCCATCCCGGCCAGACCACAGGCGGGCGTCGGGACGACCGACGCGGGCAGCTCCGAAATCGGGAACCCGAGGTCGGTCCACAACCCGCGGACGGTTCTGCGGGCGGCGTCGAGCGAGACGTCAGCGCCGGAAGTGGGGAGGACCCCGAGCCAGAGCGCCATCCCCGCCTCGACCGCCTCGCCGAGCGCGTCGTAGGCAGCCGGGCGCAGCATCGTCGCGTCGAGTGACACCGCGTCGGCGCCGGCGCTGTGCAGCAGTGCGACCGGGACGTCCGGGGCGCAGCAGTGCACGACCCGCCCGCCATCGGGCGCAACGCTGAGCACGTCGTGCAGGCCCTGCCTGGCCACAGCCGCGTCGACCGAACGCAGCGTCCCGTACCCCGACGGGGTCTGGATACGCGCGTCGAGGACCGCGGGCAGGGACGGCTCGTCCAGCGCAAGCACGAGGGCCGCGCCCGGAACCCGCGCGGCGACGTCTGCCAGGTGCGCGCGCACACCTTCGGCAAGGGAATCGGTGAGGTCACGCACCGCCCCGTGATCGCTGAGCACCTTGTGCCCGTTGGGCAGTTCCAGGCCGGCCGCGAGAGTCCACGGGCCGGCCGCCTGCAGCTTGAGCGCGCCGGTGTAGCCGTCGGCGTGCTGCTCGAGCGCGTCGAGATCACGGGCCAACAGGTCGCGCGCCCGGCGCAGGTCACGGCCCGGATGCGCACACATCCGCCACCCCGTCGCCACGATCTCGACCGGGAGTTCGACGAGCAGCGCGGCACTGCGGCCGATGACGTCGGCGCCCGGCCCGCGAGCGGGGAGCTCGGGCAGATACGGCAGATCGGGTAGCTCACCGAACACCAGGGCTACGGCGTCGACGGGGTCGACACCCGGCATCGAGCCGATGCCGGTGACGGCGCCCGCCGGCCAGGAACGATACGTCATGCCCGAACGTCGACTGTGGTACAGGTGGCCGTGATGGTGGCCGATCCGAGCACCTCGTCGTCGCCGTACATCACCAGGGCCTGGCCGGCAGCGACGCCGATCTGAGGCACGCCCAGCGTAGCCGTGACCGCGGCGCCGTCGATCGTGATGTGGGCCGGGCTGGTCATGCCGTGGGCCCGCAACTGGACGGTGCACTCGAAGTCCGCGTCGGGCGCGGTGCCCGACGTCCAGACCAGCCGCTCGGCCTGCACCGTCGACGCCTCGAGCATCTTCCGTGGTCCGACCACCACCGTGTTGTCGACCGGGCGGATCGACAGCACGTATCGCGGATCGCCGCCGGCCGCCGGCTGGCGGATGTCGAGCCCCCGCCGCTGCCCGATCGTGAAGCCGAACGACCCGGCGTGCGTGCCGAGCTGGTCACCGGTCTCGGCGTCGACGATCGGGCCGTCCTGCGCGCCGAGCCGACGGGCCAGGAAGCCGCGGGTGTCGCCGTCGGCGATGAAGCAGATGTCGTGCGAGTCGGGCTTGTCGGCCACGGCGAGCCCGCGCTCGGCGGCCTCGGCCCGCACCTGCGCCTTCGTCGAGTCTCCGAGCGGGAACATCGCACGGGCGAGCTGGGGGGCGGTGCAGACCGCCAGCACGTAGGACTGGTCCTTGCCGTCGTCGACCGAGCGGCGCAGGCGACCATCGGACAGCCGAGCGTGGTGGCCGGTGACCACGGCGTCGAAACCGAGGGCCAGCGCCTTGTCGAGCACGGCCGCGAATTTGATCTTCTCGTTGCAGCGCAGGCAGGGGTTCGGGGTACGCCCGGCCGCGTACTCGCTCACGAAGTCGTCGATGACCTCAGCCCGGAACCTGTCGGCGAGATCCCAGACGTAGAAGGGAATGCCGATGACGTCCGCCGCTCGGCGGGCGTCGTGGGAGTCCTCGATCGTGCAACAACCGCGAGCGCCATGACGCAATGTCGCGGGCGCCGCCGACAGCGCAAGGTGCACCCCGGTGACGTCGTGCCCGGCATCGACGGCCCGGGCGGCGGCGACCGCAGAGTCCACTCCCCCGCTCATCGCGGCCAGGACCCTCATGACACAGCCGTCAGTCCGGCGCGGCGGGCCCGCTCGACGGCCGGAACGATCGCGGCGACCGTATCCGCGACGTCCTCGGACGTGGAGTCGTGCCCGAGCGAGAGACGCAGGGAGCCGCGCGCCTCCCCCGGGGTGGCTCCCATGGCGATGAGGACGTGCGAGGGCTGGGCGACCCCGGCCGAGCACGCCGACCCGGTGGAGCATTCGATGCCCTGCGCGTCGAGCAGCATCAGCAGGGCGTCGCCTTCGCAGCCGGGAAAAGTGATGTTGGCGATGCCCGGCAGCCGCTCGGTCGGGTGTCCGTACACGCGCGCGTCGGGCACCGCAGCGAGCACTCCGGCAACCAACGACTCGCGTAGACCGGCGATCCGAGCCGATGTGACCTCCCGGCGGCCGGCACACAACGACGTGGCCACGGACAGGCCGACGGCGCCGGGAACGTCCAGGGTGCCCGATCGGACTTCGCGTTCCTGGCCGCCGCCGTGCAGCAGCGGGACGCAGCCGGTGTTGCGGCGCAGCAACAGCGCGCCCGCCGCGGGTGGGCCGCCGAGCTTGTGGCCGGTCATCGTCAACGCGTCCACACCGGCGGCGGCGAAATCGACGGCGACGCTCGGCACGGCCTGCACGGCATCGGTGTGCATCGGAACGCCGTACTCGTGCGCGATCTCGGCGAGCTCGGCGATCGGCATCAGCGTGCCGACCTCGTTGTTGGCCCACATGACGGTGATGACGGCGACCGAGTCGGGGTCGCTCGCGATAGCGGCGCGCAGGCTCTCGGGCGTCACCGCCCCGTAGCCGTCGACCGGCAGCCAGGTGACCTCGGCGCCCTCGTGCTCGGCGAGCCAGTCGACGGAGTCGATGACCGCGTGATGATCGACCGAGCTCGCGATCACCCGGGTACGGCGCGGGTCGGCGCCCCGGCGCGCCCAGAAGATGCCCTTGACGGCGAGATTGTCCGACTCCGTGCCACCGGCAGTGAAGATGACCTCGGACGGACGCGCGCCGAGCGACGCCGCGAGCCGTTCGCGGGACTCCTCGACGCGCCGCCGTGCAGGCCGCCCGGCGCCGTGCAGCGACGACGGGTTGCCGAGCTGGCCCAGTGCCTCGGTGACGGCCGCGATGGCTTCGGGAAGCATGGGTGTCGTCGCTGCGTGGTCCAGGTACGGCATCGCCGTTCGAGTTTAGAGGCTCGTCCGCAGCGGCGTCGGCTGCGCGGTCTGCGCGGCGCTCGCCGGGTGGGCGCGCCCGGCCGCGAGAACCCCCACTGCACCCAGCACGCACATCAGCAGATCCAGGCCCGCGAAGGCCGTCGTGTTGCTGATCGCGCCGCGCGCCGCCGCTGCGACGAGGACGCCCGCCACGCCCGTCGTCAGTGCGCTGGCGGTGCCGTCGGCGAGTTGGAGCGCGGCCGAGTCAACGCCGCGATTCGCGTCCGTCGTGTAGCGCAGCAGCAATACCCCGACCGACGACATCGTGAGACCGGCGCCCAAGCCGCCGACGAACCAGGACGGATACGCGAGCCAACCGGGTGTCGCAGGTAGTGCCGTCACGGCCATCCCGGCCGCAGCGAGTGTGACAAAGCCGAATCCGGTTCGCATCAAGGCGATGCGGCGGCGTGGACCGTCATCGGCCACCCCGCGTCCCTGCCACCACGAACCGATGGCCCAGCTGATTCCCGACGCCGCCAACGGAAGCCCGGCTGTGCTCGCGCTGTAGTGGTGTTGCACCGTGAGCGAGAGCGGGACGGCCGCTTCGACCCCGAAGAACGCTCCGGCGAGCAGGCCGCGCAGTGCGACCGGCGCGGCAACACCCGGCCGCGCGACGATCGTCCCGGCAGGCAGCAAGCGGTGCAGTCCCCAGATGATCCCCGCCAGCCCGACGGCGGCGAGCACGAGCAGCACGGGCGACGGGTGCTGGCCGGCAGCCTCGAGCATGGCCACGCCCGCCGCCACGGCGACGGCTCGTCCGAGCCGCCCGAGATCGAGCTGTCGGCTTCGCGAGACGTCGGGGCGTTCGAGCGATCGCAGCGCAGGCAGCATGAGGACTCCGCCGAGCACCGTGAACGGAACCAGCCCGAGAAACACGAGGCGCCAGCTCGCGTGCTGGGCGAGCAGACCGGACGCGATCGGTCCGAGCAGCGCAGGCAGCACCCACGCCGAGGAGATCGCCGCGAACAACGGCGGCCGCAGTCGCTCGGGGTACGCCTGCCCGATCACCACGTAGACAGCCGTGATCATCAGTCCCGAGCCGAGCCCCTGCACCACTCGGCCGGCGACGAGTAGCGGCATGCTGATGGCGGTGCCCGACAGCACCAGGCCCACCAGGAACATCGACAACCCGGCCGCGAGGGGCGCGCCGGCGCCGCGGCGGTCGCTGATCTGGCCCGAGGCCACCATGCCGACGATGTTGGCGACGAGGAATCCGGTGAACGCCCAGCCGTAGCTGCCCAGACCATGCAGGTCGCGGGCGGCCGTGGGTAGCGCCGCGGACACGGCCATCGACTCGAACGCGATGAGGGTGACCAGGATGAGCATGCCGATGCTGGTGGACCGGACGGGTCCCCCGAAGATCGTGTTCTGGTCCGCCTCCCGCGCGTCAACAGTCACACGAACACAATGCGCTGACGCGCCCAATTCATTTCCAGGGACCGTCCATTGGAGCAGGATGGCAACAGCGACTCCGCGGACGGAGGCTGGAGAGCGTCGACAGCAGTGAAGCCCGGGAGAGGCGGGCCTAGCTCTTGCGTTTCGTGATCTCGTCAGTCAACTGCGGCGCCACGGCGAACAGGTCGCCGACGACACCGAAGTCGGCGAGCTCGAAGATCGGCGCTTCGGGGTCCTTGTTGATGGCCACGATCGTCTTCGACGTCTGCATGCCGGCGCGGTGCTGGATCGCACCGGAGATGCCGACCGCCACGTATAGCTGCGGAGACACGGTGACACCCGTCTGGCCGACCTGCATGGTGTGCGGCACCCAGCCGGCGTCGACGACCGCGCGCGAGGCGCCAACCGCAGCGCCGAGCGAGTCGGCCAGCTTCTCGATGATCTCGAAGTTGTCGGCCTTGCCGATGCCCCGACCACCCGAGACGACGACCGAGGCGTCCGAGAGCTGCGGACGCGAGCCCTTTTCTTCGACGACGGTGTCGATGATCTTGGCGGCCTTGCCGGCGTCGGAAACGTCGACGGAGACCGAGATCTCTTCGGCTGCGCCGGCGGATGCCTCGGGCGCGAACGAGTTCGGGCGCACCGTGATCACTGGTGTGCCCTTCGTGACCTTCGCGGTGACCGTGACCGACGCGCCGAAGATCTGCTGCGTCACGTTGCCCTCGGCGTCGAAGCCGACGGCGTCGTAGAGCAGGCCGGACTCGAGCTTGATCGCGAGCCGGGCCGCGATCTCCTTGTTCTCCGCGGTCGAGGACAGCAGGATCGCTGCCGGCGAGGCCTGCGCGGCCACTGCCGCGAGTGCCTCGGCTTTCGGGGCCACCGAGTACCCGGCGATGTCATCGCTCTCGGCGACGTAGACCTTGGCCGCGCCGTACTCGGCGAGCTGGTCCTTCAGTGCACCGGCCTCGCCGGGGGCACCGACGACGACCGCGCTGGGATCACCGAGCTCGCGGGCAGCGGTGAGCAGTTCGAGTGTGGGCTTCTTGACCTTGCCGTCGATCGAGTCGACGAGGACGAGAACCTCTGCCATGAAAGTGTCTCCTTCGTTTCGGCTCGGTCAGATCAGTTTCTTGGCGGCGAGGAAGTCGGCGATCTTCGTGCCGCCGTCACCCTCGTCCTTGACGCTCTGTCCGGCTTCGCGCGGCGGCGCGTTCTCGAAGGAAGCGACCTGCGTCCACGAGTTCTGCAAGCCCACCTCGCCGGCGTCCAGCCCGATGTCGCTGAGCGTCTTGACGTCGACGGGCTTGCTCTTCGCGGCCATGATGCCCTTGAAGGACGGGTAGCGCGGATCGTTGATCTTCTCGACGACGCTGATGACGGCCGGGGTCGAGGCCTCGACCTTCTCGTAACCGGTGTCGGTGACGCGCTCGATCGTGACCGTCGAGCCGTCGATCGTGACCTTGCGAGCCTGCGTGAGCTGCGGCGCGCCGAGAACCTCGGCGAGCAATGCCGGCACAACTGCGCCCCGGGCGTCGGTGGCCTCCGAGCCGGCGATCGCGACATCCCATTCGACGGTGCCGAGCGCCTTGGCGATGACCTTGGCCGTCGCAACCGAGTCGGAGCCGTGGATGCCGTCGTCCAAGACGTGCACTGCCTTGTCGGCGCCCATCGACAACGCCTTGCGGATCGACTCGGTCGCCTTCTCCGGACCGACGGTCAGGATCGTCACCTCACCGCCGTGCGCCTCCTTGAGCAGCAGGCCCTCTTCGATCGCGAACTCGTCGATGTAGTTGATCACGGGGTCCACGGCCGCACGGTCGACCGTGTTGTCGGAGGGATTGAGCTTGCGGTCGCCTTCGGTGTCGGGCACCTGCTTGACCAGGACCACGATATTCATGCGTTCGCTGACCTCTCGGTTCGAAGTTCCCGCCGGCACGCGCCGCGGGAGAAGCCGACGGGCCCGTCACCGGGCCGTCACGACATGTTCTCTCCATACTCTGCCGATGTTACCGACGAGTAGGCAGACACCTACGCCGAAAAGCACTGTGACAGTGCTCTCGTGCATCCATTCTCGCACGCCGGAGCGTCCGAGCCGCGACTCAGGACAGCGGTGCGGTGAGCTCGAGATGGATGCCATCCGGGTCGCTGAAGGACAGGATGGCGATGCCCGCATCGGTTAGGTCGGTGACCTCGCCGTGCGGGATGCCGGCGTTCTCGAACTGCTCCTGCGCCGCCGTCAACACGTCTCGGGAGTCGACCATGAAGCTGATGTGGTCCAGACCGACCTGCTCGGAGTCGAAGGACTGGCCGGCCGGTGCGACCGGCCGTAAGCCGAACAGCGTGCCGGACGGCGTCTGGAAGACAGTGCCGCCGTAGAAGTCCTGCTGCGACTCGCGCACGCCGGGCTCGTCCGCCCGGTCGGAGTTGTCGATGGCGACGGTCCACCCGAACACATCGCTGTAGAACGCTTTGGAGCGTTCGATGTCGGTCACGGTGAGCCGGACGTGGGCGTACCCGGGGCTGGTAACGATTGGCATGGCTAGGGCCTACCCAACCCGAGATCGGCCTACCGGTCAGAAGCTCGCCGCCGCCGGGATGATCTGCTCGCCGAAGATCTCGATGCGGGATAGATCGGCCGCGTTCGGCACCCCGGTGTGGACGTGCTGGATACCGAGCTTGGCCAGCGCGGCCAGTTCCTCAAGAATCGTGTCGACGTTCTCGCCGTTCGCGCCCGGGTCGAGCTGCATCATCACGGTCTTCTCGATGTCGTCGTAATCCCGGCCCAGGGCATCGCAGTGACCGCGCAGCACCTCGAGCTTGTGTGGAACGTCAGGGCCGCCGAACAGGTTGCAGGCCTGGGCGTACTGGGCCACCATGCGCAGCGTCTTCTTCTCCCCTGACCCCCCGATCAGGATCGGGGGATGCGGACGCTGCAGCGACTGCGGGACGTTGAGCGTGCGGCCCAGCCGGTAGTGCTCGCCGGTGAACGGATCCTGCGAGTCGCTCCACATCTGCAGGCAGATCTGCAGAGCCTCCTCGAGCCGCTCGAACCGCTCGGCTGTCCCGGGGAACGGCAGGCCGAGTCCGACGGACTCCTCCTCGTTCCACGCGGCCCCGATGCCGAGCCACGCGCGACCCTTGGAAAGGACGTCCAGCGTGGTCACCGCCTTGGCGAGCAGGCCGGGCTCGCGGTAGACGACCGCGCTGTCCCACGCGAGCAGTTCGATCTTCTCGGTCTTCGCGGCGAGATAGCCGAGCGTCGTATACGCCTCGAGCATGTCCGTGTCGGCCGGACCCACGTTCTTGATCTGCCAGAGATGGTCCATGACGCTGAGGCGGGCGAAGCCGGCGTCCTCGGCTGCGGCGGCGATGCTCGCGAGATCATCGGCGAGGCCGGCGGCACCGTTCCGGTAGGTGAAGTTGGCCAGGTGCAGTCCGAGCTTCATGCAGGTCCTCTTTCCCGTTCGTCGACGATACGACGCATCTTGCCCATCGATCGCTCTACGCCGTCGGGGTCCAGCACGTCCACGGCCACGCTTACCCCGATCGTGTTCTTCACCAGCGTGCGAAGTTGCGCCCCGGCCGCCTCGGCGTCGGCGCTGTTCGCATCCGGGCGCCGTTCGACCCGCACCGTCATCTCGTCCATCCGTCCCGAGCGGGTGAGGACGCACTGGAAGTGCGGGGCCAGCGCGGCCGTACGCAGGATGAGCTCCTCGATCTGCGTCGGGAAGAGGTTGACGCCGCGCAGGATGATCATGTCGTCGGTGCGGCCGGTGATCTTCTCCATGCGCCGCATCGTGCGCGCGGTGCCGGGCAGCAGTCGGGTCAGGTCCCGCGTGCGGTACCGGATGACCGGCATCGCTTCCTTGGTGAGTGAGGTGAGGACGAGCTCGCCCGCCGCGCCGTCCGGTAGTACCTCGCCGGACACCGGATCGATGACCTCGGGATAGAAGTGGTCCTCCCAGATGTGCAGGCCGTCCTTGGTCTCGACGCACTCGTTCGCCACGCCCGGGCCCATGACCTCGGACAACCCGTAGATGTCGACTGCGTGCATGTCCAGGCGCTGCTCCATCTCCAGGCGCATGTCGTTCGTCCACGGCTCGGCCCCGAAGATGCCGACGGCGAGTGACGTCGAGCGCGGGTCGAGGCCCTGGCGTTCCAGCTCGTCGACGAGGGCGAGCATGTAGGACGGCGTCACCATGATCACGTCGGGTTCGAAGTCGCGGATCAACGTGACCTGACGTTCGGTCATCCCGCCTGACACCGGGATCACCGTGCAGCCGAGCGCCTCGGCACCGTAGTGCGCGCCGAGGCCGCCGGTGAACAATCCGTAGCCGTAGGCCACGTGAACCTTGTCGCCGGGTCGCCCGCCGGACGCGCGGATCGAGCGGGCCATGACCGCGGCCCAGGTGCGGATGTCGTTCGCCGTGTAGCCCACCACCGTCGGGCGCCCGGTCGTGCCGGACGATGCGTGGATGCGGGATACCTGCGCCTGGGGCACAGCGAACATCCCGAACGGATAGTTCTCGCGCAGGTCGGACTTGGTGGTGAACGGCAGCAGGGCGAGATCGACCAGGCTGTGGACGTCGGACGGGTGCACTCCGGCTGCAACGAAGGCCGACCGGTAGTGGGGCACGTTGTCGTACGCATGTCGCACGGACCACTGCAACCGTTCGAGCTGCAGCGCTTGCAGCTCGTCGACCGAGGCCCGTTCGATCGGGTCCAGCGACTCCGGCGGCGGGGTGCGTTCCTGCATGCCTAGACCGCCTGCCCGACGTCGCGCACCAGTTCGATCGCCCGGCCCAGGGTCGTCAGTCGCTCGGCGACGGACTCGCCCGCCGGATACAGCCGGACGGTCGTGACGCCGGCCCCGCGCCACACGGCCAGCCGGTCGCGCACCATCGACTCGGTGCCGATCAGCGTCGTCGCGAGCACCATGTCGTCGGTGACCAACGCGGTGGCGTCGTCGCGATGGCCCGACTGCCACACCGTGCGCACCTCGGCCGCGACCTCGGCCCAGCCCTGACGGCTGTAGGCGTCGTTGTAGAAATTGGTGCTCGCCGAGCCCATCCCGCCGAGGCTGAACGCTAGTTCCTTCTTGCGTCCGGCGACCATCGCAGTCAGCGCAGCTTCGTCCTGCGCGAAGGCGACCTCGGCGCCTTGGCAGATGTCGAGGTCGGCCAGCGTTCGCCCGACGGACGCGGCACCCTCGCGCAAGGGGTCGAGGTAGGCCGCCGCGCCCTCGGGTACGAAGCTCGTCCCGAGCCAGCCCTGCGCAACGGCGCCGGTGAGGCGCAGCATGCCCGGCGACAGGGATGCGACGTAGATCGGGATGTCGGCCGGTTCGACGGCGAGGCGCATCGGCCGGCCCTCGCCGCCCGGCAGCGGGATCTGCAGGGCCGCTCCGTCGTAGGCGATCTTCTCCCCCGCACACGCCGTCCGGATCACCTCGATCGTCTCGCGCATGCGGGTGAGAGGTCGGGCGAAGGGAACCCCGTGCAGGCCCTCGATCACCTGCGGCCCTGAGCTGCCCAGCCCTAGCAGGAACCGTCCCTCGGCCAGCTGGGCGAGCGTGAGCGCGGCCATCGCGACGGCCACCGGCGTGCGGGTGCCGACCTGCATCACGCCCGATCCGAGCTGCAGGCGGTGCGTGCGCGCGGCCAGATAGCCGAGTGCGGACGGTGCGTCAGCACCCCACGCCTCGGCCACCCAACAGACGTCCAGACCGAGACGCTCGCTCTCCAGGACGAACTCGAGCGTGTCGCGCCAGCCCGTCCCGAACTCGACCGTGGTCGCCGTGCGCATCCGGCCGCGCGCGTTCATTGGGCTTCGACGGTCCGCTTGATCGCCTCGAGGTTGGACCGCATGCCGGCTCGGAACTCCTCGAGCCGGCGCTCGACGATGCGCTCCTCCTTGTCCGGCATGTTCTTGATCGCGATGTGCAGCCCCGAGTCGCCGAAGCCGAGTTGTCCCCACTGGACGACGAGGGTGCCGTCGCTCTCCGGACGCAGCGTGAAGCGCCACGATGTGTTCGGCTCGTCGAGGTCGCCGACGGCCCAGGCGAACGTGCACGGTTCGTCGCATTCGGTGACGGTGGACGTCGTCTGCCAACGGCCAAAATGCTTGTTCTGGTTGGTGCCGAAGAAGCGGCGCCCGACAACCGGGGTCGGGTCGTCGCCGGACTCCCACTCCACCGCCTGGAGCTCGGGGCTCGTGTCGACGACAAAGGCGATGTCGCTCACGAGCGGCCAGATCCGCTCGGGCGGTGCGGCAACGACGATCTGCTCCTCGACGGTGGGCCGTTCGACGTGACGCATGCGTCAGACCGTAATACGTCGCCGGAACCGATCGGCCGTCAAGTCGCGTAGCGTCACGCCCGAAGCGCGATCCCTCGGATGGCGCCCACCCAACCGAAGGTCGCGGCCATGCGCATGTCCCGGAAGTCCACGTCCAAGAAGTCCGGCGGTCCGGGGTGGGAGAGCAAGTCCCAGGCCGCGCTGGCCGGCTCGGACGGCGACGGCAAGGACCACGACCTGCAGTACTGGTTGGATTCCGGCTTCCTGACCCTTCCCAGGAAGGACTCCCACAACCCGCCTGAGGGCGCACCCGCGTAGTCGTCGGCAGGTCAGTCCAGGCGGTACAACTCGTAGACGAGCGACGACCCGTCGCGGACGCCCTTGCCCACCGCCTGGACGACGTTGAGCCACGCCAGGTTCGGATCGTCGGTCTCGAACGTCGGCACGACATAGACCGGCGCTCCCGTGGCCGGCAACGCGCTGCCCTTGCCGCGATACGTCACGGTGAGGTGCCGCCCCGATGCGGTGCCTAGCAGCAGTCGAGCATCCACACTCACCGAACCGTCGCCGTGAATCGTCAACCAATCGCTGGACGTGCCGGCCATGCTCGCGCGGATACCGTCTCCGTCCAACTCCACCGACTCGGCCTCGCCGACCAGCCGGCCACCGATCGGCAGGTCGTCGAGTCGGGTTTGCACGCGGATGGTGATGCGCAGGGTTGCGAGCGGGACGAGCTGCAGACTCATGGCGACGATGCTCGCAGAGCGACGCGGCTATCGTCGTGGCCATGTCCGACGGCCGCGTCCTGCATTCGCGGGTCAGCCTGGTCCGCCGGCGGCGTGAGCACGATCCCGAATCCGCCCCCGAGCAGCACCCGCCGATCAAGGATCCGGGTTCCGGCGTGGTCGACAGCGCGGTCTACTGCAACGGCGAACGGCAGTGCTCGCCGACGACGCTCGCCGAGACGTACGAGGCACTGCGGCGTCAGCGCGACGGGATGGCCTGGATCGGGTTGTACCGCCCCGACGCCGACGAGCTCGCCTCCTTGGCCGGCGAGTTCGACCTCCACCCGCTGGCGATCGAAGACGCGATCCACGCACACCAACGCCCGAAACTCGAACGCTACGGCGACACGTTGTTCGTCGTGCTCCGCGCGGCTCGTTACCTCGACGATGTCGAGGAGGTCGAGTTCGGCGAGTTGCACGCGTTCCTCGGCCAGGACTTCGTCATCACCGTTCGGCACTCCGAATCGCCGGACCTCTCGGTCGTGCGGCATCGTCTCGAAGACGATCCAGCCTTGCTCGGCAAGGGCGCCGAGGCGGTGCTCTACGCGATTCTCGACGCCGTGGTCGACGGCTACATCCCTGTGGTCGCCGGCCTCCAGAACGATGTCGACGAGATCGAGACCCAGGTCTTCGACGGCGACCCGGCGGTCTCGCGACGCATCTACGAGTTGTCCCGCGAGGTCGTCGACTTCCAGCGTGCCTCGCACCCGCTCGAGGCCATGCTTGCTTCGCTGGAAGCCGGTTTCGACAAGTACGGCGTGGACGAGGAGCTGCGGCGATCACTGCGCGACGTCGCCGACCACCTGACGCAGATCAACGAGCGGGTCGACAGCCTGCGGGTGCTGCTGCGCGACATCCTGCAGGTCAACTCGATTCTCGTCGCGCAGAAGCAGAACGAGGAGATGACCGCGCTCAGCCGTACGAGCAACGTCCAGAACGACGAGGTCAAGAAGATCTCCGCCTGGGCCGCGATCGGCTTCGCCCCGACCACCATCGCGTCGATCTACGGCATGAACTTCCGCAACATGCCCGAACTGCATTGGTACTTCGGCTACCCGTGGGCGATCGGGCTGATGGTGCTCGCCGGCGTCGTGCTCTACACAATTTTCAAGCGCCGCGGCTGGATCTGACCTTGGCCGGCGACGACTTCGACATCCGGCGGTACCTCGACGGCGTCGGCGCGGGCTTGGCCGGCTCGGCCAACGTGATCATGCAACTGGCCCTGGCTCCGGTCGGGTACGGCGTCGTGGAGAGCGCGGTCGAGAGCGGGCAGGCGACCCGTCACCCGGTCAAACGCGCCCGCACGACGTTCACCTACCTCGCCGTCGCGATGCTGGGCAACGACGACGCTCGAGTAGGGCTTCTTCCACGAGGACTCGAACAGATAGCTGCCGCCGGTCTTGCGCCGATCGGCGATGTGAAGCGCAAGCGTCTCTCGGAAGGTTTGCGCGCTCGCGTTCCACCTGGACATCAAGTCCTCGCGCAGCGCCCCGGAACACCGCCTTGAGGTAGGCGTAGTCGGGTCGTCCATACCGCAGATGCTTGGCTAATTGCCGGGCTTTGCGCTTCGGCGGTGTCCGCCGCTGACCCGCTGCCGGGGGGATTGTCATGCGCTGACGGGGTGCGGGTCGAGGTCAAGGTGGCGATCCAGGTGCAGCTGGAAGGTGCCGTAGGGCCGCACGTGGGTCCAGAACAACGGGGAGCTTGGCTGTCGCGGTCGGCACCGGTGGGTTCACGGTCCTTGCCGTAGAACAGGGCGCCGTTGCGCAGCTCGAGGGCGGCGGCGAACTTGACCATCTGGTCGTACTGCGCGGCGATCGGTTCCCACCGGATTGGACGGGTCAGCACAACGGAGAGATTCGGCAGCGATGCGGCAACGCTGGGGTCGGGCGGTAGAGGCGGGCGGCGCCGATGTTCTTCAACCGGAGCAGCAGCGAGTAGCCGAGCAGATGGGTGAAGGCGAACCCGACCTCGGAGACACCGTGGGTGTCGACGTAGTTGGCCTCGATCGGCACGTCGGTGCCTCGGCTCCGAGCCCGGCCAGCGCGTCCAGCCCGGCGATCGTCGCCGGAGACAGCCGGTTGATGATCGCGGTGGTGAATCGGTCGCTGACGCGGCGCGGGCGGCGCCGAGGATGCGGTCCACCCGTGTCGGCGTTTCGATCCGTTCGGTACGGCAGCGGGCCAGCAGCGCCTCGCGCAATCGCTCGTCGGCCAGCTCGACCGGGGCGACCTCCTCGGCGAGCCAGCCGGCCAGTTTGGCCTCGTAGCCCTCGCTGAAGCGGCGAATCCGAGCGCGCGGCGGATCTGAGCGCGGTGGTACTCGAACGTGCGCCCGGATCACTCGTACTCGGCCAGCTCGCTCGGATCGACCCCGATTTGGGGGGCCCCGTAGTCGACGACTGCGGGTGGTACTCGCCGACGTGGCGAGGGAAGCGGGCATCGATACGCCAGTCAGAAGTGCCGAGAAGTACCGGAGACGGTGCCAACTCAGTCGGCGAGGCGTTCTCGATACCACCCGCGCCGAATGTTCAGGGGCAGGCAAAATTGAAGACCACCGTACTGCCGCCACCATCGCGGATGCGGCACTTCGGTATCGGGCTTCTGCGCCGAGTGCGTGGTCACAGAATTCAGTCGATGAGATCGAGGGCGACGAGGGGAAGGTCGGTTCCGCGCTCATCGATTCGGGCGCCCAACGTTTCCTCAAGGATTGGTCGGAGCTTGGCCCATGCGCGTGGATGCGCGCCGGCGTAACGGGCGAGGGCGCGGGATGCGGCCTCCTCGCCGAGTCGGTGCGCGGCCGCCGTGTCCGCCGCGTGATGGGTGATCCACACGCGAACACTCGGGTTGGCCTCGATGTTGCGGAACCATTGCGCGCGGCGGCCGAAACCGGAGACCACGACGTACCTTCCCGGGGACGGGTGGTCGACCACTTCAAGGACGACGTAGCGGCGATGTCCAGACTTGCGCCCGACGTGTTCGAGCATGAGCAGCCGTGACCCGAACAGGAACCCCAGCCTGGCCCGGTAAAGCCAGATCGGGGCCCGCACGAACCAGCGAACGCGCAACAGGCCCGCGCCGAACCGTGTAATCGCATTCGACCTCACGATGGTCACCTCCTATACAACCGGCGTGGCGCGGTGGCCCAGCCGGGAAGCTCGAGCGCAGGCACACGCAACGACGTAGGGGTCAGCGGCGGCGCGCTTCGGTGCTGGTGCGGTTACCATCCGAGCATCGACGCATGCTCAGGTTGCGCGTCGAGTTCGCCGGCGGCCTCGGCGAAGGCGTTCAGTGCAGCGACCATCTCGGAGCGTCGCCGCGCGGGCATGGCGGCAACGATGCGGTCGATCTCCCTGTGGCGCCGGGCGGTAACCCGGCGCAGGATGCTGCGGCCGGTGTCGGTGAGGCAGACCAGTACACCGCGGCGGTCGTCCGGGTTGTCGCTGCGGCTGACGGCTTCAGCGGTGGTGAGGCGGTCCACCATGCGCATCGCGGTCGAGGGGTTGACCCGCAGTTCGGTGGCGAGCTGTTGGAGGCTGAGCTCGCTGTGGCGGCCCAGGGCGACGAGCATGCGGTACTGGGCGAGGGTGACGTTCTCCTCGATGTCGGCCAGCGACCGGGCCGCGACTGCGACCAGCGCCCGCGACGCGGTAAGCAGCGCGCTGACCAAGTCTTCTCCGCGCGGCTCGCCTGAGCGGCTCATGCATACCTCCCCTCGATCACAGCGCTTCGCGCACCATCGCACCACCTCGTGCAATGATTGCATAGTGCAGGCACATGGCGCCGTCTCGGCTCGGCAGCGGACCAGACGGTCGCCGGATGCGACGATTCCGGTTCAGCGGGGCCGGGCGCGGACGCTGAGCGCGTTACGCGGGTCCAACACCGGACTCCTGCTGCTGGCGTTGACGGTCGGTGCCGGGGCCGGCGGCGGGGCGATCGCGTTCCGGTGGCTGATCACGCAGTTCACCCGCGTGCTGTCCGGGCATGCCGACTACTCGATCGCCGGGCACGCCGCGAACCCGCTGGTGCCAGGGCTGGGCCGCTGGTTCGTGTTGCTCGCGCCGGTGGCCGCCGGGCTGGTCTACGGGCCGCTGGTGCATCTGTTCGCCCGGGAGGCCCGCGGCCACGGCGTGCCGGAAGTGATGTACGCGGTGGCTCGCCGGGGTGGGCGGATCGCGCCGCAGGTCGCCGCAGTCAAGGCGCTGGCCTCCGCGCTGTGCATCGGCGGCGGCGGCTCGGTCGGCCGGGAGGGCCCGATCGTGCAGATCGGCTCCGCGCTGGGCTCCACGATCGGGCTGATCGTGCGGGTCGCAGAATCACGGATGCGGGTGCTGGTGGCGTGCGGCGCGGCAGGCGGGATCGCGGCCACCTTCAACGCCCCGCTGGCCGGGGTGCTCTTCGCGATGGAACTGATCCTGCGCGATTTCACCGCCGAGTCCTTCGGCATGGTGGTGCTCGCCTCGGTCACCGCCAGCGTGATCGGACGCGGCGCGTTCGGCTCCGCACCGTTCCTGCACCTACCGGCGTTCACCGTGCAGCATCTGATCGACTACCCGTTGTTCGCCGTCCTCGGCCTGCTCGCCGGGCTCATCGGGGTGCTGTTCACCCGGATCCTGTACCTGATCGAAGACGCCTGCGATACAGCATGGCGCTGGCCGGAGTGGGCGCGCCCGGCCGTCGGCGGGCTGCTGCTGGGCGGCGTGCTGCTGGTCCTGCCGCAGATGTACGGGGTGGGCTACCCGGTCCTCGGCAACGGCGTCGCCGGCAAATACACGATCCCGTTCTTGTTCGCCCTGCTCGCCGGCAAGATCATCGCTACCAGTCTGACCATCGGCATCGGCGGCTCCGGCGGCGTGTTCGCGCCCAGCCTGTTCATCGGCGCCATGACCGGCGCCGCCTACGGTCAGACCCTGCACCACCTCGCCCCCGGACTGGCCGGCCCCGCCGGCGCCTACGCGCTGATCGGCATGGGCGCGGTGTTCGCCGGCGCCGCCCGCGCCCCGATCACCGCCGTGGTGATCATGTTCGAACTCACCGGCGAATACAGCATCATCCTGCCGCTGATGACCGCGATCGTGCTGGCCACCGGCCTGAGCCACCTGCTCACCACCGACACCATCTACACCCTCAAACTGCGCCGCCGCGGCGTCGACCTCGACCAGCCCCACACCCCCGCCAGCGCCCTGGCCTCGATCACCGCCAGCCAGGTCATGGAACCCGTCGGCTCGAGCATCACCGAGGACACCAGCCTGTTCGCCGCCGCCGAGCAACTCAGCCGCGCCCGACACGGCCAGCTGCCCGTTCTTGACGCCGCCGGCGCCTACCGTGGCGTGCTCACCGCCCGCGCAGCAGCCGACCTGCTCGCCGACGGCCAGCACGACGCCGCCCTCGTGACCGCAGCCCTCGAACGCCCGGATACTGTCGCCGCCGCTGACACGCTCGAGACCACCCTGGACATCTTGGAAACGGCCGGCTCCGCGATCCCCGTGCTCGACGACGACCAGGCCAACCTCGTCGGCTGGCTCACCCACCAACGTGTCCTGCTCGCGCTACGCGACCCGGCCACGGCGGCACAGGAAGCGAGACGGTTGTGAGCAGTCGCCAGAACCGCCGTCCGGCGACGCCGGGGCCCCGGGCGGAGTCCGGGACCTCGGCCCAGAAGCGCGTGGCCAGCGAACGAGCCGCCGCCGCCCGCGCGCGCATCGTGCACGCCCAACGCCGCCGCCGACTGTTCATCGTCGGCGGCTCGCTGCTCGCCGTCCTCGTCGTCGCGGCGGCGTTGATCGTGGTCAAGCTCGCCACCGACGCAGGCCGGCCCAAATCCGGGAAGAAGGCGAGCGCCGCCGCGCCCTCGATCAGCCAACAGGTGGCCTCGGTGCCCGCCTCGGTGCTGAACCAGATCGGCGCCGGCGGCGCCCGGGTTGCGCCCGCGCCGATCACCGCATCCCCCCTGATCAGCAACGGGAAGCCCGAAGTGCTCTACGTCGGCGCCGAGTACTGCCCCTACTGCGCAGCCGAACGGTGGGCGGTCGCGGTGGCACTTTCGCGGTTCGGCAGCCTGCACGGGCTCGGGCAGACCACCTCCTCACCGAGTGACGTCTACCCGAGCACCGCGACCCTGAGCTTTCACGGCGCCACCTACACCAGTTCACTACTCACCCTGGTCGCCCGGGAGTTGCAGAGCAATCAAGTCGTCAACGGCGGCTACGCCCCGCTGGACACGCTCACCGCAGCCGAGCAGGCCACCGTGAGCAAGTACAACGCGCCCCCGTACGTGAAAACGGCCGGCAGCATCCCATTCGTCGACATCGGCGGCAAGTACGTCATCTCCGGCGCGAGCTACGACCCGGCCGTGCTGCAGGCCAAGAGCCACGCCCAGATCGCCGCTGCCCTCGCGGACCCGGGCTCGCCGATCGCCCGAGCCGTGGACGGCACCGCGAACCTCATCACCGCCGCCGTGTGCGCCACCACCTCGCAACAGCCGACCGCCGTGTGCACCTCCACCGGCGTACGCGCCGCCACCACGAAACTGCGCGGCAACAGATAAACGAACGCACAGGTCTCGACACCAGTAATCGGGTACGGCGCCTGCGGATCCGCGGCGGCGGAGGCGTCGCGTTGCTGGCAGCGGTAGCCGGTCTCGGTGTCTCGACCTACCTCACCATCGAGCACTACACCCACTCGGGCACGCTGGCCTGCCCGGAAAGCGCCGCCATCAGCTGCGTCAAGGTCACCACCAGCAAGTGGGCAGTCATCGCCGGCGTACCGGTCGCGCTGCTCGGACTGCTCTACTTCGCAGCCATGACCATGCTGGTCGCGCTGCCTTCCGAACGCCGCGACATGAAGCTCATCCGCGCCACGGCCGCCACTGCGGGCGTCGCGATGGTGCTCTACCTGCTCTACATCGAGCTGTTCGAAGTCAACGCGCTCTGCCTGTGGTGCACCGCGGTCCACGCCCTCACCATCGTCCTGTTCGGCGCCGTGCTGTGGGACGCCCTCACAACCGACACCCCAACCCGTGCACCTTCCTGACCGCTGTCACATCACCAACCGCAAAGCCGCGCCAGGAAGATCATCCAGTTAGCGGCTGGCGACACGCCCAGGAGTACCGGGCCTATCAATACGACCTGACCGCCCTGCGCCATCTGCAGGTCCTCCATGCCGCGGTCTCCCGGTTCAACCTGTGGGTGACCACCGGTTTCCTGCCCGAGCAGATGCGACTGCCGTGGACGCCGGGAGATCAACAGCGCTTCGATGCGCTGCTTCGGCGGCTCGGGGCGGTGCAGCGCCGGCTGCCGAGGGCGTTTCGGTGCCTGCCGTTCACGGGTGCTGCTGCGGGACATGCGCCGGCGGGCGCGGACGGATCGGCCGCTGGTGTGACCGCGGTTAGCGGCTCGAGCCGCTCCTGGCCGGCCACGTCCGCTCGTCGCGGGGACCATCGTCGGGCACGATGGCCAACTCGTCCGACGCATCGACGGCACCCGAAACGGCACCGAACAACGAATGTGAGCCCGCGCGGCCCGGCGGCGGCTCGGCGATCTCGGTGATGCCGGCGCCGACGTCGCGCCGGCGAGCGCGAATCAGGCGGGCGCCGCGCTTGAACGCCATCGTGCTGAGCGCTCCCAGCGCCATGACGAGGGCCCCGGCGACGGCATCGAACAGGTAGTGGTTGCCGGTGGACAGCACGACGAGCGTGGTCAGCACCGGGTAGGCGACGCCGGCGCAGCGGGCCCACGAGTTCGACGAATACCGCCACAGCAGCACGCCGCACCACAGCGCCCAGCCGACGTGCATCGAGGGCATGGCCGCGAATTGGTTCGTCAGCGAACCGAGCCCGCGCGGCACGCTGCCCTCACCACCCCACCAACCCCAGTTCCGGACGTGGAACAGGGTGTCCGGGATGCCGGCTTGCGCCAGCAGCCGCGGCGGCGCGGTGGGCAGCAGGTAGAAGCCGAGCAACCCGACGACGGTGCTGATCGCCAACGCCGTGCGCGCAGGGCGGTACTGCGCCTGATGCCAGCGGTACATCCAGATCAACACAATCGGCGTGATGAGGTAGTGCATGGTCGAGTAGAAGTAGGCCGCGGCCACCGACAGCGGGGTGACGCTGATGAGGCCGTGCGTCAGCAAGCGTTCCGGGTCGAGATGCCAGGCACGCTCCCAGTTCAGGATGCCCCAGCCGTTGCCCTTCGCGATCGCGAAGGTGCTCCTCGTGACGCCTCGGCTCAGTTCGTAGCCGACGTAGACCACCGCGATCAGCGCGATCTCCCGCAGCCATCTCGGTGCGCGTCGAGCCCATGGCACGGCTAGGCCGCTGTGCTGCCCGGGGATCGACATCCGGCCACAATACTGTCGCCGGGCCGGCTACGTTGCTGAGCAGAGCCGCAAGCGCGGCCAGAAGGTCGTGATCGGCGACTTCCTACGATCCGCTCACGGCGCGCATGACGTCCAGGCTGTCGGTCGTCATGCCGTCGACGTCGAGTACGCGTAGCCCGACCGCACGCTCGGCGGAGTTCACCGTCCACGTGGTGATCGTCTCCGTGACCTTGCGTAGACCGGCCACTGCTGCGGCATCGACGAGGTGGTGACGAACCGAGACGCCGAGGTCGGGCAGCGGGCCGCTCCCGATCGCGTCGGCGAGCTGATCGGTGTTCTTGATCGTTCGCCAGGTCTGGAAGCCCGCGGCACGGAACCCGGTCAGGTCGTCCCCGCGGTCTGTGCTGACCCGGAACCGATCGCGCTCGGGCAGGAGACGCGCCAACTCGTGCACGAGCCGCGCCCGACGGTTGGGCTCGGTCTCCTTCGGATCAAGCAGGATGCCGCACGAGGACGGGATCATGTCGAGCGCGTCGAGCAGGACGGGGTCACGGCGCAGCATTCCCTTGCGCCATCGGAACTGCGCGTTGTCGTGCTCCAGCCAGCCGCGCCGGCCCAGGAACGGCAGGAAGTGTGACACCACGACCGTCCGCCCCCGGAACTGGACGTCGCACTCGAACATGTTCGCCCCCGCTGCGATGAAGGTTTCGCAGGCGGCGCGGCTCCGCGGCGTGCGGTGGGCGACGAGCAACATGGCCACGAGTATGCCGCCGGGGCGGCAACGGTCGCCCGGGCTGCGCGACCGGTTATCGTCACCGCGAACGCTGTGCCGATCCCCGCCGTGAGAGGAGTCGTCCGTGCCGTCGCCCAACGCCGAGGTCCTGCCGCTGACCGGCGAAAGGACCGTCCCCGGCATCGCCGAGGAGAACTACTGGTTCCGACGCCACGAGGCCGCGTACGAGTTCACGTTGCCCTACGTGACGGGCAAGTGCGTGCTCGAGGTCGGCTGCGGCGAGGGGTACGGCGCCGACCTGCTGGCCTCGAGTGCGGACGTGGTCGTCGGCGTCGACTACGACTGCGTCACCATCGTCCACGCGGCCCGCGCCTACCCGGGCGTGCGGTTCGCGCGCGCCAACCTGGCCGCGCTACCGGTCGCTGATCGTTCGGTCGACGTGCTCGCCACGCTGCAAGTCATCGAACACGTGTGGAACCATCCCGAGTTCGTCGGCGAGTGCCTACGGGTGTTGCGCCCAGATGGGGTCCTGCTGGTGACGACGCCCAATCGCCTGACTTTTTCCCCCGCGCTGGGCGCGCCGGTCAATCCGTTTCACACCGTGGAGTTCACCGGCACCGAGCTGGCGGCCCTGCTCGCGCAGTGCGGCTTCCGAGTCGAGCGAATGCTGGGCCTGCACACCGGCGCGCGGCTGGCCGCGCTCGACAGCGCACACGGCGGGTCGTTCGTGGCGGCCCAGCTGGGCGACGCACCACAGAATTGGAGTCCCGCGCTGCGTGCGGACGTGGGATCGGTGACGACTGCCGATTTCGAGGTGCTCGAACACCCGCTGCGAGACGTCGATGACTCACTCGATCTCGTGCTGCTGGCGCGTCCCCGAGCTTGAGCGGTGGGTTACTGCCGTGGGCGGTAGTAACTCACCGCTCATGCGATCCAGCGACGGCGCTGCGCGGGCGACGGGCCACCGAAAGCAGCATCGGCAGACCGACGGCGAGCGACGCCGATGCGAGCAGGAGCCATGTCCCCGAGTAGTCGGTGCCGGCGTCGACGGCGTCGTCGACGAACACCGCAGGCAGGCCCGGACAGTCCACGTGCACGCGTCCGCTCACCGGTGACACGAATGTCGCCACCTGGTCGAGCGCCTTGGTGTCGGAAGGTTCGGCCGCGATCGCGAGCTGCATGGTCGCCCCGGCCGCCGGCGTGATCTCGCACGCCAGGTTCTCGATGTCGACCTTGCGAGCGTGTGTGGTCAGGACCCCACCGTGGACGCCGATGCTGTATGTGCCGCCCTTGTGCACGAGCACGGTGCCCGGTGCGCTCGCCCCGGGTGCAAACGAGTGGCGCTCATCGCCGACGCCGATGCGATAGAACACCCACAGCCCGAGGCCGAGGACAGTCAGCACGATGCCGGCGAACGCGAGCCACCACGCCGGTGCGCCTGGCCGGGCGCCGACGACCCGAGGCCGCAGCTCCTCGGTCTTGTCCTGCACACCGGCAGACTAGTGGTGTGTCTCGTCATTGGTTGACTGCTTGAAGTGCGACGCGGCCGCGGGCGACTTTGGCGAGGATGTCGTCGGCGGTCGCGGTCCAGATGAAGGGTTTGGGGTTGTTGTTGTGTGCGTCGAG
>JBPCOE010000114.1:0-12826 GCA_051000605.1 Jatrophihabitans sp.
CTGCTCATCGATCGCGTCCAACGAAGCGTCCTCGGCAGGGAAATCTCGGGTCTCGCTGCGCTCTGTCACTCCAGTCACAAGTGCCTCCTACGTCTCAGGAGTTACACCGTTGAATTTACAGTCCCCACATCGGTGCCTGGTGCAGTCTTCGAGAGTGCGGGTTGCTCAGCGGCTGACTGGCCCGAGAAGGTCTGACGCTTGGTCCGCGCTCTGCGTCCTCGATGGCCCCCATGACGTTGTCGATGGCGCTTCCGACGCCGCGTTCGAGTCGGCTCGCCCTTGGCGGTCTGCTGGGCTACGGAGCGCAGCAGCCCGGTGACCGCGCTCGGAAGTCCTGGCCCGCGCCGATAGAGCGCCGAAGCCGTGGACCGTAGCGGCACCGACCGGTTCGGCGACGGTGTGCACTTGGCTATCGAGGACAGACGGCTACCTCTGATCGACGAGGTCCTTGTTGCGAATGGTGCACAGGGCGACCACGGCCGAGACGAGAGCGATCACCGCTGCGACGAGCAGGATGAGGTCGAGGGCATTCGTGAACGCGGTCGCGGCGACGTGCGTGACCTTGGCCCGCTGGTCAGCGGGGATCTTCGCGGTGACCTTGTTCAGGGCGCCGGACTTCACGGCGTCGGCAAGTTGCGCGCCGTGCTTCGCGAACGGGGTATGCGCGACGAGATCGAGGACCTCGCTCTTGACCCTGCTCGCGAACAGCGTGCCGAGCAGGGCGATGCCGGTGGCGATGCCGACCTGGCGAAACGTGGAGTTGACACCGGACGCCATGCCGGCCTGCTGCGGCGGCACCACCCCGATCGCGGTCGACGCGAGAGGCGGATTGACCATGCCGACGCCTGCGCCGGCGACGATGAGGCCCGGGATGAGATGGGTCCACCCGGTGCTGGCGTCCAACCCGCGCATCAGCAGCAGGCCCACGCCGACCAGCAACAGGCCGGGGCCGATGAGCCAGCGGATCGGGACGTGCCCGGTGAGCCGGCCAGCGAGGGTGGACGTGGCCAGGATTCCGCCGGAGAGCACCAGGAGCCGCAGGCCGGTCTGCAGGGCGCTGAACTGCAGCACGTCCTGGACGTAGAGGACGAGATACAGCAGCAGCGCGAAGATCGACGCGCTGAGCCCGAAGGCCGCCACCGAGCCGCCGACGAAGGTGGGCTTGCGGAACAGGGACAGGTCGAACATCGGGTGCGAGCCGCGGAACTCCGCCATCAGGAACGCGACGATGAACACGCCAGCTGCGACCAGAGCGGCGATGACACGGGTGTCGCCGAACGAGCGCTGGTTCGACTCGATGAGCCCGTAGACCAGACCGGCCAGCCCGATCGTGAACAGGACGAATCCCAACCAGTCCGGACGGCGGGAGTCCTCGAGGCGCGATTCCGCCACGGCGGTCAAAGTGAGGACGACAGCCCCGATGCCGATCGGCAGGTTGACGAAGAAGATCCAGCGCCACGAGAGGCCGGTGGTGAGTGCACCGCCGAGCAGCGGGCCGATCGCCACAGCGAGGCCGGTGATCGCGCCCCAGACGCCGAACGCGGTAGCACGGTCCTTGCCTCGGAAGGCATTGGCCAGCAGGGCCAGCGACACCGAGAACATGATCGCCCCGCCGACGCCCTGCAGTCCCCGCGCGAGCTCGAGGGTCAGCGTGTTCGGCGCGACACCGCACAGCAAAGACGCGAGCGTGAACAGGGTGAGGCCGACGACGAACAGCTTCCGCCGCCCGTAGAGGTCGGCGAGGCTGCCGGCGGTGAGCAACAGGGCCGCGAGGGTCAACGCGTACGCGTCCACGACCCATTGCAGGTCCGAGAAGCTGGACTTCAGCGCGTTCTGGATGTCCGGTAGGGCAACGTTCACGATCGTGACGTCGAGCAGCAGCATGAACGTGCCGAGGCACACCGCGACCAGCGTCAGCCATTTGTTGTGCCCGTGCGCCGGGACGTCCGTCGCCCCGTCGGCTCGAGCGGCGTCGGCAACGGCGCCCGCGATCTCGGCCACGGTGAGCGAACGGTCGGTCTCGGTGTGTCGGCCCGGCACGAGCCCGTGATCGATCGCCGTACCCGGCGCGCTGTGCGCGGGGTGCTCGGAGGAGTCCTCGCGTGGATCGCGGTGGTCAGTGCTCATGGGATGTCTCGGCTCTCGCAACGGGTCGAAGTGGCGGCGTCAGGTTCGCAGATCTCACACAAAGGCTCTCACCCCGTCCGACGTCCGTAGGCTGAGGCCATGGCAGAGCGGCAGTTGACGATGATGGCCGTCCACGCCCATCCGGACGACGAGGCGACAGGCACCGGCGGTGTATTGGCGCGCGCCGCGGCCGAGGGCATCCGGACCGTACTCGTCACGTGTACCGACGGTGGCTGCGGGGACGGTCCCGGCGGAGTGAAGCCGGACGACCCGTCTCACGATCGCAAGGCCGTCGTAGAGATGCGCAAGCTCGAATTAGCGCAGAGCTGCGCAATCCTAGGCATCAGTGATGTCGAACTGCTCGGCTACGCGGACTCCGGGATGATGGGGTGGGCGTCGAACGATGCCCCTCATGCTTTCTGGAACACGCCGGTCGGCGAGGCCGCCGACCGGCTCGCCGAACTGATGCGGCACTACCGTCCGGACGTCGTCATCACCTACGACGAGAACGGCTTCTACGGCCATCCCGACCACATCCAGGCGCACCGCATCACGATGGCCGCGCTCGCCTCCAGTGGCGTCGTCCCGAAGGTCTACTGGACGACGGTGCCGCGCTCGAAAATGGCGGAGTTCGGGAAGATGATGCGCGAATTCGGCACCGACTGGGACGAGCCGGGCGATGCCGCCGACAGCGACTCGCCGGCGGCGCCCGAGATCGGCCTGCCGGACGACGAGATCACCACCTGGGTCGACACCACCGCTTTCGGCGGCCAGAAGTTCGACGCCCTGGCCGCCCACGCCAGCCAGGGGGAGAACATCTTCTTCCTGCGCATGGGCCGGGAGTTGTTCGGCGAGGTCATGGGGCTGGAAACCTTCGTGCGAGTCCAGGACGTCACCGGTGCACCGCTGCCCGAGACCGACCTCTTCGCCGGCTTGCGCTGAGCTCGGGTTGTGCTCGGGCCGCGGGCGGATGCGCGTCTCATGCCCGAACGCATCGGACGGCACGTCCTGATCGACGGCGGCGTGCACTCGCCGACCAACGTCGACCTTGCTGCTCGTGCGCGCAGTGAGGTCGTCATCGCTCTCGCGCCGCTGGTGTACGACCCGGCGTACCCGATCAGCCGACGCCGCGCGGCAGGTCGGGGTGCGCTGAACGCGCAGCTCAAGCGCGAGATGCGCATCGTGTCGCGTGCTGGTGGACGGACGCTGCTGCTGCGGCCTTCGGGCGACGACCTGGCCGCCCGACGCGGCGGGCATCTGTTCTCACAGAGGCACGCCGCGACGATCGCCGAACGGGCGTACGCCACGACCGTCGAGCAACTCAAGAGCTCCTATGCGCAGGACCTGATCAGCACGGCGCAGCGGCTGCTGGCCGAACCCGCACCTCCGGCGAGTTACCCGAGCCCGATCGCGGGATGGCCGGGACGTCCTCGTTAGACCCAGTCGCGGGAGGGTATCGTTAGTTCGGCTAACGAATCTGTCCTGGAAGAAGGCAATGGCTACTCGCACACAGGCTCTTCGCGTGGCTCGGGATCATCCCGGCTACAAATGGGTCGCCCTCTCGAACACCACGCTCGGCGTCGTCATGGCGACGATCAACAGCTCGATCGTGATCATCTCGCTGCCCGCGATCTTTCGCGGTATCGGCCTGAACCCGCTCACGCCCGGCAACGTCAGCTACCTGCTCTGGACGCTGATGGGCTTTCTCGTCGTGACCGCCGTCCTCGTCGTCACGCTCGGCCGGCTCGGCGACATGTACGGGCGCGTCCGCATCTACAACATGGGCTTCGTCGTGTTCACGATCGGCTCGATCGCGCTGGCGTTCGATCCGATGCGCGGCGGCGGCGGGGCGATGTGGATCATCCTGTGGCGGCTCGTGCAGGGCGTGGGCGCGGCGATGTTGTTCGCCAACTCGACCGCGATCCTGACCGACGCGTTCCCCGCGGAACGGCGCGGCTTCGCGCTCGGGCTGAATCAGGTCGCTGCGATCGCCGGCGGATTCATCGGCCTGATCCTCGGCGGATTCCTGTCGGAGGTCGACTGGCGACTCGTGTTCTTCGTCTCCGTGCCGTTCGGCATCGCCGGCACCATTTGGTCCTATCTGAGCCTGCACGAGCTCAGCGAACGGCAACCCGCCAAGATCGACTGGCTGGGCAACGTGCTGTTCGCAGTGGGCGTGTCGGGTCTGCTCGCCGCGATCACCTACGGCATCCAGCCCTATGGCGGGCACTCGATGGGTTGGACGAACCCGTGGGTGCTGTTCGGGATGATCGGCGGCGTCGTGTTGATCGTGGCGTTCGCGATCATCGAGACGCGGGTCGCCCAACCGATGTTCGAGATGAGTCTGTTCCGGATCCGCGCGTTCTGGGCCGGCAACCTGGCCGGGCTGCTCGCGTCGATCGCCCGCGGCGGCCTGCAATTCATGCTGATCATCTGGTTGCAGGGCATCTGGTTGCCGTTGCACGGCTACGCCTACCAGGACACTCCACTGTGGGCCGGCATCTACCTGCTGCCGCTGACCGTCGCCTTCCTGGTCGCCGGGCCGTTGTCCGGCATGCTGTCGGACCGCTTCGGCGCCCGTGCGTTCGCGACCGGTGGACTGTTGATCGTCGCGCTGAGCTTCCTCGGCCTGATGCTGCTGCCCGTCGACTTCAACTACTGGGCGTTCGCTGCCCTGCTCGTGCTCAACGGAATCGGTTCGGGGCTGTTCTCCGCGCCGAACACCACCGCGATCATGAACTCGGTACCGAGCAACCAGCGTGGGTCGGCGTCCGGCATGCGGGCCACGTTCTTCAACTCCGGCACGTCGCTGTCGATCGGCATCTTCTTCTCGCTGATGATCGCAGGGCTCGCGTCGACATTGCCGAGCGCGCTGCACTCCGGGCTCACGTCACACCACGTGCCCGACGTCGCCGCGACGGGGATCGCGAACCAGCCGCCGGTCGGTAGCCTGTTCTCGGCGTTTCTCGGTTACAACCCGATCCAGAACCTCGTGGGGGACAAGACGCTCGCGACCCTGTCGGCCGGGGATCGCAGCACCCTCACGGGACGCGAGTTCTTCCCCAACCTGATCTCCCAGCCGTTCCACCACGGCCTCGTGATCGTGTTCGCCCTGGCGATCGCGATGTCGGTAGTCGGAGCCCTCGCGTCGCTGTTCCGTGGGGCGAAGTACGTGCACGTGGACGCGCCTGCAGCCAAGCCGAGGGACAAGGCGCTCGTCTGAGGACGGAAGCCCGCCCGCCGACCGTCCGGCGCGCGGCGCGCATGCGGTCGCTGGCCTAGGCGGTGACCGGCTAGTTGCTCCGTCAGCGTCCGCGGAAGGCGGCGGGACGCTTGCCCTGGAAGGCGCGGACGCCTTCGACGTGGTCCTCGGTCTCGAACAGCTCCAGCTGACCGGTGCGTTCGGTGTCGTGAGCCTGCCGCAACAGGGCCAGCGTGGTGGCCGCAAGCGCCGCCTTGGTACGCGAGATCGCCTGGGTTGCGCCGGTCGCAAGCGTGGCGACGACAGCCTCAACCTCGGCGTCGAACGTGTCGTCGTCGACCACGTGCGAGGCGAGTCCCCATTCGAGTGCGGTAGCCGCCGGGATCCGCTCGCCCAGCATCGCCATGCGCGCGGCCCGGACGCGGCCGATGGCGGCGGGCACGATCGCTGTCGCGCCGCCGTCGGGCATCAGCCCGATGTTGACGAACGCGAGCAGGAAGTAGGCGCTCTGTTTGGCCACCACGAGATCGCAGGACAGCGCGATGGTGGCGCCGATGCCCGCCGCGAGCCCGTTGACCGCAGCGACGACGGGCTTGGGCGACCCGACGATGGCCGCGACGAGCGCGTTGCCGGCCTCCAGCGTGGCGAGGCGACCGCGGGGAGGATCGTCGGTGCGGCCGAGTTCCGCGCCCGAGCTGAAGGCGCGACCGGTGCCGGTGAGCACGATGACCCGCACCTCGGGGTCGGCGCTCGCGTGCCGCACGGCGGCGACCGCCTCTTCGAGCAACCCGACCGACAGCGCGTTCAGCGTCTCCTGGCGCGCGATCGTCAACCGCGCGACGCCACCGTCCGTGGTCACCTCCAGCCCTGTGTCGGACACGTGCTGACCGTATAGCAATGGCATCATGTGGCGGATGGCGGACAAACTCACGGTCAGCGGACGCGCGGCGAACATCGCGTCGCGGAAGCTGCCCGGCGTGGTCAATTGGTTCTCGCGACGTCAGGCGCGCAGCTACGCGGGTTCTCGTGGGCGACGCGCCGCGAAGCTGAACGGCAAGCCGATCTTCAGGTTGGTGATCCGCGGCCGTAAGAGCGGTGAACTGCGACCGGTCATGTTGATGCTGGTGCGCCGCGGCGACGACCTGCTGGTGTGCGGCTCCCAGGCCGGCACCGCGGAGCCGCCGAACTGGTGGCAGAACCTGGTTGCGGCGGGGCAGGCGGAAGCCCAGGTCGGTGACCAGACCTGGCCGGTCGACGCTCGGGTCGTGACCGAGCCCGCCGAGCGGGCCGAGGCGTGGGCGCTGCTCACCGCCGCCTACCCGGATTTCGCGACGTACCAGGCGCTGACCGATCGCGTGCTGCCGATCGCGCTCCTCACCCGTCGCCGCGCATAGTCGCGGGCGGCCGGCTCGAACCTGATCTGAACACCGGGCCGGCCGGATGCTGACATCGCTGGGACACCGTGAACGCATGACTCAACCACTGCCCCCGTATCAACCATCCGACGAGCCGGTGCGCCCGACCCGCCGTGGCCTGCCCCGATGGGGCAAGGGACTCGCGGTAGGCGCGGCCGCGCTCGTCCTCGCCGGTGCCTTCGTCGGCGTCGGCATGGCGGTCGGCACCGACGGATCGTCCGGCAACATGGCCGGGATGTCCCCGTCCACGAGTGCCAGCGCCCCGGCGCACCACCGTAAGACCGGCAAGCACGCGAAGAAGGACAAGGGCCAGAAGACGAAGGGCACCAAGGGGGGCACGCAGGCCACCGCCGACCCCGCGCGGCAGGCGTGGGCGCACAAGTACGGCGTCGATCGCGACACCATGCCCAACCTCGCGCCAGTCTCCGGCGCGACGGCGCAGCAGCAGGCCGGCGCGACCACCCTGCTGAAGGCCACCGAGGCCGCGACGACCAAATACAGCAACCTGGCCACGGCCAAGGCGGCCGGCTACGACCTGCAGGCCAGCCTGGCCCAGAAGGAGAAGAAGAGCCCCGGTACCGCGCAGCGCCTCAAGGACATCGACGCCGGCAAGATGCCGACGGGCGGCAAGATGCCGATGCTGCACGTCGGTAACAAGGCGCTCAAGACGGATGGCAAGGTGCTCGACCCCAACGCGCCCGAGACGCTCATGTACTCCTACACCGGGCACGGCAACTGGAAGTTGATCGGGGTCATGTACACCGCGAACGAGTCCTACCCGAAGGCGCCGCCGGACCCGGGCGGTCCGATCACCCGCTGGCACTACCACCCCAAGTCCGGTGGCGCCAAGCTGATGATGCACGTCTTCTTCGTCTCCGATCTGGCCCACGCGTACGCCGCGGAGATGAGCTGAGATGAGTCTCGAGACGTTCCTATGGACGCCGCGGCGCAGCAGGTGGCGCTGGCCGCTCGCGCTCGCGGCCGTGGCCGCGTCGGTTGCGCACGTCCCGGTCGTCGCACCGCACCTGGCGGAGGCGCCCTACATGGGTGAGGAGTTCATCGTGCTCACGGTGGCCTGCGCCCTGCTCGCGGCCACGGCCCTGATCTGGGACAGCACGGCCGTCTACGTCCTGTCGGCCGCTACGTGCGGGCTGGCGGTCATCGGGTACGCAGCCACCCGGCTCGTCGAGTTCCCGCAGCTCGGCGATGACGTCGGCAACTGGTTCGAACCACTCGGGGTGGTGTCGGTCGCCGCTGAGCTCGTCGTCGTGGCGACGGCCATTTGTGGGCTGGTGCTGCCCAAGGCGGATCGCCCCGTCGCGGTACCGGACCGCCGCCGCCGCGTCCCGGTCGAGATGGTTGGCGCCCGCGGCTGACGCTGGTGATATGAAGAGCGTCATGAGGACATTCGACTCCGTCGACGAGCTCGCCGCGGTCGTCGGCGACACCATCGGGCACAGCGAGTGGGTGCGCGTCGACCAGCACGCGATCAACCTGTTCGCCGACGCTACCGGTGATCACCAGTGGATCCACGTCGATCCGGAGCGGGCGGCCGACGGTCCGTTCAAGACCACGATCGCGCACGGATTCATGACGCTGGCCCTGCTGCCGCGGCTGTGGGCGCAGATGTACCGGGTCGAGGGCGTCAAGATGGGCGTGAACTACGGGCTGAACAAGGTGCGTTTCCCCTCGCCTGTGCCGGTCGACTCGCGGGTGCGGTCCGAGTCCTCGGTGGTGTCGGTCGAGGAACTCGGCGGCGGGGTCTACCAGGTAACGCTCTCGACCACGGTCGAGATCGAGAACAGCCCGAAACCCGCGTGCGTCGCCGAGAGCGTGGTGCGCTACATCACCTGAACTGTCAGGACGGCGGGAACAGCAGCTGCCGGAACTCGCTGCTGTAGAACACCAGCGGCAATCGTTGCGCGAACGTGCGGATGTCCTGCACCTCCAGCAGTGCGATCACGTGATCGCCGGCGGGTAGCTCCGAGTTCAGCGTGCACTCGAGCCACAGGCACGAGTTGTCGACGAAGACCGCGGCCGAGCTCGTCGTCGTCACCCGGACCTCGGCGAAGCGGTCGCCGCCGCGGCTGGCGAACTGGCGCGCCAGTTGGTCCTGGTCGTCGGCGAGCACGCTGACGCCGAGTCGGCCGCCGGCCCGCAGGATCGGCCAGGTGGTCGACGTGCGGGCGATGCACACTGATACGAGCGGCGGTCGCAGCGAGACCGACGTGAACGAACTCGCGGCCAGACCCACGTACGCGCCGCCCCGTACGGCGCTCACCACGGTCACTCCGGACGGGAACGCGGCGAACGCCGAGCGCAGGACGTCCTGATCGAATCGCTCGGGCGAGACCGGATCACTCATCGCTTCACCCTGTCATGCGGTGGAACAATTACCGGCAGCAGCGTGGGGCGGGGGAGTGGTGGCCGACCAGTCGATCGTCGGAGCGGTGGGCACGGTGACGCGTCCCATCCGCGGCGGCCGCTTGCCGGGCGAGGTCCGCATTCTCGACGCCGGGCAGCCCGTGTTGTTACTGGCGTACTCCGTTGATCCGCGCGAGCTCGGCGAGCGGGTCCGCGTGACGCACAACCGCGGCTCGCGCCAGGTCGACGTGGCGGGGTGGCCGTGACGGCCGGGGCCCCTATCCGAGCCGGACCGGGAGCGCGTCGACGCCATAGACGAACGACAGCTTGCGGTAGCCCAGCGACTGGTGGGGGGCGGCGAGCGTGAGGTCCGGGAACCGGCGCGCGAGCGATGGGTAGGCCATCCGCAGTTCGAGGCGGGCGAGCTCGGCGCCCACGCAGCGGTGCAGCCCGTGCCCGAAGGCGAGATGCCCGGCCGACGAGCGGTTCAGCTCGACCTTGTCGAGGTCCCCGCCGTGGCGTTCGTCGCGGTTGGCGCCGCTGAGCGAGCACAGGATCACGTCGCCCTCGAAGATCTCCTTGCCGCCCAGAACGCTGTCCTTTGCCGCGAAGCGAGGAAATCCGACCTGGACGGGGGTGAGGTAGCGCAGCAGTTCCTCGACGCCGCGCTCGGCGTTGCGCTCCGATGCCCGCAGCGACTCGAACGTGTCGCGATCCTGCAGCAGCACAACGGTGCCGAGCGTGAGCATGCTGACCGTCGTCTCGAGCCCGCCGGTGAGCACGCCGTCGGCGAGGCCGGCGAGCTCGACGTCGCCGACGCTGTCGCCGTACTCGGCGAGGATGTGCGAGATCAGCCCGGGGACGGGTTCGACGCGCTGCTTGCGTACGACCTCCTTGAGGAGCTCGATCGATTCGAGGATCGGATCAAAAGAGCCGGCCGCGTCGCCGTCCCAATTGAACCGGGCCTCGCTGAGGCGCTGGAACTCGTCGCGGTTGGTGTCATCGACGCCGAGCAGTTCCATGATCGTGCGCGATGGGATGGGCAGTGAAAAATGCTTCTGCAGATCGACGCGGCCGTCGGCGTCGACCGAGCGCTCCAGTTCGTCGAGGGACTCGTCGATGATCTGCTGGATGCGCTCGGTGCGCTGCGCGAGCGCGCGGGTGGTGAAGTGCGCGGTGAGCATGCGCCGCAGCCTGGTATGCGCGGGCGGGTCGGCGAAGCCGAGGCCACCTGGATCCTGTTCCTCGGCGATGCCGATCTTGCCGACCATGTTGCTGAAATCGTTGCTGAACACAGAATGATCGGCGGCGAGGACGGTGCGCGACTCCTCGTAGCCGGTAACCAGCCAGCCGCGTAGCCCGAGCGGCAGCTTGAGGCGGCTCACCGGCGACTTGGCGCGGACGGCGGCGAGGTCCGGGACGGGGTCCAGGCCGTTTCGTTTCAGCGGCATCAGCGCTTCGTCGGGTAACCGGGACAGCAGCGCCGCGGGGTCGTTGCTGTCCGCACCCGGCAGCCGCATCGCGAGCCCGAGCAGGTAGCGGCGCAGGCGGTTCGCGGCTTTCACGCCCCTGGTCTGCAGCCGAGCGCGGCGCGTCTTGGGCTGCGTCACGCAGATACCTCCGGGCGGTGGGACGACGTCTCGAACGCGTTGATCGTACGGAGGCCGGCGGTCACGAGCGCAGCACGGTCGAGGGGTCGGACCGGTCGATCATGCGGTGCAGCAGCCACGACCCGACGAGCGTCGCCGCCACCGCCCCGATCCCGGTGCTCACCATAGGAGCGACGACCGGCGGGAAGCGCGGGGGCGGGGGAAAGGCGGGGTAGGGGTCCGCGCGGCGGTACACCGAGGCGACGGCGCCCACGGCCAGGCCCGCACCGACGAGCCAGCTCGAACCGACCAAGGTGCCCAGCTCGACCACGACCGACCGCCGGTGCGTGGCGCGCGACATCCCCATCCGTCTCGCGAGGTGATAGGCGCGGGCGCGACGACGCGTGCGGGCGGCGAAGGCGAACCCCAGACCGGCCACGCCGATCCCGCCGGTGAGCAGCGCGATGGCGCGCAGATAGCCGAATACCCAGGTGACCGGACGCAGCCCGCTGCTGTCGAGAAACGTGGTCGGGCTAATCGCGTAGTTCGCCTCGACCCCTTCGTGCCCCAGTAGGTCCAGAGCGCTCGTCGCGTGCGCCGTCGTCGTCCACAACTCGTCGGTGCGGTCGATCAGTGGGCTCGCGACGGGCAGGTGTCGGCGGTCGAGCACGATCAGCGGACGATACGGGTCGCGCAGACCCGGGAACGTCGACCGCGAGTCGGCGACCCTGACGTCGAGGGACATGTCACCGATGCGCAGGGAGTGGATCGGCGTGGCTGGGGACGCGTTCACGATCACGACCGGCACGCCGCGTCCCTGGACCGTGCGCAGCGTCGGACGCAGGGCAGCGCCGCCGTAGGCGTAGCGGGCGAAGGTGGCCGGGTCCACGCCCTCGATCGCAACGTCGCGACCGGAGTCGGTACGCGCCCCATTGTCGATCAAGCCGACGACCGTGCCGAGCTCTCCCGCGCGTGGTGTGAAGCCGTGCGTCAGCAGCCCGAACGCCTGCGGGGCGCCGACGTTCGCGCGGTACTTGGCGGCGACGTCGCGCTGGGTGGATCCGCTCAGCGCCACCGAATAGACGAACACGGCGACGGGCAGTGCGACGCCGACCAGGACGCCGACCGCGACGGCCGGGCTGCGCGAGATCCGGCGAGCGGCGAGGTAGCCGGCGCCCGACCGCAGACGCATTCGGCGCAGCGCCGGAAGACCGACGCCCGCCCCGCGTCCGATGAGCAGCACGGCACCGCTGAGCGCGATCAACGGGTACGCCGTCACCAGCGGGTTGACCTGCACTGTGGCGCGGACGATCCGAATCGCGCCTTCGCGCCGGATGGCGAGATAGCAGGCGACGCTCGCCGCGAGCAGGGCGACCTCCCACGGCACGAACCGAGCCCACGCCCGGCTCGTCCCGCGGCGATCGGTCTGCACCGTGCGCGCACCCGCCACGGCGACGAGGACGACGCCGACGACGACGGCGAGCAGGCCGGCTGAGGGAGTGCCCCGGTGGGCTCGCTCCCCCGCCCGGCCGGCAAGGCTGGTCACCGAGGCGGCGCCGCGGGGGTAGGCATCGACGACGTGGCGGTCGAGCCGCATGACGAGCCGCGTCACGGCGGTCACCACGCGGCCTAGGCCGACGTATGCAGCGTCCACCCGGAAGCCCCGGTCGCTGAGGTCACCGATCGCCGGGCCCAGTCGAGCAGCGGGGTCCCGTCCCCCTGCGGCTAGGGCGCGCACCCCGAAGAACACCGCGACGACGAGGACGACGGAGACCACGGCGAGCCCGAACCCGATGTGGATGCCGCGCCCGATGGGGACCAGCAGCAACCCGCCGACGACGGTGAGGACGGCGAGCACGCAGACGGTCACAGCGGCGGCGACCGTGACCGGTCGGGACCGGTGCGCCGCGGTCGCGTGCTCATCGCCGGCGGGAGCCGCCTCCTGGGTGCTCTCCGCCTGCCCCTCCTCGGCTTCGGCTTGGGCCAGCCCCCCTGCGCGTTCGGTCGCGAGCAGCAGCCAGGCACGGGTGGCGTATGCGGCGGTGAGGGCGATGGTGAGCAGCAGCGCGAGCAGGACGAACCAGGCCAGTCCGGCGTCGTGCCCGCTCAGCGACTCCTCGGCTGCCAAC
>JBPCOE010000031.1:0-13781 GCA_051000605.1 Jatrophihabitans sp.
TGGAGAGCCAGGGAAAGCCGCCGTACGGCCGGTTGTGGACGTTGACCCTTATCTCGTTCTGTACGACGGCGACCTGGTTGTCGAGGTTCTCCTGCGTCAGCGCGACGCTGCGCATGCGGTCGGCCTCGAGGAAGAGGGCGAGCTCCGTGGCGTTGCTCGGAAGCACCTCGTAGTAGTTCGTGTAGTCGACGTGGGTCGATCCGTTCAGGGTGCCGCCGCTGCCCTGCACGTAGGTGAAGTGCTCGGTCTTGCCGAGGCTGGCCGAGCCCTGGAACATCAGGTGCTCGAACAGATGCGCGAAGCCGGTGCGGCCCTCGGGCTCGGAGCGGATGCCGACGTCGTAGAGGACCGCGACCCCGACGACGGGCGCCGTGCGGTCCGGGGCGACCACGACGCGAAGCCCGTTCGGGAGGGTGTGATGTGTGAGATCGAAGGATGGCGAAGGGAGTTTGCGGGAGCGTGGTGGCACGCAGCCCACCCTAATCAGAGCGCGGATCGCACTCCGGTAGGGCCGAAGTCGTCGCTCTTGAAGAGCAGCGGCTCGTCGGTCTCCGTGGCGAGCGCATACGCGAAGCAGTCGCCGAAGTTCAGCTGCGCGCGGTGACCGGAGCCCTTGCCGAAGTCGCGGTACGCCTGCCGGGCAATCCGCGCCTGCGCCTCACTCACAGCTACCACCGAGGCGTCCAGCGATTCAAGCAGCGCATCGAGGCGGCGCGACATCACCGGATTCCCCCGACTATCGACCACGATCGCCGCTTCGAGATAACTGGCGGCCGAAAGCTGGGACCAGGCGGCCGAGCGCATGACCTCGTAGTATCGGTCGGCATCCGGCTCGGCGGTCACCACAGCGACCAGGGCGGACGTCTCAACGATCATGCCGGCAACCCGGTGACCGGGTCGTAAAGATCCTCAGCCGTAAACGGCGGTGCGTCCGACTCGCGCCAGGACCGCTGCATTTCGGCGACGATCTCGTCGGCACGCTGCCGGCGTGTCTCTCGATCAAGATCCGCGAGGTAGCGGCGTAAAGCGTCTTCGATGACGCTGGTCTGCGACTTGCCGGCGCGTTTGGCAGCTTCTCGCGCGAGATCGTGCACCTTTTCGTTCTTGATGTTCAGGCTCACGGCACCGACTCTACCCAGTAGGTCTACCTTTCTACCTCTCGCAACGCGTCGCGGCCGACGGCGGCGAGGCCGGACCACAAGTAGGCAGCGGCTTCGGCGCCCTTGTAGAGCATCGGCAGCGTGACCTTCTCGTTCGGTGCGTGGATCTGGTCGTCGGGCAGGCCGACGCCGAGGAACACCAGCGGCGCGCCGACCGCCTGCTGCAGCCCGGCCTCCGGACCGCTGCCGCCCTCGCGGGTCGGTAGGACCTCGGCGCCGTCGAAGGCCTTCGCGATCGCCTCGGTCAGCGCGAGGTACGCCGGCGTGCCGAGGGGGACGAGGCAGGCCCGCACCCCGGCGCCCTCCCAGTCGAGCCGGGCGGTGATGCCGTCGGGCGTGTGCTCGGAGACGAACTGCTCGACACCTTTGATGATCTTCGCAGGGTCCTGGTCGGCGACCAGGCGGAAGCTCAGCTTCGCGAACGCGTCGCTGGGGACGATCGTCTTGTGCCCGGCGCCCTGGTAACCGCCGCCGATGCCGTTGACCTCCGCGGTGGGACGCGCGCCAAGGCGTTCGAGGGTCGAGAATCCTGCCTCCCCATGCAGCACGCGCGATTGGGCGACCGTCAGGAACTCGCTGTCGTCGGAGGGCACCTTGCGAAACAGCGCGCGCTCGTCGTCGGTCAGCTCGAGAACGTCGTCGTAAAAGCCCGGCACCTGTACGCGCCCGTGCTCGTCGTGCAGGGCGGCGACGAGCCGGGCGATCTCGGTGGCCGGATTCGGGACCGCCCCGCCGAAGACGCCGGAGTGCAGGTCGAGATCCGGGCCGTGGACGGTGACCGTGGCCGCGACCATGCCGCGCATGCCGGTGACCGTGCTGGGCACGTCGGGGGCGACCATGCCGGTGTCGGTCACGACGACGACGTCGCAGGCCAGCCGATCGCGATGCCGCTCGAGCAGCGCCTCGAAATGCGGCGAGCCGGATTCCTCCTCGCCCTCGACAATGAACTTCAGCGTGACAGCTGGCGTATCGCGCCCGGTTGCCGCCAGGTGGGCCCGCAGACCGAGGAGGTGAAAGAGCAGCTGGCCCTTGTCGTCGGACGCGCCGCGCGCCCGCAGCAGCTCGCCGTCGATCGTCGGGTCGAACGGGTCGGTGTGCCAGAGCTCGAGAGGGTCGACGGGCTGGACGTCGTGGTGGGCGTAGACGAGGACCACGGGGGCTTCGGCGTCGGCGCTGCGCCACTCGGCGTAGACGGCCGGCAGCCACGGCCCATCGTCGAGGATCTCGACCGTGGGGAAGCCGGCGCGGCGGGCGGCGTCAGCGAACCACTGCGCGCTGCGGCGGACGTCGTCGTGTCGTTCGGGTTGGGCGCTGATGCCCGGGATGCGCAGCCACTGATCCAGATCGGCCAGCAAGCCGTCGCGGTGCTCGATGACGTAGTCGCGTTCGGTGCTCATCCCAGCGACGATAGCTCGCGGACGGTTCGGGGCGTTGGCCGCGACACTGCGACTGCATGCGTCTGGCCGGGCGTGCCCCAGGCGGTACACAACGGGACGCGTCAGATCGTCGTTGCCGACCAGGACACCAGCGTGCGCAGCAGGATCGAGCTCGGCCGCGTAGAGCAGCCCCGCGGCGTGGTAGCGGGTCCGGAAGGCCGCCCGCACGGCTTCTGCGCTTCCGAACAGGCCCAGGTCGCGGACGGCGGCCCGCTCGGCCGCCACAGGCATAGACGTGTCCAGCCACACGATCTCGTCCCAGGCGCTGTCAAGCTCGGCGACCTGCAGGAAGCTGCCGTCGACGACCACGATCGTGTCCGGGAGCGCGAGGTCAAACGGTTCGTCAAGCAACTGATCGGTCTCGAGGTCGTGGGCGCGTGCCCGGAACCGGGGGTTGGCGCGATCACCGAGCGGATCGAGCACCCCGGTGCGGAACGCGGCGAGGTCGTACGCGTCGCGGTAGTAGCCCCGGGCACGGTCGGCGTCGCGATGCCTGCGCGCCGCGAGGTGGTGGTAGTCGTCGGTGGACAGGTGCAGGCCAGGTCGGCCGAGCCGACGCACCGCGTCGACGAGCTCGCCGGCGAACGTGCTCTTGCCCGCCGCGGTGACGCCGTCGACGGCCACCCGCGTGGGGTGCGGTCGGGATATGGCGGCCAAGTAGCGAGCGATCTCGTCGAGGACGGTCTCACGGCCGGTCGTCATGACGCCGCGGACGAAACGTCGTTGACCCCCGTCACGAGCGCCCGCAGACCGTCGGCGTCGAGCAGCGCGGCCGGCTCGACGGTTTCGCCGGAGCGGACGTAGTGGAACACGGCCCGGACCCGGCTCAGCTCGTCGTCGCATATGCCGCGCAGCCGCGCCCACGCCAGCCGGTAGGCCGCGAGTTGCACGGCGGCGGCCTGTGCCGCGGCGCCGGTAGGGCGTAGCCCGGTCTTCCAGTCCACGACCGTCCAGCGGGCAACTCGGTCGCCGGCCGCACCGGCGACATCGCCGCGCGGATCGTCGCGAAAGACCGCGTCCATCCGCCCGCGGATCACCCGGGCGCCGATCGTCATCTCGAACGGCACCTCAACCTCCTCGGGCGTGCGTTGCGACCAGCCACTCGCCTCGAACGCCGACTGCAGCTCAGCGAGGTCGGGCGCGTCGGGCGCGCCGTCGTCAGCCGCGCCGGGTAACTCGTCGACATCGAGCAGGGACGGCATCGTCCACCGACGTTCTAGCCATTCGTGAAACGCCGTCCCCCGCCGGGCCCAAGGCGCGGGCGGCAGTGGGATCGGGCGGTGCAGGCGGCGCGCCAGCGCAGCGGGATCGCGCTCGAGCTCGACGAGCTGTGACACGGAGAGCCAGGTCGGCAACTCCACGTCGACGGACGTCGCGCGGCGCAGCCGCTCGCGCTCGGCCAGCAGGACGTCGACGTCGTGCCGCCAGCGGGCGGCGGGCGAGTTCGAGGCCGGCTCGGCACCGGTCAGGGCCAGGTCGGGCAACACTGTGGCGGCGGCACGGACCAAGCCGGCACCGTGCTCGACGGTCGCGCGGCGAGCGGTAGTGGCGCCGGCGCGCTCGACGAGCGGGTCGGCCGGCCAATCGGCGGTGACTGCGTCGATCGTGCGCGGGTTGACGGCGTCCGGTTCGGGCTCGAACCAGACGTCCGGGGCCGCGTGGGCGCAGACGGTCTGCAGATACGGCGATGGGACGCGCGGTTTCTGCGTGGCGTCCCAGGCGTAGCCGCTGGCGAGCAGCACCGAGCGTGCTCGCGTCAGCGCGACGTAGGCGAGCCGGCGTTCTTCCTGCTCGTGACGTTCCTGCACCTCGTCATGGTGTGCGGCTAGGAGGTCACCGATCTCCTTGCGGGACTCGGCGCCGGACAGGTCGAGGTCGGGCAGGCTGCCGCCGTCGCCGCGCAGCGGGCCGGGCAGTTCGTGTCGCGTGCGGGTCCAGTTGACGCCGGTCCCCTTACCCGGGAAGAGGTCGCCGGCCAGGCCGGGCACCGACACGATGTCCCACTCGAGACCCTTCGCGCCGTGCACGGTGAGCAGCTGGACCCGTTCGGTGGCGACGACGACCTCACCGGCCTCGAGGCCGTTCTCCTCGTCCTCGGCGGCTTCGAGATAGGCCAGGAACGCGCGCAGGCTCGAGTCGCCTGCCTCGGCAGCGAAGTCGGCCGCGACGTCGAGAAAGCGGTCGAGGTGCACGCGCCCCGCCCGCGTGCGGTCGGGACGGGCGTCGACCTCGATGCCGACGCCGATCGCGTGCTCGACGTCGGACACCAGCTCCGCCAGTGGCGCGGAGAGGCGGCGGCGCAACCGACGTAGCTCGTCGCCGAGACGCCGCATGCGCCGGTAGCCGGCGATCGAATAGCGAGCGGGCGAACCCAAATCGTCGACGGCCTCGACCAGGCTCAGCGGTTCCCGCTCGTTGGTCACGACCTCGACGCCGTCGGGCGGACGGATCAGCTCGCGCGCCCGATCGCGGAGCATGGCGAGATCGCGCGGGCCGATCCGCCATCGTGCACCGCTGAGCAGCCGGACCAGCGCACCGCTGGGCCGGTAGTCGCCGAGCACTCGCAGCGTGGCCACGACGTCCACGATCTCCGGAGTGGTGAGCAGGCCGCCGAGGCCGACGATCTCGACCGGCAGCCCGGCGGTCTGCAGGGCGTCGGCGAGCGGCATGAGCTGGGAACGCCGGCGGACGAGCACCGCGGCGGTGCGCTCACCGGCCGGCAGGGCGTCCCATGCCTGACGCATCCTGGCGGCGACCCACCGCGCCTCGTCGTCGACGGTCTCCGCGAACGCCGTCGCCACGTGCCCCGGGCCGCTGCCGTCGTAGGGCCGTAGCGGCGCCGTCACGTCGCTCGTGCGCAGTGGCTGCGCGACGTCGTTCGCGGCGGCAAGGATCGCGCGTTCGTTGCGGAAGCTGGTGGCCAGCCGATACACCATCGCCGGCGACAGGTCGGCCCGGGGGAAGGTGATGTCGAACGCGCCCATACTGCCCGCGCTGGCGCCACGCCACCCGTAGATCGACTGGAACGGATCACCGACGGCAGTCACCGGATGGCCCGCACCGAAAAGTCCCCGCAGCATGACGATCTGCGCGTGCCCGGTGTCCTGGTACTCATCGAGCAGCACGGCGCGGTAGCGGTCGCGCTCGACGGCGACGACCTCGGGCACGCCGGCAAGCGCCGCGGCCAGCCGCATCTGGTCACCGAAGTCCACGGCGCCTCGGGCGCGCTTCGCCTGCTGGTAGGCCCGCACGAGGGGCACGAGTGCGCGTCGCTGCCGCAGCGTGTCGATGTAGGTGCCGGTGCCGTTCGGCGTCGCGCTGCGCGCACCCTTGCCGATGGGCAGCGCGTAGAACGCGTCTATGGCAGCGTCGCAGAACGCTTCGACGTCGTCGGGTTGGGCGAGATGGTCGGCGAACTGGCCGGACATGGCGATCACCCAATGCACGAGGGAGGAGATCGCGCGGAACTCCGGCAGGTCGCCCGGCCAGCCGCGCACGACGGTGTCCGAGATCTGCCACAGCAGTGCGGGCGACAGTACGCGAGCGTCGGGCTCGGCGCCCACCCGCAGGGCGTGCTCGCCGACCAGGCGCGCCGCGTACGCGGCGTAGGTGAGCACAGTGGGCTCGAGCGACTGCAGCATGGCGACCTGCTCGGCGTCGTCGGGCATGTCCTGCTCCACCACCCGCCGCCACTGCGCCAACCTGCGCCGGACCCGCGCACCGAGCTCGGCCGCGGCCTTGCGGGTGAAGGTCAGCCCGAGGACCTGATCAGGACGCACCTGCCGGTTTGCGACGAGCCAGACCACCCGCGCCGCCATCGTCTCGGTCTTGCCCGAACCGGCCCCGGCCACGACTGCGGCGGGGCCGAGGCACGACTCGATCACCGCTGCCTGTTCCGAGGTAGGTGCGGGTTGCTCCAGCCGCCGCGCGAGCTGTTCGGCGGAGATCATGACGGCACCTGGCGGCCGAGCACCTGGAGCGGGCAGCAGGTCTTCACAGCGCAGACGTGGCAGTGCTTGTTCTGGATCGCGGTGAATTCGAAGCCACGCATGCGAGAGGCGACCTGGTCGACGGCCGCCCGGGCCCAGTCGGGGTCGTCGGACTCGGCCAGCGGTTGCTGGGTCTGGACGACCGGCCCGGTCGCGCCGAGCTGCACCAACAAGCCGCCACCGGCCGTCGTGCCGTCGTCGGGGAAGGCGCCGTTCTCGATGGCGAGTTGGTACGTGCCGAGTTGTGGCTGCGTCGTCAGTTCGTTCGCCTTGTTCTTGCCCGTCTTCAGGTCGACCACGACGAGCCGCCCCTGCGTGTCGCGCTCGAGGCGGTCGACGCGGCCGGCGATGACTGCATCGCCCACCGTCACCGAGAAGTCCTTCTCGAGAGCCACCCGGGTGAGCTCGGTGCGACTCGCCTGCAGCCAATCGACGAGCCGGGTCAGCATCGCGCTGGCCCGACCCCGCTCGTTGGCCGCGAACCAGGACGCGCCGAAGTCGATGTCGGACCACACCGCGGCCAGCTGCTTCTCGAAATCGTCGAGCGACTGGTCGTCCGGTGCGTTCGCGGCGAGCTCGTGAATGACGGTGCCCAACGAGGCGGCGACCACGGTGTCGTCGCGGACCCCGAGATCCTGCATCAACGTCCTGAGTTCACAATCGAAGAATGATTCGACCCGCGACGGGCTGACGCGAACCGGGCGCGCGGGATCGGCGACACCCGCGTCGGTGCTCAGGGGCGCGAGCCCCCACCAATCGTCGGGGTCGGCGCCGGGCACACCCGCAGCGGACAACCGGGCGAGCTCGGCCGCGGCGGCGCGACGGCCGGTGTCGTCAGCGTCTGCGGAGCACGCCACCGCCCGCAATTCGGCGACCAACCCCGGCAGGTGCACGCCGCGGATCGGTGCTTCGAGCGCGCGGGTGCCGTCGGTGGGGTCGAGCTCGTCGAGCATGCGCGACGGCTGTTCCTCGTCGCCGGCGACCGCGGTGACCACCAGCCGCCGACGGGCGCGGGTCGCGGCCACGTAGAACAGGCGCCGCTCCTCGGCGAGCTGGGGTGCCAGGGACGAGAGTGGCGTCCCGTCGATCCCACGGACGGCATCGACGAGGGCCCCGACACCCAGCAACGACCCGTGCCGCCGCAGGTCGGGCCAGATGCCCTCCTGGACGTTGGCCACACACACCAGGTCCCACTCGAGACCCTTGCTCGCATGCGCGGTCAGTATCGCGACCGCGGCCGGCTCGGCCACCGGATCGAGGACCGTATTGCCGGGGATCTGCTGGGCCGCGACGTAGCTTGCAAATTCGTTGGCGTTCAGGTGTGGCAGCCGGTCGGTGAAGTCCGCCGCGGCCGCGAACAGGGCGACGACGGCGTCCAGATCGCGGTCGGCTGCCGCGCCGGACACCCCGCCGGCAATGCTGGTGGGTTCCCAGCGCCGCGCCAGCCCGGACGCGTCCCACAGCGCCCACAGGATCTCTTCGGTATTCATGCCGGCGGCCACCGCCGCGCGGCCGGCAGCAAGTACCCGCGCCACCCGGGCTACGGGTCGGCGCAGCTGCTCGGGCAGCAGCGCCGACCCGGCGAAATCGTCAACCACCGGCCGCAGCGAACCGTCTTCGTCGGGAAACTGCAGGCGCAGCACGCGGCGTAGCCGGCGCAGGTACATCGAGTCGGCGCCCCCGATCGGGCCGGTGAGCAAGGCCTCGGCAAGCCGCTCGTCGAGCACATTCCGACGCAGCGCACACCCGAGTACCGCGAGCAGCATCGCGACGGCCGGTTGATCGGCCAGCGGCAGGTCCTCGCCACGGACAGTGACTGGCACGCCGGCGGTGATCATCGCCCGGCGCAGGGTGCCCAGGCTGCGGGTGGTGGACCGCACCAGCACGGCCATCCGCGACCACGGCAGCCCGTCGAGGTGCGCGGCGCGCAGGACGCCGGCCACATAAGCGGCCTCCTCGCTCGCCGTTCGGAAGACCGCGACCTTGACCTCGCCCGGCGGCACGTCGTCGGCGACCACGAGCGCACGCTGCTCGCCGCGGCCGGGTAAGCGTGCCGCGAGGCGACGTGTCGCGGCGACCAGGGCCTCGCCCGACCGGCGGCACTGCCGCAGCGCGATCACGGGCACAGCGGACCCGCGGCCGAACCGGGCGTCGACGTCACGGATCGCGGACTCGTCCGCCCCCCGGAACGCGTAGATGGATTGGTCCGGGTCACCCACGAGGATCAGCTCGTCGGCCCCTTCGGCCAGCAGCTGCAACAGCTCGGCCTGTGCCGGGTCGGTGTCTTGGTACTCGTCGACGAAGATCCGCCGCCGCCGTTCGCGCTCGGCGGCCAGCAGCGCCGGATCGTCCTGCAGAGCGTTGATGGCCCCGCGGATCAGTTCGGCCGGGTCGAAGCCGCCCGGGTCCTTCAAGACGGTGACGCCGTGGTATTCGGCCAGGAACTCCCCCGCAGCCACCCAGTCGGACCGGCCGCGCTCGACGCCGAGCCGGCTCAGCTCGGGACCGTCCAGCCCGCGCTCGACGGCACGGGTGAGCAGCGCCCGCAGCTCGTCGGCGAAGCCGAGCGTGCGCAGGGCAGGACGCAGGGCCACCGGCCACCGCAGCGGATCGCCGTCGGCAAGAAGCTCACGGATGACGACGTCCTGCTCCGACGCCGTGAGCAGCCGTGGCGCCGGTTCACGTCGCGTGACGGCGGCGATGCGCAGGATGCCGAACGCGTAGGAGTGCAGGGTGCGGGCGATGGGCTCGCGGATCGTGCGGGCGAGCCGGCCGGCCACGCGATCACGCATCTCGCGAGCCGCCCGGCGGCTGAACGTGAGCATCAGCAGCTGGTCGACCGGGGTGTGCTCGGCCCGGGCGACGACCGTCTCGACCAGAGTCGTGGTCTTGCCGGTGCCCGGCCCGGCGAGCACGAGCAGCGGGCCCCCGGAATGCTCGACGACCGCTCGCTGGGCGTCGTCGAGCGCTGGGGGGGCGCCCACGGGGCGGGGCGGACGCACCAGTCGGTAGGCGGGCTCCTTCATGTCCTCATCTCAGCACGGGCTACTGACAATTCCGGCGCGGCTACTCGCGGTCACCTTGTCCTTCATGTGATCGACCCGCTGTGATCGACCCGAGCGCCGAAAATCGACCACGGCGACGGTCCGTGTGGTGTCACCGACCATCCCAGCGGAAGTTGGCGAGATCGACCTTCTCGCCGGTGAACTGGACGCCCTCGGCCAGCAGCCGCTGCCGCTGCTCGGTGTAGAGGTGCTCGGCGAGCGTGCCGTTCGAGCGCATGACGCGATGCCACGGCACCGTCCCGTGATCGGCGGCGAGCACCTGCCCGACCGTTCGCGCGGACCGCAGCCCGACGTACTCCGCGACGTCGCCGTAGGTCATCACCCTGCCGGGCGGAATGCGCTCGACGCAGGCGAGGATCTGATGCGCAAACCCGATCGGCTCGCCCGGCCCGGATGATCGATCCCCCACGCCGTCACTCCGTTCGGGCCGCCGAAGGCGCCATATCCTCGGTTCGCTCCGCGAGCGTCGCTCACGTGAGCACGATCGCACGAGCGCGTCATGATGGAGGCGTGACCCTGCCCGGCGCTTTCCCGGTGGTCGGCGCCCCGATGGCCGGTGGACCGACCACGCCCGAGCTGGTGGCCGCGGTGAGCAGCGCCGGCGGGTTCGGTTTCGTCGCCGCCGGCTACCTCACGACGGACGTGCTGCGCAAGACCATCGAGCGCACCCGGCAGCTGACCGACGCCGCGTTCGGGGTGAACGTGTTCGTGCCGACGGCCCCGGCCCCCGACGACGACGCGATCGCGGCCTACGCCGAGTCCCTCGCGGACGCCGCGGCGGCAGCCGGCGTCGAACTCGGTTCGCCGCGGTGGGACGACGACGAATACACCGCCAAGCTCGAACTGCTCGCGGCTGCGCCCGTCCACACCGTCAGCTTCACCTTCGGCTGCCCGTCGACCGCCGTGATCGGCGCATTACACCGGGTCGGCAGCCGCGTCGCCGTGACCGTCACCGGCGCCGACGACGCGCGGACCGCCGCCGATGCCGGTGCGGATCTGCTGGTCGTCCAAGGCCATGAGGCGGGCGGACATCAGAGCACGACAGACGCAGCGGTCGCGAACAACACTTCGTTGCTCGACGCGCTCGCGGCCGTCCACGCCGTCACCGCGTTGCCGACGGTCGCAGCCGGAGGGATCATGACCCGAGCCGACGCGACCCGAGCTCTCGACCGCGGCGCGGAAGCGGTTCAACTCGGGACGGCGCTGCTCTGCGCGGACGAAGCCGGCACCTCGCGTGTCCACCGGCACGCGTTGTTGGGTCGGACGTTTGCCGACACGATCGTCACCCGGGCTTTCTCCGGACGATGGGCGCGCGGTCTTGCGAACCGGTTCGCGCGCGAGCACCCGGATGCGCCCAGCGGCTACCCGCAGCTGCACCAGCTGACCCGTCCGCTGCGTGCCGCGGCGACGAAGGCCGGCGACCCGGAACTCCCGAACCTCTGGGCGGGAACGGGCTGGCAGAAGGTGACGGCAGCGCGGGCCGCGGACATCGTGCGCGCGATCGCGCCCTAGCGAGGCGTGCGGCCGGTGAGCGCCACGAGCTTGTCGACGGTCGGTGCGTCTTCGGGGACGTCCACCGGGGCGCCGAACAACCCGCTCGACGACAGGTCTCCCATGTTCTTCGCGTCCGTGTACACGGCCTCGACGACGTCGACCGGCAGCTCGCCGGTGAATCCGATCGCGGTCTGCAGGTCCCAGGAGTGCACGATCAGATCGAAGATCATCTCGCTGATGTAGTCGGTGGCCGGCGTCCGGCCACGGGAGAGTTCGACGGTGCGGCCGAGGGCGCCGTCGCCGCTGAACGCATCGGCGGACGCCGCACCCGCTTCGTCCCACGATTCGGCTAGGTTCGCGCCGGTACCGCCATCGGCGGGCAGCTCGCGGGTGCCGGTCACGATCGTGCCCGCGGTGTCGGTGTCGTGCCCATGCACCAACGGCGCGGCCCACCGGTGCTCGTTCACCAGATGGCCGACCAGGTCGGCGACGCTCCATTCGACGTCGGGCGTGCCGAGCCGCCACTGGTCCTCGGTGACGGCATGCACTCGCGCGCCGAATGCCTGCTGCGCGGCCAGGAAATTGCTCAGATGATCGTCCATACCGACACATCTACCCGCGCCCGACGAACCCGAACCGGGCGTCCGCCAGCGGCGAACGCCCGCTTCGGGGCCGGTCTGCGTCAGTAGACGGGCAGCGACTTGTCGACCTGGTTGGCCCACGCGGTAACGCCACCCTGCACGTGCACGGCGTCGCGGAAGCCCGCATTCTTGACCGCGGCGAGGGTCTCGGCCGAGCGCACGCCGGTCTTGCAGTACATGACGATCTGCCGGTCGTGCGGCAGCGTGGCCAGCGCGTCCCCGCGCAGGATGTCGTCCTTCGGGATCAGGGTGGCGCCGGGGATCTTCACGATCTCCCATTCGGCCGGCTCGCGGACGTCCACCAGGTACGTCGGCTTGTCCGAGTCGAGCAACTCCTTCAGCTCGGCCGCGGTGATCGTCGAGCCGGCCGCCGCCTGCTGCCCCGCTTCGGACATGACACCGCAGAACGCTTCGTAGTCGATCAGCTCGGTGATCTTGTGCCCGTTGGGGTCCTTGCGGATCTTGAGCTCCCGCCACGTCATCTCGAGAGCGTCGAAGACGAGCAGGCGCCCGAGGAGCGTCTCGCCGATGCCGGCGATGAGCTTGATGGCCTCGTTGACCATCGCCGATCCGATCGTCGCGCACAGCACGCCGAGCACGCCGCCTTCGGCGCAGGACGGGACCATGCCCGGCGGCGGCGGGTCGGGGTAGAGGTCGCGGTAGTTCGGGCCGTGCTCGTCCCAGAAGACGCTGACCTGGCCGTCGAAGCGGTAGATCGAACCCCACACATAGGGCTGGCCGAGTAGGACGCACGCGGCGTTGACGAGGTAGCGGGTGGCGAAGTTGTCGGTGCCGTCGACGATGAGGTCGTACTGGCCGAAGATCTCGAGGACGTTGTCGTTGTCCAGCCGGGTGTCGTGGACGTTGACGGTGATCAGCGGGTTGATCTCCTGCACGCTGTCCCGCGCGGACTCGGCCTTGGACCGGCCGATATCGCTCTGACCGTGGATGATCTGGCGCTGCAGGTTGGATTCGTCGACGACGTCGAACTCGACGATGCCGAGCGTCCCGACCCCGGCCGCGGCGAGATACATCAGCGCCGGCGAGCCGAGCCCGCCCGCCCCGACGCACAACACCTTGGCGTTCTTCAGGCGCTTCTGCCCGGCCATCGCGACGTCCGGGATGATCAGGTGGCGGCTGTAGCGGCGGACCTCGTCGATGGTCAGTTCATCGACGGGTTCCACGAGCGGCGGTAGAGACACGGCACATCCTCACGATCGAGTTCAGACTGCCTGGTTCAACCCCGCCGGGGCGAAAGGCATTCCGTCCCCAGTCTCGCAGAGGCCTCAGGGAGCAGCTGCGCTAATCCCCGCGGCCGTACTCGTTGTTGGCTTGGGTGTCCTGCTGCTCGGCACCAGGTGCATCGGTGGCACCGACCGGGTACGGCCAGGGATTGGCCTGGCAGAGCTTGCCGGTCCGGGTGGAGCGCAGCCCGAACGTCTGCTGCATCATCACCGGGGCAAGCCCGCCAGACAGGCACTGATGCGCATGGTTGTGCCCGATCGCGTGGCCGTCCTCATGGTTGATCATGTAGCTGCGGTAGGCGGCGAGGTCGCCGAGATAGGCCGTCGAGCCACGTGCCCACCGGGACAGGTTGAACACGACCCGGTTGACGCCGAGATTGCCGACGGAGCCGGCGGTGACGTAGCAGGAGGTTTCGACCGGGATGTCGTAGCCGCAGAGCTTCCGCACGGTCATCGACGAGGTGAGGCTGACGTGGAAGTCGATCGGCCCGGAGTCGACCCGCTTCAGCGCCACGCCGTGCGCGGACCAGCTGCGCGGGTCCGCGAGCGTGTCGACGACGACCTTCTCGTACTGCGCGAGGTCGGTGCCGGTGATGCCGTCCTCGACGTCGATGCTGTAGCGGAACAACTTACCGGTGCCGACCTTCGGCGAGGTTCCCGGCAGCACCCGGAAGGTGCCGTCGCCCTTGGCCGTGTAGGGCACGCCTGCCGGGAGCGCAGCCGCCTTCAGGATGGTGTCGGAGACGGTGCCT
>JBPCOE010000102.1:0-9765 GCA_051000605.1 Jatrophihabitans sp.
TGGATCGCGTCGTATTCCGATTGCCGTAGCCGCAGTGTGAGCATGCGGGAGCGGTTGGGCCAGCTGATCGATGCGCCGTCGGACAATTCGGCTTCGGGGTCGATCTGGGCGGCGGTTTCTGCGCGGGTCGCATCGTCGTGCAGTTCGCGGGCCAGTTCGGGGTCGAGTTGCTTGCTCATGTCGTTCTCCCATCGGTGTAGAGGCGTAGTGCGCGGCCGGTTGCTGGCCACGCGGTCATTCCGTGCAGGTCACCGTCGAGGTCGCGGTAGGCAAGAACGAGCAGGACGGCGCCAGCGCCTGGCGAGTAGCCGATGATGGCCAGTGCGTTGACTCGCGACGTCCAGTACGGGTCGACCTGAACTGCGTCGAGGTCGTTGGTGGCTTCGTGCGTCCAGTCGAGCTCGCGGTCAATCGCGTCGGGGTATCGCTGCGAGCGTGCAAGGTGCCCAGCGGCCTCGTCGGACCACATCACTTCCACACCGACGAGCGTACACGAATGTTATACATAGTCGGACACTTGACGTAGCGGATCTAAGTCCGTCGCCGAGGCCGGCGTCGTCCGGCGCTGGATCGACGTCAGCCCATGGAGGCTTGAGATGTCGGGACTACTGATCGGATACGCCCGCGTGTCCACCGAAGAACAAGATCTGACGGCGCAACGCGACGGACTCGCCGCGCTCGGCGTCGAGGTCGAACGCATCTACGGCGATCACGGTCTGACCGGTACCAACCGGGAACGGCCGGGTCTGCGCGAGGCGCTGGCCGCCTGCCGGGCTGGGGACACGCTGGTGGTGACCAAACTGGACCGGCTGGCCCGCTCACTACCGGACGCCCGCGCTATCGCCGAGGACCTGACCAAACGCAAGGTCCGGCTCAGCCTCGGCGCCTCAGTCTACGACCCGACCGACCCGGTTGGGGCGGCTGCTGTTCAACGTCCTGGCGATGGTGGCTGAGTCGAATCGGACTTGATCAGGATGCGAACTCGGGAGGGCATGCGCGTCGCCAAGGCCAAGGGACACCTGCGCGGGAAGCAACCGAAACTGAACCCGCGACAGGAGGCGCACTTGGTCGAGTTGCTCAACACCGGCGAGTACACCACCAGCGATTCGGCGACCTGTTCGGCGTCGCCCGCTCGACCGTCTACCGCGCGGTCATCCGCAGCAAGCCGCGCCCGCGGAGACCGCCCCGATGTATCGGCCGCGCCACGGCGGGCCCAGCGACCTCCCGTCCGAGAACCGAGTCCACCGCAACCCAAGCAAATCCCGCCCGGAACCGACACCTCTGCGGAACGGCCAGACGCTGTGTCACTGGCTGTGACCGTCAGCGGTCAGTGGCGCGTTTTTGTCAGCGCTATCTGGCGCGCCAGCCGTCCCGCAGAGGATCGCAAACGGACGGCGTGTCGATGCCGCGAACGCGTTGCACGACACACGGACGATTGTGACTGAAGCACTCCGATCACGAACCGCAGGCGTCGCGCTCAAGGATCCTTCGGTTCGCGGCGATGCCGGGTCAATGCCTCGTTGGGTGGCTCCTGCCCGGGTAGTCTGGTACGTGTTTCGTCAAAAGTTGCCGTTCTCGCTCACCATCGACGACGCAGCGCACGTGCACCTCACGGATGGTGGGGGCTATGCCCAACCGGGGAGCCTGAAGGTCCGAGTTCGCTCGCACCAGCAGCGACTCGTCGCACACATAACCCCGATAACTTCCGGGCGCAGCCTCAGGCTCGACGCTTCGCCTCCAGTGTTCCGTGCTCACATCCAGGAACACGAGGGTCTGGTGATCAGCGGGACGATCAAAGAGACCCCGGCTAACGCGCTGCTCCCTTGGGCGTGCGTGCTGATGATTGCAGTCAGCTTCGAATTCGTGTTTCTTGCCGCCACCAGCCCTGAGGGTGCAGGTACACGCGTACTTCTTCTCATCATGGGCGTGGGATTAGGCGCGTGGATGGTCCCTCTACTCGTCGTCGTTGTGCGCGGGCGTCGCCGACGCTTCAACGACCAAGCTGCCACACTTCGCGGCAGCCTGAATACCTACTTGCACGCCGGCGGCAGCCGGTAGCGGCAATCTTTGGCAGGCGGTCGCGGCTCCGCCGGACGATCCGCCGGGACAGCCGCGACCTGCTACCTGCCGTTCCGCTCGGGATCGGTGACCGGGCACTCCGCTGTCTCGCGGGCCGTCATTCGACAAGTCCTCCTTGTCGACAGGCCACAGGCTGGTATCAAGTGAGGCTGGCGTAACCGGCCTGGGATGATCGCAGTGTGATCGTGGACGACCTGGAGACTGCTTGCCCAGGCTGCCGCGCCCGACTTCCGGCGGTCGAAGCCCCGGCGCATCCCTACATGACCTGCTCGCCCGCTTGCTGGATGCGCTACGGCGACCTGCTCGCTGTCCAGTACGAGAGTCCGCACCGGATGGCCTTTCATCAGATCGTCGTCGACACCTACGCCGTGCAACACCCGGACGGCGACGACCCTAGCGCTGTCCAGTCGGTAGGCATCCATATGATGACCTTGTGCCTGTTCCTCGAGCGAGGCACCGACCCCTCCCTGGGAACACGGCTGCATCGACGGATGGTCGATCAGCCGGTGTTGCATCAGCTCAAGCCGCCACCATCGCGAGGGCAACTCACGATGCTCGCCGTGCCGCTCGACGGCGACCCTGAGGTCGCACGAGTCGCTACGTAAGCCTGGGCCAAGGACGTCTGGGACGCCTGGATGAACCACCACTCGACGGTACGAGAGTGGGTTGACGGGTCGGGCCTCGACCGCCAAGCGTGACCGCTGGCCCATCCCGCGCGGCAGTCGGCTTGCGGCTTGTGGTGTGGTGCGGCGACGTCGCCTGGTAGGTGGTCGAACCAGTCGAGGACGGCGGTTTCGTAGCGTAAACCGAAGTCCAGGGTGATCAGGTCACGTGGTGTCGCGCCGGCAGCTTCGGCGGCAGCCCGCTGGTCGCGGTGGGCATCGTGCCGGGCGGCGTGGATGGCGCGGTGGCGGGTGAGGAATTCGGTGACCTGGGTGGGGTGCAGGTGGCCGGCGAAGGCGAGGGTGAGTAGCAGCGGGTGCCGGATCTGTTCCTGGCCTGGTTCCTGCTCGAGCCAGGTCTGGAACGCTTGACGCCCGGCGTCTGTGAGCCGGTAGAGCCGGCGGTCGCGGGGCCGACTTCGTCGGCTTCGATCAGGCCGTCCTGCGCCATCGAGGCGAGCTCGCGATAGACCTGGCTGCGGGTCAGGCTTCCAGAAGTCCCCGATCGTCTGCTGGGCGGTGGTGACCAGGTCCCAGCCGGACTGCGGGCCGTCGTGCAGGAATCCCAGCAGCGACCCGACGGTCGCGTTGATCGGCCAGAGGCGATCTTCTGTGACACAGGATGGGCTGCGGCCGGACGGCGTCGTTGGGTCGCGGACGATTCGGTTAGCGGCGAGTTCGTCCTGCTGTCATGAGGCGGTGATGTGACGTGCGCCGGGCCCGGGCACCGGGTGGGTGTCGCGCGCGGTGAGGGGATGGTGGCCGGCGGCGCACTCCAGCATGGCCCGGACGGGCTCGGCGCAGGCATGGTGTGCGATGACCACTGCGGGGCCGTCTTGGGGGACGACCATGATCGAGCCCGTGGTTGGGGCGGTCGCCCTTTCAGACGGCGTCGTCGGCCGTTCCGCTTGTGACACAGCCACAAGCGCAGAGCGGCCAGTTTCTGGTCCTTGCTGGGCCCTTCCGTATTCTCGACGGCAACGAGCCGGTCCCAGACTTGCGCCGGCGCCGACGTAGCGACGGTGTTCGGAATGGAGGTCAGCGGGATGGATGCTGCGCAGGTCTCCCCTGTCGGGAGCGCCCTTCCGGGCTGAAAATCGGTGGATCGCCAGTAACGAAAGCACCACCAGTCTCACCAGCACCTATTTCCCGCTAGCCCTCGGCTACAAGGTCACCCTCGAACCCGCAGCCTGAACCAGCTGCACAGTCGCCTTCTATTTTCCCGTTAGAGACCACCGGGCGGCGCACCGGACAAGCGCGCCACACTCCGCTCGCCGCAGGCCCGTGCGACGGACACGGCATGTGGCTGATCGCCGCGCAGGGTGCACACACCGACTACGTCGTAGACCTCGTCGCTGATTCGCGGGTGCGACTGCGATACCGCAGGCGGTGGCACACCGCTACGGCAACCGTTCGCGACCTCGAGCCTGAGATCGTCGCCAGCTTCAATCCTCACGCGCGCGGTGTCCTACGACTGGGCATCGACGCGAAACTGGTTCGTGTTGACTACTCGTCGACGGTCACGTAACCGCATTCGACACGCCGCTCGCGGATCCCTGGCCGGGCCTTGACCGGCTCAAAGTTAGCGTTCCGTGCGCACCGTGATGACCGTGCACTTGATGGGGGCACCGGATCGTTCAATCCTGCCGGCGGCAGTGAGGAGCGCTGTCCCGTGGCGTTCTGCGGCAGCGACGTAGATTGCGTCGGCGTAGCGAAGCGAGCCTTGCGCAAGAGTCCATGCACGGTCGACATCGGACCAGGGCGTCCCCTCGATCACGATTTCGAGAGCCGCTGCAGCCTGCAGCGCTCCCGCAAGATCCGCCGGCCGTAACGGGTGATGCGGCCGATTCGCGGCCGCCCCGAGCCCGGACATCACCTCGAACGCGAAGTGCCCGGGCGCAAGGAGATCTTCGACAGCAGGCACGCCGGCCAGTGCCGTGCGTGCGGCGTCTCCGCGAGAACCAGGATCGGCAACTGCGTCGATGACCACCGATGCATCGACGATCACCCCGTGGGCCGCGTGCTCAGCTGGTCGGCTCGCTCGCGATGTGCCTGATCTACCGATTCCAGGACCGCGTCCCGTTCGCTCTCGGGTACTTCCGGTAGGCCCTGCAACCGCTCGGCGGAGCGCGCGAGCGCGGCCTGGCGCCGCAGGTATGTCGCCTGGGCGTGGACGGCGTCACGAAGATAGCTCTGCAGAGATGCGCCTTGCTCAGCCGCTGCTGAGCGGATCTGATCGAGGTCGTCCGGGAGCACGTCCCGTATCAGTACGTTCGGCATAGCACGATGATAGCAATGTAGCTATCAATACTGCAAGCAGTGTACATCAGCCGATGCATCGTGTCCGCAAGCGGATCCTGAACTGGGACGGCTCCGAGGTCCACGGACGGGTGGGGTGGCGCGTCGTGCGAGACTCTGAAAATGGCCAACGAAGCGGTGGACATCACCGAGAAGTTGTCGCTGCTCTCTGAACACTGGTCGCCGAAGGTAGTGGCTCGACTCAACGACTACGAGGTCAAGGTCGTGAAGGTCCAGGGTGAGTTCGTCTGGCACACCCACGACAACACCGATGAACTTTTCCTCGTTGTCGCCGGTGAACTGACCATCCAGCTGCGCGATGGTGACGTGAGACTGAGCGCCGGCCAGTTGTTCGTCGTACCGCGAGGCGTGGAGCACTGCCCACGCACTGCCGGGGAAGCCCACGCGCTGCTCATCGAGCCGACAGGCGTCGTCAACACCGGCAACGCAGGTGGCGCCCTGACCGCTGCTTTCGACGACTCGCTGACGTAACCGCGGCGCTACCCGACGGCCCGCAGCACGATCGGCGAACGGTGACGAGTTCTCAGTCGGAGGAACAACGGTCGTGTGATCATGGTGGTCGACGGTCCGATGTCGGTGCCCGCTGATAGGCAAGGCGCATGAGTGGTCAGCAAAGGTGGCACGGCAAAGTCTTCATCGCAACGAGTCTGGACGGCTACATCGCCCGAGCCGACGGGGGCATCGCCTGGCCGACCGATCGATCCGCCATCAATCGCTGGACATGCGAAGCCGTCCGCGGTTCCCCCGGTGATCCCAGGCTATGAGGAGCACCTGGCCAGCGTCGATCACCTCGTCATGCGCCGCGGGACGTACGAGAAGGTCCTGACCTTCGGCTCCTGGCCCTACTCGCAGCAGCACGTCATCGTCCTCAGTCGCACGCTGGCGACCGATGACTCACGAGTCACGGTGGCGACATCCACCGAGGAAGCGCTGACGCTGCTCGCCGAGCGAGCCTCGACAGCGGTCTTTGTCGACGGCGGCGAGGTCATTCAGGACTGGCTCCGCCGCAGCCTGATCGACGAGATCGTGCTCACTCGCGCGCCGATTCTGCTGGGAGGCGGCATCTCGCTGTTCGGTCTCCTCGACACCGACGTCCATCTGATTCATCTCGCCACCACGTTCAACCGCCGGGATGACGAGCAGCCATTACCCAGGTCGCGGTCCTCACCGATCTCGGCTTAGCTGAGCGACCGCTCACCCGGACCCAGCAGTGAGCCGAGGTTGCTGCGATCTTGAGGACGTAGCAGTCGTCGCAGGTGACTCGCTGGCACTCGAGGACTTCGGGTCGTTTGTCGAACTTCTGTTACAGGGGTTCTCGGGCTCGCCCGGGGGTATTCCAGACGCACGATGGCTGCAAGCCGCGCTGAACGGCGACCGGGTCCACCCGGCCGCCCCGCGCACGCCAGATCAGATCGCCGCTCAGGCTCGCGCGGCGGTCGACGCCGGCGCCCGATCCGTACACCTGCACCCCTACGACCAGCATGGTCAGCAGACCTTCGCCGCCGAACCCTGCGCCGTCACGCTGCGCGCGGTCCGAGCGGCCTGCCCCGGCATCCCGATCTCGTTGAGCACCTCGGCCGACGTCGAACCCGACCCACGCCGGCGGATCGAACTGGTCGAGGCATGGAGCGACCTGCCGGACCTGGTCACCGCCAACCAGGGCGAGCACGGCATCGACGAACTCTGCGAACTCCTGCTCAGCCGCGGCATCGGCATAGAAGCCGGGCTTCTCTCGATGACACCCAGCAGTTCATCGCTTCGAGTCTGGCCGCGCATTGCGTCCGCGCCATGGTCGAACCCCTCGACGCCGATCCGGACACGGCCGTCGCCCACGCTGGGGCGATCGAACAAGCTCTGGACAAGACAGGAATCCAGCTCGAGCAAGTCCATCACGGCGACGGCATCGCCTCCTGGGCGGTCAACCTTCGTGCTATCCCTCGCGGGCACGGCATCCGGACCGGCCTGGAAGACACCCCAGTGCTACTCGACGGCCGCACCGCGAAAGGCAACAGCGATCTGGTCGCCGCGGCGGCAGCCATGCTCGCGGACAACCCGGCCTCGTCGCAATCGCGGTGCACTGACCCGTCGGCTGCGCGCAGTGCGGCGGTGTGGTCAGATGTGTTCGGTGGCCAGGCGGGCGCTGAAGCCGAACAGCACGGTGGCGGTGGCGGCATCGAGGCTGCGACGAACTCGGCGTCGAGCCCAGAATCGGCGGGCCCGGTGCAGCGACAGCGTCAAGCCCAGCAGATAGCCCAGGCCCAGCAGGGCATGGCTGAGGGAAAAGATCAGCAGCTCCCCGATCCCGCTGCTGGGAGTCAGGAACTGCGGCAGCACCGCCAGGTAGAACACCAACACCTTGGGGTTGGTGATGTTGGACAGGAATCCCTGCCGCCACCCACCGAAAGCCACCGAACCGTCGCGCTGCTCGCCCTCGCCGGTCATTGGCTGGTATCCGCCGTGAATCGCCGAGCGCAGTGCCTGAACACCGAGGTAGAGCAGGTAGGCGACCCCGGCCCATTTGATCGCCTCGAACAGCGGCTGCACCCGCAAGATCACCGCGCCCAGCCCCGCCGCCGCGGCGATGCCTTGGACAGCGTTGGAGCGGGTGACCCCGACGGCGCTCCAGCCGCCCCGCCGCCGACCTGCTGCGAGGGTGTTCTTGGTGACCACGGCGAAGTCGGGACCCGGCACCAGGGTCAGCACGATGGCCACGGCCAGAAATGATCCGTACGCCGACCATGTCATCCTGCCGAGGATAACCGCAGCGGGCCAGGTCTCCAGCGTAAATCGCGACCGTCTCACTGAGCTGAGCCCATCCGGGCGCCGGTTGGGCTGGGTGCGGCATACGGACGGTTGAGATCCTCGGCGATGGCCGCTGCCGGTGTCTTCGCCAACGGGAGCATCGCGAGCGTCCCGGCGATCCCATGTGAGCCACCATTTCCGGCGGCGTTAGTGCCTTTGGACATAGTCGCCGACCTGGCATCTACGAGGAGTTGATGGCAGCGAGGTAGGCCGCGTTGAGGCGTTCGCGAACGCTCGGTGATCGTGGTGGGTGCTGAGAGCCGAGGTGCGAGTGCCGCAGTTCGTCCATGAACTCTTGCCACAAGGCGTGGCCGCCTTGTTCGAGCAGCTCGGCGCGTGCGTTCAATGCGCTGCTCGTGGGCCGGTGGCGAAGTCCCCAGCTGCCGAGCTGCACGAACACGGGTATGAGTTGGATGGCGGGTTCGGTCAGGCTGTAGAGCGCCCGCTGGCCGGGTCGCGTGTTTTCGCGGGTGAGTAATCCGAGCTGGACGAGCCTCTTGAGTCGGTCGGCGAGAATGTTGGAGGCGATTCCCTCGAGCGAGCCGGCCTGCAGTTCTCGGAAATAGCGTTCGTCTCCGAAGACGATGTCGCGCAGGACGATCAGGGTCCAGCGGTCGCCGAATACCTCGACGGCGGCGTTGATCGGGCACCCCGACCGCGGCTCATGCGCTTCGCCCATAGTGCTTGCAATCTACTACCGCCAGGAACTATGGTCTCGCCGAGCGGTTGCAAACCACAAGCGGAAGGAGCCGCCCATGCTGAGGCAGGTTGCGGAGGGTGTGCTCATCCACGAGAGCGAGTTCTGCCAGAGCAACGCCGTCGTCGTGCACGGTCAGGCCGGCGTGCTGCTCGTCGACGCAGGCGTGACCGGCTCCGAACTGGCCTGCCTCGTGAACGACCTTTCCCATTCGGGCCAGACTGTTGTAGCAGGCTTCTCCACGCACCCGCATTGGGATCACCTTCTCTGGCACGCCCAGCTCGGCACGGCGCCGCGTTACGGCACGACCCGCTGCGTGGCCACGGTCCAAGATCGGCTGTCGGACCCGCTCGCCAAGGCCCGCATCGCCGCCCACCTGATACCGCCGGACATCGCCGAGCAGGTACCCCTTGACCTGCTCGGCCTCATCACCGGCCTGCCCGCCGAGATGACGCACATTCCTTGGGATGGCCCTCAGGTTCGTGTGATTGAGCATCAGGCGCATGCCCCCGGTCATGCGTCGTTGTTGATCGAGGAGCGAGGGGTTCTCGTCGCTGGGGACATGCTGTCCGATGTCCTGGTTCCGATGCTCGACCTGAACGCCACCGTGGACCCGATCGAGGACTACCTCGCCGCGCTACGGCTGCTCGAGGTCGTGGCCGGCGACGTCGATGTCCTCGTCCCCGGCCATGGTTCCGTAGGCGGGTCTGATCTCGTTCCCGCGCGAATCGCTCAGGATCGGGCGTACGTGCACGCCCTGCATGACGCCGACGTTCTCAGCGACCCGCGGGCCGGCCCCTCGGCCAAGGATGGCTGGGAGTGGGTGGCGGATGTGCACGAGGGGCAGCGGCAACACTTCGCCCGACGACGAGAGTTCGACGCGCCTGGCTGTTAATCGCGGCATCGTCCGCCGGAGCACCCCCGCGCAACGACGTCTTTGGCGATGTCTCCACCAGGTGGGCGTCGCCCGACAGCAGCTCGTGCAAACCGTCGCGGACGCGCTCAACAAATCCGTCGGCGGAGTCCAACCGAGTTGTCCGACCCGGACACGCGGACGAAGCGATCTTGGAAGCAGGTTAACCTCGATCTTTCGCGCTCCGGCCGTTGATCATGATTTTGGGGATTCGCTGCCTGTGGGGCGCGATTCTGCATGGAGGGTGTGACGGTTTGGCCGATGTCGCTCGGGCTGGGCGCCGGATCCACTGG
>JBPCOE010000063.1:0-37112 GCA_051000605.1 Jatrophihabitans sp.
CCGAAGAACTCGAACACGAACGCAGCCAACACCAACAACAGCTCACCGCAGCAGCCGACCAAGCCACCGCCGACGCCACCAGACAACGAGAACAAGCCGCTACCGAAGCCGCGAAACAACGCGACCAAGCCGCCGCCGAGGCCGCGCAGCAACGCGACCTAGCTGCCGCCGAAGCCGCGGAGCAACGCGACCTAGCTGCCGCCGAGGCCGCGAAGCAACGCGACCAGGCCGCCGCCGACGCGCGCGAAAAGGACCAGACGATCACCGAGCTACAGACCCAGCTCGACGACCTGCAAAGCGAGTTTTCCGAAGAACTCGAACACGAACGCAGCCAACACCAACAACAGCTCACCGCAGCAGCCGACCAAGCCACCGCCGACGCCACCAGACAACGAGAACAAGCCGCCGCCGAAACCGCGAAACAACGAGAACAAGCCGCTACCGAAGCCGCGAAACAACGAGACCAAGCCGCCGCCGAAACCGCCAAGCAACGAGCACAAGCCGCCGCCAGCGCGCGCGACAAGGATCAGACGATCACCGAACTACACACCCAACTCGACGACCTGCAAAGCCAGCTCGCCGAAGAACTCGAACACGAACGCAGCCAACACCAACAACAGCTCACCGCAGCAGCCGATCAAGCCACCGCCGACGCCACCAGACAACGAGAACAAGCCGCTACCGAAGCCGCGAAACAACGCGAACAGGCCGCCGCTGACGCCGCCAAGCAGCGCGACCAAGCCGCCGCCGACGCCGCGAAACAACGCGACCAAGCCGCCTCCGACGCGCGCGACAAGGATCAGACGATCACCGAGCTACAAACCCAACTCGACGACCTGCAAAGCCAGCTCGCCGAAGAACTCGAACACGAACGTAGCCAACACCAACAACAGCTCACAGCGGCAGCCGACCAAGCCACCGCCGACGCCACCAGACAACGCGACCAAGCCGCTACCGAGGCCGCGCAGCAACGCGACCAAGCTGCCGCCGACGCCGCCAAGCAACGCGCACAAGCCGCCGCCGACGCGCGCGACAAGGATCGGACGATCACCGAGCTACACACCCAACTCGACGACCTGCAGAGCCAGCTCGCCGAAGAACTCGAACACGAACGCAGCCAACACCAACAACAGCTCACAGCAGCGGCCGACCAAGCCACCGCCGACGCCACCAGACAACGAGAACAAGCCGCAACCGAAACCGCGAAGCAACGCGACCAAGCCGCTACCGAGGCCACCCGACAGCGAGAACAAGCCGCCGAGCAGCTCGCCCAGTCGGCCACGCAACGCGCTGCCGCCGGCAAGGAGCTCGAAGCCACCCGCGCGCGAGTTGCCGGGTTGGAGCGCAGCCTGGACGAAGCGGACACGCGGATCGCGGCGATCGAGCGGCAGATCCAGGCCGAGCACGAGCAGTACGCACAGGATCGCGCCAGCGCCGACCAGGCTCTCGCCGGCGCGCACGAGCAGCTCACCACCGCACAAGAGCAGACGGCCGAGTCCGCCGCAGAACTCGAGCGGGAGCGCGCCCGTCCGCAGCACGCGCTGCGCGCGGCTCAGCAGCGCGCCGAGGACGAGAAGCATCGAGCCGAGGATGCCGAGCAGCGCGCCGACGAAGCCGAAGAGCGCGCAGGTACTGGCAGGCCGTACGGACGCGAGATGGAGCGCGCGCTGCTCGCAGCCGAGCGACGGGCCGAAGCGGCCGAGGCCGCTGTCGCGACGAAGACCGCCGAGTCGGGGCGCACCGTACAGGCCGAGCGCTGGGCACAAGAGCGCAGCCGGGGCGAACTCGACCGGCGGCTGGCCGAAGCCGAACGACGCATCGCCGAGGCCGAAACCGAACGCGACGCCGCGGTCGCCCGCCGCGAGAGTGCCGAGCGCCGGCTGCGCGGCCTCAGCGGCTCCCCCGCGGACATCGCCGACAGTGCACTTGACGATTCGGCGATTGCGGCGGCGCCGCGCGAGCGGCCGCGTCCGAAACCTCGCGAATAACCAACCTACAGCGCCGATTGCCGTGGCGATCTTGACGCGCGGATGACGGTCGAAAAGTGCTGGCCCAGGAAGATCGCGAACGGCCGCCGTGCCGTTAGTGGCGCACGTCACACCCGTCCTGGGAAGTTGAGTGCCCTCGGCTCAGTTCTTTTGACATAGGGCCGCGCGCTGAGAAGAATTAGCAGCGCCGGAACTGATTCAGCCCCCGCAACACCCCTGAGCCCAGCTACACATTCCAGCTACCAAAGGAGCGCATCACATGGCACGAGCGGTCGGCATCGACCTCGGTACCACGAACTCCGCCGTCGCCGTCCTCAGTGGCGGCGAGCCGGAGGTCATCGCCAACGCCGAGGGCGCCCGCACTACCCCTAGCGTCGTGGCGTTCGCGAAGAACGGCGAGGTTCTCGTCGGTGAGGTCGCGAAGCGCCAGGCTGTCACCAACGTCGATCGGACGATCCGGTCCGTCAAGCGCCACATCGGCGAGACCGACTGGTCGGTCAAGATCGACGGCAAGGACTACACCCCGCAGGAGATCAGCGCGCGCGTGCTGCAGAAGCTCAAGCGTGACGCCGAGTCCTACCTCGGCGAGGACGTCACCGATGCGGTAATTACCGTCCCGGCCTACTTCAGCGACGCCCAGCGGCAGGCGACCAAGGAGGCCGGCACGATCGCGGGTTTGAACGTCCTGCGCATCGTCAACGAGCCCACCGCGGCTGCGCTGGCCTACGGCCTGGACAAGGGCGAGACCGATCAGACCATCCTCGTCTTCGATCTCGGTGGGGGCACGTTCGACGTGTCGCTACTGGAGATCGGTGACGGCGTGATCGAGGTCAAGGCCACAAACGGCGACAACCACCTCGGTGGCGACGATTGGGACCAGAAGATCATCGACTGGCTGGTCGAGAAGTTCAAGAGCGGTCACGGCATCGACCTGACCAAGGACAAGATGGCCATGCAGCGGCTGCGTGAGGCTGCCGAGAAGGCCAAGATCGAGCTGTCGTCGTCCAACTCGACGGGTATCAACCTGCCCTACATCACCCAGGACGCCGAGAAGAACCCGTTGTTCTTGGACGAGACGCTCTCGCGCGCCGAGTTCCAGAAGATCACGGCCGACCTGCTCGAACGGACCAAGGCGCCGTTCCGAAACGTCATCAAGGACGCTGGGATCAGCGTCAGCCAGATCGACCACGTCGTGCTCGTGGGTGGTTCCACTCGCATGCCGGCCGTGACCGAGCTGGTCAAAGAGCTCACCGGTGGCAAGGAGCCCAACAAGGGCGTCAACCCCGACGAGGTCGTCGCCGTCGGTGCCGCACTGCAGGCCGGGGTGCTCAAGGGTGAGGTCAAGGACGTCCTGCTGCTCGATGTCACGCCGCTCTCGCTCGGCATCGAGACCAAGGGCGGCATCATGACCAAGTTGATCGAGCGCAACACCACGATCCCGACCAAGCGTTCGGAGATCTTCACGACCGCGGACGACAACCAGAGCAGCGTCCAGATCCAGGTGTATCAGGGCGAGCGCGACATCGCGGCCTACAACAAGCGGCTCGGGATGTTCGACCTGGACAACCTGCCGCCGGCGCCGCGCGGCATCCCGCAGATCGAGGTCACCTTCGACATCGACGCCAACGGGATCGTCCACGTCTCGGCGAAGGACCGTGCCACCAACAAGGAACAGGGCATGACCATCACCGGCGGCTCGGGGCTGTCCAAGGACGAGATCGACCGGATGATGAAGGACGCCGAGGCGCACGCCGACGAGGACAAGCGGCGTCGTGACGAGGCCGAGATCCGCAACTCCGCCGAGGGCCTGCAGTTCAGCACGGAGAAGTTCGTGGCCGAGAACGGCGACAAGCTGCCTGCCGACAAGAAGGCCGAACTCGAGACCGCGCTGGAGGAGCTGAAGAAGGAACTCGAGGGCGCCGACTACGAGGGCATCAAGGCTGCTCAGGAGAAGCTGTCGACGATCGCCACCGAGACCGGCGGCGCGATGTACGCAGCCGCGCAGGCCGAGGGCACTGGCGACGCAGCCGCAGACGCACCGGGTACCGGCCCGGACTTCACGAAGCCGACCGCCGACGACAGTGTCGTCGACGCCGAGGTCGTGGACGAGGGTCCGGCCGAGGAAGCCAAGTGACGGTCCCTTCACGGTGTTGGCCCCTCAGCCGCGCCGCGCCTGCCGTGTCACGCTGCAGCGGGCCGAGATCAGCGCCGCAGGAGGGTCGTGGCGATGAGTGAGCAACACGAAAAGGAACCGGTCGTGATCCGCGACAATCGCAAGGTCGATCGAGAGCCGTCAGCCGGCTCCCCGGACGGGGCCAGCGCCCCGCCCGGCGGGGCGGACGCGCCGGGCGAGACTCCGGACGAGAACGCCATCCTGCTCGACGAGCGCACCCGTGACCTGCAGCGGCTGCAGGCCGAGTACGCCAACTATCGCAAGCGCTCGGACCGCGATCGGCTGGCCGCGGGCGACCTCGCCACCGGCAAGGTGCTCGGCGAGTTGCTGCCGATCCTGGATGATCTCGACCGCGCCAAGGCGCACGGTGATCTCACCGGCCCGCTGAGGGCGGTTGCCGACAAGCTCGACGGCGTCTTCACCAAGCTCGGTCTGATCGCATTCGGCGTGGTCGGCGATCCGTTCGACCCCGCCCTGCACGAGGCGGTGATGCATGACGAGAGCGACGCGGTATCGGTCCCGACCTGCACTACGGTGCTGCGCCAGGGCTACCGGCACCGCGACCGCCTGCTCCGTCCGGCCATGGTCGGCGTCAGCGACCCGGCGCTAGGAGCCGGCCCAGCAACTGTCGATGCAACCGAAGACGCCACCGCCGGCGCCGAACGCCACGCAGCACCAGAAGAAACCGTCCGACCAGAGACAACGACCCAAGCGCAAGGCAAACACGAAGCGTCGGACAAGAGAACGGACCAGACCGGCGACCAGCCAACTCCGGCCCAACCGCACGAAGATGTACCCGACGCCTGACAGCGGATAGCACCAAATGCAGTTGACAGCGCAGGGTGGGTGGAACGGACATCCGCCCACAGCGAAGCGGGGCCCGCCTTTTAGGCCCCGCGTAGCGAGGACGGATTTCGTCCGTTCCAGCCCACCCGGCCGAACCACGGAGAGAAGGTGACCGCCCGAGTGAGTACCAAGGACTACATCGAGAAGGACTACTACAAGGCGCTCGGCGTCACCAAGGATGCCTCTCAGTCCGACATCAAGAAGACCTACCGCAAGCTGGCGCGCCAGCTGCACCCAGACGCCAACCCCGACGACCCGAAGGCCGAGGCGCGTTTCAAGGACGTGTCCGAGGCCTACGACGTGCTGTCGGATCCGGCGAAGCGTAAAGAGTATGACGAGGCGAAGACGCTGTTCGGCGGCGGCTCCGGCGGCCGCTTCGGCGGTTTCCCCAGCGGTGGTGCGACGACCGGCACCGGCGCGTTCTCCGACATCTTCAGCAACGCGCAGAGCGGCAACCTGAGCGACCTGTTCGACGGCCTGTTCAACAACAGCGGCGCGCAGGGCACCAGACGTCCCAGCCAGGCCGGCCCCCGGCGCGGGCAGGACGTCAACGCCAGCATGGATCTCGGCTTCGAGGAGGCCGTGCGTGGCGCAACGCTGCCCCTCACGCTGACAACGCCAGGTACGTGCCGCCACTGCGGCGGTGTCGGCGCCGCCCCCGGCACGTCACCGCGGCGGTGCCCAAGCTGCGGCGGCTCCGGTTCGGTGCTGCGCAACCAGGGCGGCTTCGGGTTCAGCGAGCCGTGCCGCGACTGCCGCGGCACCGGCCAGATCATCGACACCCCGTGCCCCGAGTGCGCGGGCACCGGCACGACAAACCAGAGCCGCACGATCACCGTCCGCATCCCGGCCGGAATTCGCGACGGTTCGAAGGTGCGGGTGCCCGGCCGCGGCTCGCCCGGCGGAAACGGCGGCCCGTCCGGGGATCTGTTCGTCACCGTTCGCGTCGGTGGGCACGGCCTGTTCGGACGCTCCGGCGACGATCTCACCCTGACCGTCCCGATCACTTTCACCGAGGCCGCGCTCGGCACCACGTTGCGGGTGCCGACACTCGACAGTCCGGTGAGCTTGAAGATCGCGCCCGGCACCCCGTCGGGCCGCACCCTGCGCGTCCGCGGCCGGGGCGTGCCCAAGAAGTCCGGCACCGGCGACCTGCTCGTCACCGTCGAGGTCGCTGTACCCAAGGACGTGGACGAGAACGCCCGCGCCGCGCTCGAGACCTACGCCGCGACGCAGTCGGCCGATCCGCGGCCTTCGATCACCGCGGCTCTCGCCGCGGCACCGCGGAGCGCGAGGTGAACCCGCAACCGCCCGAGGACGCCCCGGTCTTCGTGATCTCGGTCGCCGCTGAGCTGGCCGGAATGCACGCGCAGACGCTGCGTCAGTACGACCGGCTGGGCCTGGTCACGCCGGGACGGACAACCGGCGGTGGCCGCCGCTACTCCGCCCGCGACGTCGCCCTGCTGCGCGAGGTTCAGCGCCTCTCGCAGAACGAAGGTGTAAACCTCGCGGGCATCAAACGCATCATCGAACTCGAGTCCCACGTCGACGCGCTCCAGGCCCGCGTAAGCGAACTCGTCGACCAACTCGACCGCCTCACCGCCGAGTTCGCTGCCCGCCGGGGCCCGTCCACGGCCCTCGTCGTGTGGCAACCGCAGCCGGCCCGCCGGCGACGTTGAGCCTGGCCTCAGGGCTAGTCGGCGCTCTCGCCGAACTCGCGCCTGCATTCGCATCCCGCCAGACCGATTCGCGCCGCCCGGTGCAACGTCCGCGATGAGGTGGTAGTCCTCATCGAGCAGCATCGATCGCCCCGCAAACGCACCACTATATCGACCGACCTGAGCGGAGAAGACTCAACCTTTGCCTCGCTGTATCCGCAGGGCTGACGACAGGAGATAGTGACCGTATGGACATGACCACCCGCAGCCAGCAGGCGGTGAACAGCGCTGTCGCCTCGGCGCAGCAGCGTGGCAACCCGACCGTCGAGTCGGCGCACCTCGCCGTTGCCCTGCTCGACGACACCGAGACGCTGACGCGGCCACTGCTACAGGCCGTCGGTGCCGACGCCGGCGCGCTCCGGGCCGAGCTTGCCGTCATCATCGACCGGCTGCCCTCGGCCACCGGGACGTCGGTAGCCAAGCCGGTCGCCTCGGCCGGGCTGGCTGCGGTCATCCGCGCCGCCGAGAAGGAGGCCCGGGACCGGTCGGATGAGTTCATTTCCGCCGAGCACCTGCTGCTCGCCCTGGCCGCCACCCGCGACGGCGGCGCGCAGGTAGCTGATGCGCTCGCGCAGCACGGCGCGACCCCGAACGCGCTCGCCGAGGCGGTGACGTCGGTGCGAGGTTCGGGGCGGGTGACGACGGCCGACCCCGAGACCACGTTCCAGGCGCTGGAGAAGTACGGCAACGACCTCACCCAGGCCGCGCGCGACGGCAAGATCGACCCCGTCATCGGGCGCGACTCCGAAATCCGGCGCGTGGTGCAGGTGCTGAGCCGGCGCACGAAGAACAACCCGGTGCTCATCGGCGAACCCGGCGTCGGCAAGACCGCAGTAGTCGAGGGTCTGGCACAGCGCATCGTCGCCGGCGACGTTCCCGAGAGCCTGCGCAACAAGAAGTTGATCGCACTCGATCTCGGCGCGATGATCGCCGGCGCGAAGTACCGCGGCGAGTTCGAGGAGCGGCTCAAGGCCGTCCTGAACGAGATCAAGGATTCCGGAGGCCAGGTCGTCACCTTCATCGACGAGCTGCACACCGTCGTCGGTGCCGGCGCGACCGGAGAGGGGGCCATGGACGCCGGCAACATGCTCAAGCCGATGCTGGCCCGCGGCGAGCTGCGCATGGTCGGCGCCACGACGCTCGACGAGTACCGCGAGCACATCGAGAAGGACCCGGCGCTCGAGCGCCGCTTCCAGCAGGTGCTGGTGGCCGAGCCGTCCGTCGAGGACACCGTCGCGATCCTGCGCGGGCTCAAAGGCCGCTACGAGGCCCACCACAAGGTGCGCATCAACGACGGCGCGCTGGTCGCGGCGGCCACGCTCTCCGACCGTTACATCACCTCGCGCTTCCTGCCCGACAAGGCCATCGACCTCGTCGACGAATCGGCCTCCCGGCTGCGCATGGAGATCGACTCCAAACCGGTCGAGATCGACGCGCTACAGCGGGCGGTCAACCGGCTGACCATGGAGGAGATGGCGCTGGCCAAGGAGTCCGACGACGCGTCGATCGAGAGACTGGCCAAGCTGCGGGCTGAAATGGCCGATCAGAAAGAACGGCTGGACGCCCTCAACGCCCGTTGGGAACGCGAGAAGTCCGGGCTCAACCGCGTCGGCGAGCTCAAGGAGCGCATCGACGACCTCGAAACCCAGATCGCGAACGCCCAGCGCGACGGCGACCTCGAAACTGCGTCCCGCCTGCAGTACGGCGAGCTGCCCGCACTGGAGAAGGAACTCGACGCCGCGAGCGCGGCCGAGAGCATGGTGCCCTCCGACGACGTCCTGGTCAAGGAGGAGGTCACCGCCGACGACATCGCCGACGTCGTCGAGGCGTGGACGGGCATCCCGGCCGGGCGGATGATGGAGGGCGAGACCGCCAAGCTGCTGCGCATGGAGGACGAGCTGGGGCGCCGCGTCATCGGACAGCGGGCCGCCGTGCAAGCAGTGTCCGACGCCGTGCGCCGGGCCCGGGCCGGCATCGCCGACCCGAACCGCCCCACCGGCTCGTTCCTGTTCCTCGGCCCGACCGGCGTCGGCAAGACCGAGTTGGCGAAGGCGCTGGCCACCTTCTTGTTCGACGACGAACGCGCGATGGTGCGCATCGACATGAGCGAGTATTCCGAGAAGCACTCGGTGGCCCGGCTGGTCGGTGCCCCGCCCGGGTACGTCGGCTACGAGGAGGGCGGCCAGCTGACCGAGGCCGTGCGCCGACGCCCGTACACCGTCGTGCTGCTGGACGAGGTCGAGAAGGCGCATCCGGATGTCTTCGACATTCTGCTCGCCGTGCTCGACGACGGCCGGCTCACCGACGGCCAGGGCCGAACGGTCGACTTCCGCAACGTGCTGCTGATCCTGACGTCCAACCTGGGCTCGCAGGCCCTCATCACCGACCTGCCGACCGACACCAAGCGCAACCTCGTCATGGACACCGTCCGCGGACACTTCAAGCCCGAGTTCCTCAACCGACTCGACGATATCGTGATCTTCGACGCGCTGACCACCGAGGACCTCACCCGGATCGTCGACATCCAGCTCGGCGCGCTCGGCGCCCGCCTCGCCACGCGTCGGCTGAGCCTGGAGGTGTCGAGCGCCGCGCGGGAGTGGCTCGCGCTGAACGGTTTCGACCCGCTGTACGGCGCGCGTCCGCTGCGCCGGCTCGTGCAGACCTCGATCGGGGACGCACTCGCGCGGGCTCTGCTCAGCGGCGAGATCCGCGATGGCCAGACCGTCTTCGTCGATGCGCTCGAGGACCGCAGCGGTCTACGGGTCGGCTCGGGTCAGGCAGTCACGGCCGGTGACTGACTTCGGCAAGGTGCCACCGCCCCCGGATGCCGGCCGCGGTTGGGATCCGGACGACCTGCCGGCGCGGGAATCGCGCCACCCGGACGCCGTGCCGCCGGCGTCCGCCGATCCCGTGGCCGTCACCGCGGTCGTCCTCGGGTTCATCGGCATCGTCTTCTTCGGCATCCTGATGGCGATCGTCGTCGGCATCCTGGGTTCCTACGCGGGGCAACGGGCCCGCGAGGACCGTCGCAGCCTCGAACTGCCGTTCCTCGCGTTCGGGCTCGCGGCGGTCGACGGCGTCGTCTGGATCGTGATGCACCTGCTCTTCGAGGTACCGATCTTCATCGGTTAGGGCGCGTGTTCGAGCGGCCCTGCGTCAGCGCGTGGGCGAACGGGTCGGGCGCTCAGTGGTGGTTACCGGTGATGACCGCGCCGGGGTTGTCGTGCGCGGTCACGGTGCCGGTGACGGTGTTGTCGATGATGTGCAGTCCACCGGTGTTGTCGACGGCCAGGATCGATCCCTTGATCGTGTTCGGCGGGCAGTTGTTGGTCGGGTCGCCGATCAGCACGGGGCCGGTGGCGCCGGTGACGTTGATCGAGCCGGTGGTGGACCCGCAGATGCGCACGGCGTTCGGCTTCGACGCGGTGATCGATCCCTGCACGGTGCTGTTCTCGATGTCCAGGGTGGCGCCCTTGGCGACGCTGATGCCGCCGGTGATCGTCGCGCCGGACACGCAGGTGGTGCCGTGGGTAACGATCAACGACCCGTGCGTCCCGGTGATCGTCTGATCGCAGGCCACGTTGACCGTGGTGGCCGGGGCCGACGTGCTGGGCTGGTAGTTGCCGTCGCCGCTGTACACGGCGACCACACTGTGCGACCCACCCCCGAACGTGGTCGTGAAGGCGGCGTGACCGGAGCTGTCCACCGGCACCACCGCGGCCGGGGTGGACGACCCGTCGATGAAGAAGGAGACGGTGCCGGTCGGGGTCACCGTCCCGGTCTGCGGCGTCACCGTCGCGGTGAAGGTGACCGGCTCGTTCACGCCCGGGTTCGGGTTCGATGCCGACAGCGTGGTGGTCGTCGCGGCCTTGGTGACCGTCAGGCTCGCCGTGCCGGTCTTGCCGTTCTTCGTGCCGGTCACTGTGTACGACCCGGGCGGGCCGGTGCACGCGTTACCGGTGCACGTGCCGGCCCCGTCGATCGAGTAGGTCACGCCGGAGACCGGGCCGCGGTCGTTGCCGAACTGGTCGAAGCCTTCGGCGGTGTAGGCCTGCGACGTCCCGAACGGGATCGACGCGCTCGCCGGGGACAGCACGAGGTGGTCCAAGCCGGCGGCCGAGATCGTCACCGGTTCGTCCGCGCACCCGGAGGAGACCGGGTTGTTCCTCGTGTCGCCATTGTAGGTCGCCGTCCAGTGATACGTCCCGGCCACCGTGGGCCGGTAGTTGCCCGAGGACGCCGACCCGGCGGCCAGCGTTCCGTCGTTGGTGAACACCGGCGTGCCCGTGCAGGTGGTGTCCGCCGGCCCGAACAGCTTGAACGTGACCGCTCCGGACGGCGCGTTGCCGCCGGTCACCGATGCCGTGTCCGACACCCGACCCCCGGCGTTCACGCCCGCCGACGGCGTGGTGCGGATCGTCGGCGTCGGCAGCTGCGCGCCGGAGACGGTGAGGGTGTAGGGCACGTCGACGCTGGATGGGTTGACGTCGGAGACGACGAGGACGACCGAGCCGGAGGACGGGAGCAGGAACGAGATCGTGGCCGGGGGGTTGCTGATGTTGGTGCTGAGGCCCGAATCGGCAAGGTAGCCCGCGGTGATCGCCGCGGGGTTGAACGTGGAATAGCCGGTCAGGAAACCTTGGTCCGCACCGCCGCTCGTAACCGTGAGAGTGGCCGTTACGCAGGTACCCGGGGTGCCGACGAAGGTGTACGCGTCGTAGTGGTACTGCGTCGTGCCGTCGCCGTTGTACAGCGCCGCGCCACTCTTGGGGTGGGCGCACGTCGAGGCGGTTCCGTCGCGGAACAGCCGTCCCGATTGCGCCGGGTCCGACGCGGTGACCGTCCCGTTGATCGAGACCGTTGTTGCCGCCAAGGCGGCCGGCGCGCCGGCAACGAGGAACGCGGTGAAGATGCTGAGCAGTGCGGCGATGGCAACGGTGCCGGCGCGGACGGATCTGAACATGGGTGCTCCTGCAGATAGCTCGCGTCACGCTCACGCGCACCGGACACGGCAGAATGTAGCGTCCCCAGGGGTAGCTGCCAATAGCTGTGGGCAGTTCGGATGCGCTTCGCTCGGTTAGTGCGTGCTCGAGCGCCCCTGCACCATCCAGCGGTTGACGTCGGCGGTGAACGAGAACGCCAGCGGTAGCACCGCGAGGGCACCGAAGATCACGGCGTAGACGATCCAGCCGTCACTTCGGATGCTGTCGAAGCGGACCAGCCAGTAGATGGCCTCGGCGATGACGACGGCATTGCCGACCGCGAGCAGGATCCGCCCGGTCGACTTGCTCGCGGTGAACATCACCGCGCCGGCGATCAGCAGGCCGGCCGCGACGAAGTTGACGAACCCGTCGATCCCGAGTTCGGTGCCGTAATCCCTGCCGCCGTTGGCGAGGTCCTGGATGTCGTGGGCGATGGAGGCGCCGAACAACAGCAACGCCCCGGCGAGGATCAGCAGCCCCGCGTTGATGTAACCGAGAACGCACGCGGCAAGGATCAGGCCCGGGCGCTGCGGCCCGGTGGGCGCCGGTGGGTAGCCGTACGGAGCGGGATACCCATAGGGCTGTGGGTACATCGGCGAGGGGTACTGAGCGCCGGGATATGGGGCGGCCGGGTACTGACCGGCTGGGTACTGACCGGCTGGGTAGGACGGCGGCCCCTGGTAGCCGGGCGCGCCGCCGGCGTCACGACCGCGCTGCCAGTCCGCCATGGGCTCTCCCGATCCTCGACGCGTTATCGCGACACTGTAGGCGACCCAGGGGTGCTCCCGTCGGCGGCTGTGGACGAGCACCGGCCGCCACTACAACCGGCAACGGGAGCGGGCTACAGCTGATGCTGAACGCACTGGTTGAAGCCGGGGTCGTTCGAGCCGCCCAGCCCGCCGCAGTGGTCGTAGGCGCGCAGGATGACGACGCTCAGCACGATCGCGAGGACTGCGCCCACCGCCGCGCAGGCGAGCCCAGCGACCGCCATACGCCTGCCTGCTCCGTTACGCCGCTTGGCCTGGGCCAGCGCGAGGAAGCCGAAGACGACGGCGAGGATCACCGGGATGATGTCCAGGAACGACAGCCAGCACAGGACTATCGAGGCGATGCCGGACACGAGGGCGGTCACCGCCTTGCCGTTGCCTCCCGTCTGGGGCCGCGTGCCGTAGCCGTAGCCCGGCGGCGCTCCGTAGCCGTACTGCCCGTACGGGGGCTGGCTCGGCGCTCCGTACGGAGGCGCGCCATAGGGATACTGGGACGTCGGCGAGCCGGACGTCTGCGAACCGTAGGGTGGCGCGCCCGGCGTGGATGGTGGCGGACCGGGATACGGGCTCGACGCGGCGGGCGGAGCGGGGACGTAGCCGGGCGGGGCGAACTCCGGCGGCACCGGACGGTCGGGTTTGCCGAAGCGATAGGGGTCGAACGCCGCCTCGGGCTGCCGGGGTGCGTCCGGTGCGGGCGCGTTCTGGCCCGGATCGGGTCGGTCGCCTGAGTCGGCTGCGCCGTGCTTGGACAGGTCGACCTCGGAGGCGCCGCGCTCCGAATCGGATGGCGTCGCCATGTTTCCTCCAGGTGCAGGCACGCAGAATCGCGGCGCCGGCCACAACCGTGGCGCAAGATCGTCAAGATACGTCGCGCCGACTCTAGTGCGGATTTCTGGGAGCTGCCGACCAACGCCCGCTGAGCCGGACGGGTGACCCGGTCCCCACGCACGTAGACTGCGCGCGTGAACGACGAGCCCGCCAAGCCATCGATCGACAAACCCGGCAAGCCCGGCGAGCCCGCCAGGTCGCAGGCCGCCGCCCGGCCGCAGCTGGTGCTGTACGCCGCCGTGGCGCTGGGGCTGTCCGGCCTCTTCTCCGTCGCCGCGTCGCTGTCGCTGTTCGGCGGCGCGACCAACGCCCCGAACGGCTGGTACTACCAGACGGCGAAGAAGGCGAACGACAAACTCTACGGATCCGCGACGAAGCACAAGAAGGGCTACATTACGGACCTGGCGCATCACATCGCGTCGGCTCCGAAGCAGCTGCTGATCACCAGCCTCGTCGTGCTGCTCGCGCTGGCCGTTCTCGCCGCCGCCACCTACGCCGGGAAGTACTGGGCGCGGTGGACGACTCTCGGGCTGTGGGTCATGGCCACGATCACCGGGACGCTCGCCGGAATCGGTTCGCTGCTGCTGGTGACGGCGGCCGACATCCACCCGACGTTCAAGATCCCGGCGTTCCTGTCCGCACTGCTGTTCCTGGTGGCCGTCGTCCTGGTCAACCTGCGGCCCAGCGTCGAGTTCTTCAAGCTCAACCGGCCGGTGCGCCCGGCGGCTACGGCCGCACCCGCCCGGCGGGGGCTGTTCGCCCCGCGCGACACCACACCGGCGAGCACCCGCGCGGCCACGCCAGCAGCCGAGAAGACCAGCCTGACCAAGGCGGCACCGGACCGCGCGCGGTCGAAGGCTCGGGCGAACTCCGAGGCCGCGGCCAAGGGCGCCGAGCTCGCCCGGGCCCGGGCCAAGGCCAGCAAGTCCCGCCGGACGGGGGTCTGACGCGTGCCGCTAGCGCTGGTCACGGGCGCCACGGCCGGTCTCGGCGCCGAGTTCGCGGCACAGCTCGCCGCGCAGGGCCATGACCTGATCCTCGTCGCCCGCGACGAGGACCGGCTCGACGCCGCTCGCGAGACGTTGGGCCGCCGCTTCGGTGTGGCCGTCGAGACGCTGCCCGCCGACCTGACCGGCGACGCCGGCTGCGCCGCGGTGCGGACGCGGCTCGAGAACGGCGACGTCGACCTACTCGTGAACAACGCCGGCCTCGGCACGTATGTCGACTTCGGCCAGGGCGAGCTCGACCGCGAGGAGGCGCAGCTCGACCTCAACGTCCGCGCGGTCCTGCGGCTCAGCCACGCCGCCGTCCGCGCCATGACGGCCCGCGGGTCCGGACGCATCCTCAACGTGTCGTCCGTCGCCGGTTTCCTCCCGCGCGGGGGCAACGCGACGTACTCCGCGAGCAAGGCCTGGGTGACGATGTTCAGCGAGGCGCTGGCCGTCCAGCTCACCGGCAGCGGCGTGAGCGTCACCGCCGTGTGCCCGGGCTTCACCCACACCGAGTTCCACGAGCGTGCGTCCGCTGACATGTCCCACGTGCCCGACCGCATGTGGTTGGACGCCGCCGACGTCGTGCGCGACGGGCTCGCCGACACGTTCGCCGACAAGCCCCTGAGCGTCCCCAGCCGTCGGTACAAAGCGCTCGTGACGGCGGCCCGGACGATGCCGCGACCGCTGCTGCGGGCGGTCATGGCCCGCCGCGGCATGTGACCTAGGGTTTTCCTGTGGGCGACCGTGCCGAACTGCTGCAGCTGATCAAGGACGTCGCCGTCGTGCACGGCGAGGTCACGCTGTCCTCAGGCAAGGTGGCCGACTACTACATCGACCTGCGCCGCATCACGCTGCACCGAGTCGCCGCGCCGCTGGTCGGACGGGTGATGCGCGAGCTCACCTCGGACTGGGCCTACGACGCCGCGGGCGGCCTCACGCTCGGCGCCGATCCTGTCGGGACGGCGATCATGCACGCGTCCGGCGGCACCGTGGACTCGTTCGTCGTGCGCAAGGCCGAAAAGGCCCACGGGATGCAACAGCGGGTCGAAGGGCCGTCGGTCTCGGGCCGTCGCGTGCTCGTCGTCGAGGACGTCTCGACCACCGGCGGCTCGCCGCTGACCGCCGTCGAAGCCGTGCGCGACGCCGGGGCGCAGGTGCGCGGCGTCGCGCTGATCGTCGACCGCGGCGCGCGCGAGGCCATCGAGGGCGCGGGTCTCGAGCTACGCAGCGCGTACTCGCTCGCCGACCTGGGCCTGCTCTGATTCCGCGTTCGGATCTTCCTGCAGCTGACGCGCCATGACGCGTGAGCCGCAGGAAGATCACCCGAGCGCGGCGCCGGAACCGGTCGGGGTGGGGCCGCACCCGCTGCCCTGGCCCGACGATCCGCGCCTCGATCCGGAGCTGCTGCGCGACGGGGATCGCCGCAACGTCGTGGACCGCTACCGCTACTGGACACTCGAGGCGATCGTCGCCGAGCTGGACACCCGTCGGCACGAGTTCGCGGTCGCGATCGAGAACTGGCGCCATGACCTCAACATCGGCACGGTCGTGCGTACCGCGAATGCTTTCCTGGCTCACGAGGTCGTCATCGTCGGCAATCGCCGCTGGAACCGGCGGGGCGCGATGGTGACCGATCGCTACCAGCACATCCGCCATGTCGCGACGGTCGCCGAGCTCGCGAGCTATGCCAGTGACGCCGGGTACTCGATGATCGCGATCGACAACCTGCCCGGCGCCGTCCCCATCGAGACGTTCGAGCTCCCGCGGCGGGTGGTGCTGGTGTTCGGGCAGGAGGGGACGGGCCTGAGTGCCGAGCTGCGCGCCGAGGCGCACGTCGTCTGTTCGATCGCGCAGTACGGCTCGACCCGCTCGATCAATGCGGGCGTGGCCGCCGGGATCGCCATGCACGCTTGGATCCGGCGGCACGCGATGCCGCCGGGCTGACCTACGCCCGGATCCTCGCGCACCTCTCGCAGACCGCATCAGGTGCAGGAAGATCGACGCTCAATCCTGGGCGCGCAGGTAGCGGCCGAAGTGCGGGACCGTGAACGCGATCCGGCCGCGCTGGCCCGAGTACACCAGCCCTTTCTTCAGCAGCCCGTCCCGTGCCGGCGACAGCGACTGCGGCGGGCGGTTCAGCGTCGTGGCGACGCCGGCGGTCGCGACGGCGTCGGTCCCGTCGTCGAGTTCGGCCATCGCACGCAGGTACTCCCGCTCGGCGGGGGTGGCCCGTTCGTAGCGCGCGCCGAAGAAGCCGACCGCGAGTTCGGCGTCGGCCTCGGGCGCGGCGACCGCGACGTCGGCCGCTGTGACCGGCGAGGACGGCGCGACATCCCACGCGACCTTGCCGTAGGCCTGAACGAAGTAGGGGTAGCCGCCGGTGACCGCGTACATCGCCGCGAGCGCCTCGTCGGCAAAATCGGCGTCCTCGTCGCGGGCCGGTGTCCGCAGGGCGAGATCGGCCGCCGCGCGGTCCAGCCGGTCGATGCGCACGTACCGGAAGAGCCGTTCGGAATACGACTTGGAAGCCGACAACACAGTCGGCAGGTGTGGCAGCCCGGCACCCACCACGACCAGCGGCAGGCCCCGTTGCGAGATCTCGTGACACGCTGCGCACAGGGCGGACACGTCGGGGGCGCCGAGGTCCTGCATCTCGTCGATGAAGATCGCGACGCCATGCCCGGAGTCGGCCGCCAGCCCGGCGACGTCGGCAAACAGCTCGACGAGGTCGATCTCGATGTCGCCGGAATCCGCGCGTCCCGGCACGGCGGGGACGTCGATGCCCGGCTGCCAGGGCCGGCCCTTGCGGCTCTCCTCGCGCTGGACGAAGGACTTGAGCACGCCGAGGACGTGCGTCGCCTCGTCGTCGTGCCGGCCGGCGAGCTCGCGAACGGCGAGGTGCAGCGCAGCGGCCAGCGGACGGCGGATCGTCTGCTCGGGGCGCGCCTCAAGCTTGCCGGTCCCCCACCCCCGGCGCACCGCCGCACCGCGCATTGCGTTGAGAAGCACGGTCTTGCCGACCCCGCGCAGGCCGGTCAGGACGACCGAACGTTCCGGACGTCCGCGCGCGGCCCGCTCGAGCAGGACGTCGAACGTGGCGAGTTCGGCGTCGCGCCCGGCGAGTTCGGGCGGGCGTTGCCCGGCGCCTGGTGCATAGGGATTGCGAACCGGGTCCACGTCTGCCCTACCGCGTTCGGGACGGTCGGGACCCACTGGGCTGGCCGGCTCGCTCGCTCACGATCGGACTGTATCGCGGTGTCTAGCAGAAACGGCAGATTGCTTGATACAGCGTGATCGTGTCGCTAGCCCGGTACCCGCACCATCGGGATCTCGCGCCCGGCCTTCTCTTGCCGGTTGACCGGCGCGATGTCCATACCTTCCGTCACGGCGAACTCGGCAGGGTGAGGATCTCGGCACCGTCGTCGGTGACAACGATCGTGTGTTCCCACTGGGCGGCCCACGAACCGTCCTTCGTCAGCACCGTCCAGTCGTCGTCCCACATGTACCAGTCGTAGCTGCCGAGGGTGAGCATCGGCTCGACCGTGAACGTCATGCCCGGCTCGAGCAGCGTGGTCGAGAGCGGCTCGTCGTAGTGCAGGATCGTCGGCAAGGTGTGAAAACTCGGCCCGACGCCGTGCCCGGTGTAGTCGCGCACCACGCCGTAGCCGAAGCGTTTCGCGTAGGACTCGATCACCCGGCCGATGACGCTGATCGGGCGCCCCGGACGGATGGCCTTGATGCCGCGGAGCATGGCCTCGCGCGTGCGGTCGCCCAGCTCGCGGACGTCCGCCCGCACGTCACCGGCGTAGAACGTGGCGCAGGTGTCACCGTGGACGCCGTCGAGGTAGGCGGTGATGTCGACCTTGACGACGTCACCGCGGTCGAGCGGCCGCGAATCCGGGATGCCGTGACAGATGACCTCGTTGACGCTGGTGCACAGCGACTTCGGGAAGTCCTTGTACCCGAGCGTCGACGGGTACGCACCGTGAGCGACGAGGTATTCATGGCCCGCGCGGTCGAGTTCGTCGGTGGTGACCCCAGGCACGACGTGCCGGCCGACCTCGAGGAGGGCGTCGGCGGCAACGTGACCGGCTACGCGCATCCGCGCGATCGTGTCGGCGTCCTTGACCATCGTGTCGTCCCGGTCGGCGGCCGTGCCGGGCCAGGTGCCGACGTAATGCGGGTGGACGATCCCGGCCGGGACGTTGCGCCGGGGTGAGAGCGTGCCCTGCTTGATGGGAGTGCTGACCGTCATGCGTTCATTGTGCCGCGCACCCGTCAAAGCATGACGATCCGCCAAGTCCTGCGCCTCTGGTGGGGCTCAGACCTCGACGACCGTCGGTATCAGCATCGGGCGCCGGCGGTACTCACGATCGACCCAGCGCCCCACCGTCCGCCGGATCAGGTGCTGTAGTGCATCGGTGTCGCGCGCACCGTCCGCGAGCGCCTTCTCCAGGACGGTGACGAGTTCGGCGCGGACCGGGTCGAGCGCGGCGGGGTCGTCGGAAAAACCGCGAGCGGTGATGTCCGGGCCGAACACGACCTTGCCGACCTCGAGGTCGACGGCGACAAGGATGGACAGAAAGCCGTCCTCCCCGAGAATGCGGCGGTCCTTGAGCGTGGTGTCGCCGATGTCGCCGACCTCGTTGCCGTCGACGTAGACGTAGCCGACCGGGATCTTGCCGGAGATCGTGGCCAGGCCGCCGACGAGATCGACCACGGTACCGTCCTCGGCCAGCATGATCCGTTCGTCCGGCAGGCCCATCGAGCGACCGATCGCGGCGTGCGCGCGCAGATGCCGCCACTCACCGTGCACAGGCATCAGGTTTCGCGGGCGCACCGCATTGAGCAGGTAGCGCAGCTCACCGGCCGGTGCGTGACCGGAGACGTGCACGAGCGCCATCGATTTGTGCACGACCGTCGCGCCGAGCCGGGACAGCCCGTTGATCACCTGGCCGACGGACGTCTCGTTGCCGGGGATGAGCGAGGACGCGAGCAGGATCGTGTCGTCGGGGCCGATCCGGATCGTCTGATGATCGCGATTGGCCATTCGGGACAGCGCCGACAGCGGCTCGCCCTGCGATCCGGTCGAGATCAGCAACGTGCGGCGCGACGGCAGTTCGTCGAGCATCTTCAGATCGACCATGAGGCGGTCCGGGACGCGCAGCAGCCCGAGCTCGCGGGCGATCTGCATGTTGCGCACCATCGAACGCCCGACGAACGCGACTTGGCGGCCGCTGGCGTGGGCGGCGTCGAGCACCTGCTGCACGCGGTGCACGTGCGAGGCGAAGCAGGCGACGATGATGCGTCCCGGCGCCTTGGTGATCACGTCCGCGACGACCTTGCCGACGTCACGTTCGGACGGGATGAACCCGCCCACCTCGGCGTTGGTGGAGTCGGCCATCAGCAGGTCGACGCCCTCGTCCCCGAGCCGGGAGAACCCGGGCAGGTCGGTGAGCCGGTTGTCCAGCGGCGTCTGGTCCATCTTGAAGTCGCCGGTGTGCAGGACGGTCTGGCCGCCGACCTTGATCGCGACGGCGAGGGCGTCGGGGATCGAGTGGTTGACCGCGTAGAAGTGCAGCGCCCAGGCCCCGACGTCGATCGTCTCGCCCTCGGCCACCAGCTCCAGCTGCGGCTTGAGGCGGTGCTGGTCGAGTTTGGCCTTGACGAGCGCGAGCGTCAGCCGCGAGCCGATGACCGGGATGTCGGGGCGGTCGCGCAGCAGGTAGGGCAATGCGCCGATGTGGTCCTCGTGCCCGTGCGTCAGGACGACGGCGTCGATGTCGCCGAGGCGATCCCGGAACGCCGACCAGTCGGGCAGCGTGATGTCGATGCCCGGTGAGTTGGTCTTGCCGAGCAACATGCCGCAGTCGACGACGAGCAACCGGCCCGGCCCGCCGTCCGGGGAGTACTCGAACATTGTCATGTTGCGGCCGATCTCCTTGATGCCGCCGAGGGCGACGATCCGGAGTCCGCCGGCAGGGAGCGCGGGCGGAGTGCCGCCGGCGCGAGAGCCGGGCTTGCCGTCCGAAGTCATGGGTCGAGGCTATCGTTCCCGCCATGGCTGACGTCATGGCGCTCAACGCAGGCAACATCACCACCATCGGCGTCGGCGTCGTCATCGCGCTGGTCGTGATCGGCGTCCTGCTCAGTCTGGTGATCACCGCGATTCTCGGTCGGCTCATCGTCCTGGTCGTCGTGCTCGTGCTCGCCGCGTTCGTGTGGCAGCAGCGCGGGCACGTCAAGGACGAGATCAGCAAGAAGGCGTGCGGTTTGAACTCGACGTTCTTCGGGATCCACGTCGACGCACCCGACGACGTGAAGCAGGCCTGCGCTTCCCGGACCTGATCGCTGATCTTGCCGCCGCCAACAGCTCTCGCTGCCGGTCGGGCGTGAGCCCGGGCGTCATCGTCGAGGGATGCCAACTGCCGTCGACCGCACAGGCAGGCCAAGACGGAAATGAAGGTGCGCGATACTGCAGGTAGGTCCGAGGAACGACTCACTGGGGAGCACGGATGCCGATCGCAACGCCCGAGATCTACGCCGACATGCTGGACCGCGCGAAGCGCGACGGCTTCGCGTATCCGGCGATCAACTGCACGTCCTCGGAGACGGTGAACGCGGCCCTCAAGGGTTTCGCCGACGCCGGCAGCGACGGAATCATCCAGATCTCCACCGGCGGCGCCGAATTCGCTTCGGGCACCGCCGTCAAGGACATGGTCACCGGCGCGGTCGGGCTCGCCGAGTTCGCGCACGTCGTCGCGGCGAAGTACGACGTCAACGTCGCGCTGCACACCGACCACTGCCAGAAGGAGAAGCTGGACTCCTACGTCCGGCCGCTGATCGCGATCTCGCAGAAGCGGGTGGACGCCGGTCAGGCGCCGCTGTTCCAGTCGCACATGTGGGACGGCTCGGCCATCGAACTCGACGAGAACCTCGACATCGCCGTCGAACTGCTGGCCAAGTGCACTAAGGCGCACATCATTCTCGAGCTAGAGATCGGCGTCGTCGGCGGCGAGGAGGACGGCGCGCACGGCGGTGACAACAACGAGAAGCTGTACACGACCCCGGGCGACGCGATGCTCACCGCCGAGAAGCTCGGCACCGGCCAGAACGGGCGCTACATCCTGGCTGCGACGTTCGGCAACGTGCACGGTTCGTACAAGCCGGGCTCGGTCAAGCTGCGCCCCGAGATCCTCAAGGAAATCCAGGACGAGGTCGGCAAGAAGGTCGGGAAGGACAAGCCGTTCGACCTCGTCTTCCACGGCGGCTCGGGCTCCGATCTGGAGGACATCCGGGCCGCCGTCTCGTACGGCGTCGTGAAGATGAACGTCGACACCGACATGCAGTACGCCTTTACCCGGGAGATCGCTGGGCACATGTTCACCAACTACGACGGCGTGCTCAAGGTCGACGGCGAGGTAGGCAACAAGAAGTCCTATGACCCCCGCTCCTACTTGAAGCTGGCCGAGCAGGGCATGGCGCAGCGGATCGTCGAGGCGTGCGAGGCGCTGGAGTCGGCCGGGACGTCCGCGTCATGACCCACTTCGGCAATCTGCTCGCCCCGCCCACGAAGCTGCCCGAAGATCCGGCGGTGCCGCTGATCGACCGTGGCGACGACCCGCTCGAGGTGGCGGCGGCGCACCCGACCTCCTCCGCGGCGTGGGCCACGCTCGCCGAGGCCGCGCTCGCCGGTGGCCGCAACGTCGAGGCGTACGCGTACGCACGCACGGGCTATCACCGCGGATTGGACGCGCTGCGGCGAGCGGGCTGGAAGGGTCAGGGCCCGGTGCCGTGGTCGCACGTGCCCAACCGCGGCGTGCTCCGCGCGATCAACGCGCTCGGCAACGCCGCCGAGGCGATCGGCGAAGCGCCCGAGCAGCAGCGCTGCGCCACCCTGCTTGCCGACAGCGACCTCGAGGCCGTCACCGCGCTGCGGGGGTGAGCCGCTGCTTGATCATCTCGGACTGTGCGGGTCGGCAGACCTGCTCACGCCGTGTTGATCAAGCGGTCCGGTTCAGCAGTCCGGTTCAGTAGTCCGAGGCGAGCTTGGCCGGATCGATCGTGATCGGGTAGGGCAGCTCGGCCGTCCACTCGGAGCCACCCTCGACGCGCGCGACCTCGACGTAACTGTCGTGCCGCAGATCCCACGCGAGCAGTGACGGTTCCAGCGGGTCGACCACCCAGTGGCACTGCATCCCGGCCGCTTCGAATCGCGACTTCTTGAGCGTCAGGTCGAAGCGGCGGGTGCTCGGCGACAGCACCTCGACCGCGAGCCACCGGCGCAGCCGGCAGTTCGCCGGGCGTGAAGTCCTTTCGCGCCCCACCACGATGTCCGGCTCCATCACCGTGTCATCGGCGAGGACCACGTCGAGCGGCGCCGTGAAAACCTCGAAGGTCGCGCGGGCAGGCGCCATCGAGCAGCCTGCTGAGGCGCTTGATTACGCGCTGGTGCAGCGGAATCGGCGACGGGCTCACGATAAGCACGCCGTCGATGAGCTCGTAGCGGCGCCCGTCATCGGGCATCGTCTCCAGGTCGGTCTTGGTGAACGGCCTGCCGACGTGCACCGCAGTCATAGCGGTCATGGTTCCCCTCTTTCGCCACGGCACGGAACAAACCTAGATCGTCGTCTAGGCTGCTCGGGGCCCGGACCGCACCGCCAACCGCACGCACCGAGGTGACTTGAATGCCCGCGATCGTCCTGGTCGGCGCCCAGTGGGGCGACGAAGGCAAAGGCAAGGCCACCGATCTGCTCGGCAGCCGCATCGACGGCGTCGTGAAGTTCAACGGCGGCAACAACGCGGGCCACACCATCGTCATCGGCAGCGGCGACCAGCGCCAGAAGTACGCGCTGCATCTGCTGCCGTCCGGCATCCTGACGCCGGGCTGCGTCCCGATCATCGGCAACGGTGTCGTCATCGACCTCGGCGTGCTGTTCGAGGAGATCGACGGACTCGAGGCCCGCGGCGTCGACACGTCCAAGCTCACGATCAGCGGGTCGGCGCACGTGATCGCGCCCTACAACCGCACGCTGGACCAGGTGACCGAACGGTTCCTCGGCAAGTCGAAGATCGGCACCACCGGACGCGGCATCGGCCCCACCTATGCCGACAAGATGTCGCGCGTCGGCATCCGGGTGCAGGACCTGTTCGACACGGACGTGCTGCGGGCCAAGGTCACCGGCGCGCTGGACTACAAGAACCAGGTGCTGGTCAAGCTCTACAACCGCAAGGCCTTCGACGTCGAGACCGTGGTGCGCGAGCTGAGCGGCTACGCCGAACGGCTGCGCCCGATGGTCACCGACACGTCGCTGCTGCTCCAGCAGATGCTCGACCGCGGCGAGACCGTCGTGCTGGAGGCCGGCCAGGCGACCCTGCTCGACGTCGATCACGGCACGTACCCCTTCGTGACGTCGTCCAACGCAACGGCCGGCGGCGCGTGCACGGGCAGCGGCATCCCGCCCACGCGGATCACGAGCGTCATCGCCGTTATCAAGGCATACACGACACGCGTCGGCGAGGGCCCGTTCCCGACCGAGTTGCTGGACGAGAGCGGCGAGTTCCTGCGCCGCAACGGCGCCGAGTTCGGGACTACCACCGGTCGGCCACGGCGCTGCGGCTGGTTCGACGCCGTCGTCGGCCGGTATGCGACCCGGATCAACGGTGTCACCGACTTCGTCCTGACCAAGCTCGACGTCCTGACCGGGCTACCCGAGGTGCCGGTGTGTGTCGCCTACGACGTCGCCGGCACCCGGCACGACGAGCTGCCGATGAACCAGGCCGACTTCGACCGGGCCGCCCCGATCTACGAAACGTTCCCGGGGTGGACGGAGGACATCTCGACGGCCAGGACGCTGGACGACCTGCCCCGCACCGCCCGTCAGTACGTGACCGCCCTCGAGAAGATGATCAAAGCACCCATCTCAGCGATCGGGGTCGGGCCCGGCCGCGAGGAAATTATCGCAGTGCGCGATCTGCTCGAGCGCTGATCCGCTATCGGTCTTGTCGGTGCCTTGGCGCACAATCTCGGTATGCCTGTCCCCCGCGTGCTTGCGGTCATCGGCGTGCTCGCCGTGTTCGTGACCGGCTGCACGTCAGCCAAGACATCGCCCGACGGCACGACGCCGCCCAGTGGCGCCCTCGCCGCGTCCGGCCCGAGAACGCCGGCCTCCGACCGTGCCCCGCCGGGGAGGTATGCCGACTGGTCGACGTATCACGGCAGTACAGATCGCAGCGGGTACGCAGCGACCATGCCCGCCGTCCGCGGTTCGATGAAGGTCGCGACAAAGGTGTCGCTCGACGGCGCGGTCTACGCCTCGCCGATCGTGATCAAGGGCGTCACGATCGTGGCCACCGAGAACAACACGGTCTACGCGTTCAGCCCGTCGTTCAAGCGGCTCTGGCGCAAGCACCTCGGTGCGCCGTCTCCGGCCGGCCAACGCCCGTGCGGCAACGTCGACCCACTCGGGATCACTGGAACGCCGGCGTACTCGGCGAGCACCGGGCTCCTGTACGTCGCGCCCGAGTTCAGCGGATCCCCGCCTACGCACCAGCTGTACGCACTCTCACTCAATTCCGGCGCAGTCTCGTTCCATCGCACGCTGGATCTGCCCGGCGTCGACAGCCGCGTCATGCAGGAGCGTGGCGCGCTCGCAGTGCACGGCTCACGCGTCTACGTCCCGTTCGGTGGCCTGGCGGGTGACTGCGGCGCCTACAAGGGCCGCGTGATCGCCTACGCGCTGACGGGCGCCGGCAACCCCGCGTCGTTCACGGTGCCCACCGCCGGTGAGGCCGGGATCTGGACGCCACCCGGCCCGACGATCGACGCCGCCGGAAACGTTCTCGTCGCGGTCGGCAACGGCGCGTCCGTGCTGGGCGACCCCTACGACTACAGCGATTCCGTCCTGGAGCTGAGCCCGACGCTTCGACGCACCGACTCCTTCTCGCCCTCGACGTGGGCGCAGGACAACGCCGTGGACGCCGACCTCGGCTCGCAAGGACCGGCCGTCGTCGGCAGGTGGGTCTTTACCGCGGGCAAGTCCGGCACGGCCTACGTGCTGAGCCGCACCCGTCTCGGGGGCATCGGCGGCCAGGTGTCCAAGGCGAACGTCTGCCACTCCTTCGGTGGTACCGCGGTGGTCGGCTCGGTCGTGTACGTGCCGTGCACGGACGGCCTCCGCGCGGTTCGGATCGACGGAGCCGGACGGATGCAGGTGCTGTGGCACGCGGACTCGGCGATCACCGGCTCGCCCGTCGTCGGCGGCACGTGCGTCTGGTCGCTCAACCCTGACTCCGGGCAGCTTTACTCGCTCGATCCGAAGACCGGGCACGCCGACCAGCACATCTCGGTGGGCACGCTCAGTCGCTTCGCCGCCCCCGCGTTGTACGGCCGGAACGTTTACGTGCCGACGATGACCGGGTTCACGGTGGTCCGGACCTCCTGATCCGGTGATGATCTCGGTCGTACCCGACGTGTTGGCAAGGTACGACCGAGATCATCACGGGCCATCGCTAGGCTCGCCGGGTGCGCGTCCTCGTGATCGGATCCGGTGCCCGCGAGCACGCCCTGTGCCTGGCCCTCGCCGCCGATCCCGCCGTCACCGCCCTGATCTGTGCGCCCGGCAACGCGGGAACCGCCGCCATCGCCGAACAGCGCGGGGTCGACACGAACGACCCGGCCGCAGTTGCCGGGCTCGCCGCGGACGTCCGCGGCGATCTGGTCGTGATCGGCCCCGAGGCGCCGCTGGTGGCCGGGGTCGCGGACGCCGTCCGGGCGGCCGGCATCGCCTGCTTCGGGCCGTCCGCGGCTGCGGCTCAACTCGAGGGCAGCAAGGCCTTCGCGAAGGACGTGATGGCCGCAACGGGCGTGCCCACCGCGGACGCCCGCGTCGCCACTACCGCCGACGAAGCCGCAGCCGCACTCGACGAGTTCGGCCCGCCCTACGTCGTCAAGGACGACGGTCTGGCCGCGGGCAAGGGCGTCGTCGTGACCACCAACCGCGACGAGGCGCTGGCCCACGCAGCCGCCTGCGAACGCGTCGTGATCGAGGAATACCTGGATGGCCCGGAGGTGTCGCTGTTCTGCGTCACCGACGGCAGCACCGTGGTGCCCCTCGTCCCGGCCCAAGACTTCAAACGCATCGGGAACGACGACACCGGGCCGAACACCGGCGGCATGGGGGCCTATGCGCCGCTGCCGTGGCTACCCGACGGGCTGGTCGCCGACGTCGTGCGCACCGTCGCCGAGCCGACGGTGGCAGAACTCGGGCGCCGAGGCACACCGTTCTCAGGCCTGCTCTACGTCGGCCTTGCCCTCACCGCACGCGGCCCGCGCGTCGTCGAGTTCAACGCCCGCTTCGGCGACCCGGAGACGCAGGTCGTACTCGCCCTGCTCGAGACGCCGCTGGGGGCGCTGCTCATGGCCGCCGCCACCGGCGACCTGGCCGCACACCCGCCGCTGCGCTGGCACGACGGCGCTGCCGTCACGGTGGTACTCGCCGCCGCGGGCTACCCCGGTACCTCGCGCAGCGGCGATGTCATCACCGGTGCCGAGCAACCTGGTGTGGTGCACGCCGGCACGCGACGCCGCGACGACGGCGCGATCGTCGCGTCCGGCGGCCGCGTGCTGTCGGCCACCGCCACCGGCGACACCCTCGCCATGGCGTGCGAACGAGCCTACGAGCTGCTTTCGCGCATCAAGCTGGCCGGCGGCCAATACCGCACCGATATCGCCGCTCGGGCCGTCGCGGGCAGCACGCCCGTGCCGGGCTGAGTAACCGTCCTACGCTCGGCGGATGAAGGACGGCAAGCGCGACCAGCCGGATGTCGACTGGCTCGACGGCGACGCCCACGGTGAACCCGCCGTCGACGAGCTCGTGATCGGTCGCGACCGCGCACCGATGCGGCGCCGCACCAGGCTCACCCTCGCCGCGATCGGGACGGCCGCCGTCATAGGAGTGGTCGTCATCACGCTCGTCGGGAACGACACGAAAAAGCCGGTGGCCGGGCCGTCCCCGTCGCTCCCGTCGTTCGGGTCCGGGCTGCCCGCCTCACGCGTGCCCGCCTCACTCGTGCCCGCCTCGCTCGTCCCCGCCTCGCTCGTCCCGGAGTCCCTCGCGGCGAGCCCCTCGCCGATCCGAGAGTTACCCGGCAACTGCGATGTCATCAGCGGTGGTGGCCTCGGCTGCTCGATCAACGATCGGGTGCCCAGTGCGGTGCTGTCCGCGCTGCGGACGGTCCTGCCCGGGGCAACGCCCGAACCGCCGGCAGTGACGGTCACCGGGCCCTCGCGCCGCTTGCTCAACCGGCACGTCAGCGTGCGGTCGGATGCCGGGACGCTGTCGGTCGACGTCTTGCCCGCCGGCGAGGCCCTCGCCGAGCCCGCGCCGTCGAGCCCGCCCGTCCCGGCCGCAGACCGCTTCCAGCTCGACGACGGCGAGCACTCGATCACCGTGACGATCTCCACGATCGACCCCGACTACCTGCCCGCGCGAACCGTCCTCGCCCGGCTCGCGCGCGATCCGCGGCTGCTGAGCGTCGAGCGGTAGGACAATGGAGCGGTGAAACCCGCAATCCCGAACGTCCTCGCCGGCCGGTATGCCTCGACCGACATGGCCACCCTGTGGTCACCAGCGCACAAGGTGGTGCTCGAACGGCAGCTATGGCTCGCCGTGCTGCGGGCCCAGAGCGGGCTCGGGGTCGACGTCCCGCCCGGCGCCGTCGACGCCTACCAAGCGGTCGTCGACCGCGGCACGCACGCCGTCGATCTCGAGTCGATCGCCGCGCGCGAGCGGGTCACCAAACATGACGTCAAAGCGCGTATCGAGGAGTTCGCTGCGCTCGCCGGGCACGAGCAGGCGCACAAGGGGATGACGAGCCGCGATCTGACCGAGAACGTCGAGCAGCTGCAGGTGCGTTCATCGCTACAGCTGATCCGGTGGAAGACGCTGGCCGTGCTCGCCCGACTCGCTCGCCGCGCTGCCGAGTACGACGCCCTCGTCATGGCCGGCCGCTCGCACAACGTCGCCGCGCAGGCCACGACGCTCGGCAAGCGGTTCGCCTCGGCGGCCGACGAGGTCCTGATCGCCCTGCGCCGCCTCGACGACCTCGCCGCGCGTTACCCGTTGCGCGGCATCAAAGGCCCGGTCGGAACCGCGCAGGACATGCTGGATCTGCTGGACGGCGACACCGCCGCGCTGGGCGAACTCGAGGCGCAGGTCGCGGCACATCTCGGGTTCGCGCACACGCTGACCAGCGTCGGGCAGGTCTACCCGCGCTCGCTTGACTGGGACGTCCTGACCGCGCTCGTGCAGCTCGCCGCCGGACCGTCGTCGCTGGCCATCACGATCCGGTTGATGGCCGGCAACGAGCTGGTCACCGAGGGCTTCCGACCCGGTCAGGTCGGCTCCAGCGCGATGCCGCACAAGATGAACACCCGCTCGGCCGAGCGAATCAACGGCTTCTCGGTGATTTTGCGCGGATATGCGTCAATGGCGGGTGAGCTCGCGGGCGACCAGTGGAACGAGGGTGATGTCTCGTGCTCGGTCGTGCGCCGCGTCGCACTCCCGGACGCATTCTTCGCCCTCGACGGGCTGCTCGAGACCACACTCACGGTGCTGGACGACTTCGGCGCGTTCCCGGCCGTCATCGAACGCGAACTCGACCGATACCTGCCCTTTCTAGCCACGACCAAGGTCCTGATGGCGGCGGTGCGGGCCGGGGTCGGGCGCGAGGTCGCGCATGGGGCGATCAAGGAGCACGCCGTCGCGGTCGCCCTCGAGATGCGGGAGAAGGGTACGGACCGCAACGACTTGTTCGAGCGGCTGGCCGCCGATTCGCGGCTCGGGCTCACCGCCGACTCGTTGCAGGCCCTGCTTGCCGAGCCGCTGTCGTTCACCGGTGCTGCGCGCCAGCAGGTGGCCGCCGTCATTGCTGCGGTGGGCGAGGTGCTCGCCACCGAGCCCACCGCCGCCGACTACCGTCCGGAACCGATTCTGTGACGGCGCGCATTAAGCTGGCGGGATGACGTCGCTGATCGACGACTCCGTCGAGGAGCTGGACGTCGGCGCGCGGCGCCGGGTGCCGCGGTCGGTGGTGCAGGTAGTGGGCGCGTCACTCGCCGGCGTCGGCGTGCTCGTGTCCGCCGCGGTCGTGGCGCTCGCCGCGCCGGTGGTCGACGGTCACGGCAGCGCGCACGCCAACCCGCGACCCGAGATCGTCCAACCGTTGAAGGGCAACTTCCTTACCTGACGAGCATCACGCCCGCTGCTGGAGCACCGCCTGTGACTGCGTCGTCTGGGCAACGAGACGGCCCTGATCGTCGCGGATCTCGGTGACGACCGCGATCGTCGTGCGCCCGACGTGCAGCGGGCGGGAGGTGGCGACGACCTCGCCGCGCGCGCCGCGCACGAACGTCGTCGACGAACTGGTGGTGGACGTACCCGAGTTCGGCGGCAGGTTCAGGAAGGCGCAGACTCCGCCGACGTTGTCGGCCAGTGCCATCAGTGCGCCGCCGTTGACGGCGCCCCCGATCGTGGTGCGCTCCCGCGCGTACGGCATCCGGCCCACCACCTCGTCCTTGCGCGCCGAGTCGATGGTGATGCCGAGCGTGGCCACGAACGGCACCGCGGCCAACACGTCGTCCAGGGAAGTCATGCATCCTCCTCATGGCACATGGCGTTCTGGGAGGGAAGCGGAAACCGGCGCCCCCATTACGGGCGAGGCGCTCGTCCGGCCAGCCGATCGGGCCGCCCGATGTTCCAGTAGCCCTTCACGAAGATCGCGTCGTGGTCGACGCCGCGACGTTCGAGGACGGATCGCAGCGCGATCATCGCGCGAGTCTCACCCATCAGGTAGCCTCGAACGCCGTCCGCGATGGGTACGTCGGCGAGCGCCTGCGCGAGCAGCTCCGGGTGGCCGGACGCAGTGCCGCTTCGATGCACCCAGCGCACGTCGGCGGCGTGCACCGGTAACTCGTCCGCGGCATCGCTGACCTCGATAATCGCGGTGGCGGGCTCGTCGGACGGCAGCGCCGCGCAGATAGCCGCGATCGCGGGCAGGGCCGATTCGTCACCGAATAACAGGTGAGCCGGCGCGCTACGGAGCTCAAGCTTGCCGCGTGGGCCCTGGAATTCGACGGTGTCGCCTGGCTGGGCCGTAGCGCCCCAGCGCGAACCCGGACCGTCGCCGTGCAGCAGCACATCGAGATCGAGTTCTCCGCCGAGGCGCGATGCGCTGATCGTGTACCGCCGCTTCACCCGGCGCCCGGCCCCCTCGCGGAGGTGGAGTTCGACGTCCTGGGCGGGTCGCAACAGGGTGCCGCGCAGCGAGTCGGCCCGCACCGTGACCCGTCGCATCCGCGGCGTGAGCTCGGCGGTAGCGACGACCTGCGCGCGATGCGTGGGCGAGCGGCGGACAACGGGAGTACCCACAGCTGATCCTCGCTCCGCTCCGGTCAGCTGGCCGAGCTCTTTCCCATGGTTCGCTCGCAAGCTTCGCTCACTGACAACCCTAGTTGCCGCACCGTCCGGGCGGGCGCATACGGTCGGTACAAGACGTCCAATCAAGCCGAGGAGCGCAACCATGACCATCGCCCTGACCAAGATCGCCTACACCACCGCGGCCAGCGCCAAGGGTGGCCGCGACGGGCACGTGCAATCCGCTGACGGGGTGATCGATCTAGACACCGCCCAGCCCGGCACCACCGACACCCCCAAGGCCAACCCGGAGACGTTGTTCGCCGCCGGGTACGCCGCGTGCTTCTCCGGCGCGCTCAGCAATCGCGCCAAGACCAAGGGTGTCGACACCTCGAACTCGACCGTCACCGCCGAGGTGTCGTTCGGGCCGTCCGAGGACGGCGGCTTCGGCATTGCCGTCAAGCTCACCGTGCAGATTCCGGGTGTCGAGCCGCAGCAGGCCCGCGAACTCGTCGAGTTGGCGCACGAGTTCTGCCCGTACTCGAAGGCGACGAGAGGGAACATCGACGTGACCCTTGAGATTGGGTAAGGAGTCTAGGCTGGTAGGGCGAGCGACCGCGGGGCCGGCAGGAAGAGCTGGACCGCGGCAACAGCGGTGAAGTCCGGAGAGGCGGGTGAGTTCATGCCGCTCTCCGTTTTCGACCTCTTCTCGATCGGCATCGGGCCGTCGTCGTCGCACACGGTCGGCCCGATGCGCGCGGCCCTGACCTTCGCGCAGGGCCTGGCCGACGACGGCCTGTTAGACGGTCGCGTGGCGCGGGTCCGTGCGGAGCTGTTCGGTTCACTCGGTGCCACCGGGCACGGGCACGGCAGCGAGAACGCCGTCGTGCTGGGCCTGCTCGGCGAGCGCCCGGAGACCGTCGACACGGCAGCCGGTCCGGTGCGCGTCGAGCGAGCCCGGACGGCCGGTGTGCTGCCGCTGCTCGGCAAGTACGAGGTCGCGTTCGGTCCGGACGACGTGGTGCTGCACCGTCGGCAGAGCCTGCCGTATCACCCGAACGGCATGCGTTTCTTCGCCCTCGACGCGGCCGGCGAGATCGTGCGCGAACGGACGTACTACTCCGTCGGCGGCGGGTTCGTGGTGGACGAGGCGGCGGCCGGCGCCGACCGCATCACACCCGATTCGACCGTGCTGCCCTACCCGTTCCTGTCCGGCGACGAGCTGCTGGCGCGCTGCGCGGAATCCGGACTCCCGATCAGCGGGATCATGCTGGCCAACGAGCAGTCGTGGCGCCCGGTTGCCGACGTCCGCGCCGGGCTGCTGAAGATCTGGGCCGTGATGACCGAGTGCGTCCGCAACGGCTGGACCAATGAGGGCGTGCTGCCCGGTGGTCTGCGGGTCCGGCGCCGCGCGCCCGAGCTCTATCAACGGCTGTGCGGCGAGACCTTCGCGACCGACCCTCTGCGCGTCATGGACTGGGTGGATCTGTTCGCCCTCGCAGTCAACGAGGAAAACGCTGCCGGCGGCCGGGTCGTCACCGCGCCGACGAACGGCGCGGCCGGCGTGCTGCCCGCTGTGCTGCACTACTACGTCCGGTTCTGCCCGGGAGCGACGGACGACGGCATCGTGCGCTTCCTGCTCTGCGCAGGTGCGATTGGCGTGCTGTACAAGGAGAACGCGTCCATCTCCGGCGCCGAGGTCGGGTGCCAGGGCGAGGTCGGATCGGCCTGTTCGATGGCGGCCGCTGCGCTGTGCGAGGTGATGGGCGGGACGCCCGAGCAGGTCGAGAACGCCGCGGAGATCGGGATGGAGCACAATCTCGGGCTCACCTGCGACCCCGTCGGTGGCCTCGTCCAGGTCCCGTGCATCGAACGCAACGCCATGGCTGCAGTCAAGGCGATCAACGCCGCACGCATCGCCCTGCGCGGGAACGGCACGCACGTCGTCAGCCTGGACAAGGTCATCAAGACCATGCGCGAGACCGGCGCGGACATGAAGGTCAAGTACAAGGAGACGGCCCGCGGCGGGCTTGCGGTCAACGTCATCGAGTGCTGAGCCACGGCTCGCGGTCAACGTAACCGAATGCTGAGCCACGGCTCGCGGTCAACGTAACCGAATGCTGAGCGTTGCCTTCCGCCGTCCCGTCGGCGGGCGGGTCCTCGATCTTGTGCAACCTCGCGCGGCCGGAGGCTCCAACGAGCACAAGATCGCGTGAGTACGGACTGATCGACAGCCGCTGGAAGCCGAGAGCATCAGCGACCAGCGCGATCCGCTGGAGGAGACGGCAGAGTGAAATGCGGGGAGGCGGCTCAGACCGCGCCGACCGCGACGGGCTCTGCGGGCAGGTCCTTCTTGGACACGTTGATCAACAGCACCGCGGCGAGGAAGGCGACGACGCCGAAGCCGACGCCGGTGAGGAAGCCCTGACCGGACGCATGCGCGAGCAGCCCGTGGGTGAAGTCGCGGTAGGGCCCGGCGAAGAACTTGCCGGCGGTCTCACGCTGGCTGGGCGGCAGTCCGTCGACGAACTTCTTGATGTCCGAGCGCTGCAGCCCGCTGCTGCCGGCCTGCTGCACCCGCCCGGCGATGGCGCCCGCGAGCTGCCGGTTGCCGTCGACGGACTGCATGAGTTTCGAGACGAGCGCGCCCTTGTGCCCTGCGGCGTAGTTGCGCCCGGACGTGCCGAACACAGTAGTCATGACCGACAGCCCGAGGGCGCCACCAACCTGCTGGCCCACGTTGAGCAGCGCGGACGCGAGGCCCGCGTCGGTGTTCTTCACGCGCGACACCGCGGCTGAGGTCAGCGGGACGAACAGGCACCCCATGCCCATCGCGAGCAGGACCATGCCCGGCACGAGGCCGGTCAGATAATGCGTCCCGGCGTCGACCTGCGAGAACCAGACCATCGCCGAGGTCATCAGCAGTGTGCCCAGCACGATGATCGGCTTGGGCCCCGAACGGCCCAGAACGCGCGCCACGAGCTGCGAGACGATGCCGATGACAAAGGCCACCGGCAGGAACGAGAACCCGGTCTTCAGCGCGCTGAAGTCGAGCACGCCCTGGGTGAAGAAGGTAATGAAGTAGAACAGCCCGAACATCGCGGCGCCGGCGACGAACATGACGATGTAGGCCCCGCTTCGGTTGCGGTCCTCGAAGATGCGCATCGGCATCATCGGCTCGGCGACGACCTTGGCCTCGTAGAACACGAACGCGGCGAGCAGCACGATCGCCAGCGCGAACATCACGAAGGTCTGGGTGTTGCCCCACCCGTCGCGGGCCACGTGGATGAAGCCGTAAACCGTGGCGAACATGCCCGCGACCGAGAGCAGTGCACCGACGACATCGAACTTGCCCTTGAGCCGTTCGGAGTCGCTGACGTAGGCCAGCGCGCCCAGGATCAGGGCGATGCCGATCGGGACGTTGACGAACAGCACCCACCGCCAGCTGAGGTAGTTGGTGAGCACGCCGCCGAGCAGCAGCCCCAGCGCTGCCCCAGCGCCGGACACCGCCGCGTAGACCCCGATGGCCTTGGTGCGGGCCTCGCCCTCGTCGAACTCGTTCGTGATTAGAGACAGCGCGGTGGGCGAGGCGATCGCGCCGCCGACGCCCTGGATCACCCGGCCGGCCAGCAACAGCCCGAAGCTCGGGGCGATGCCGGCCAGGAAGCTGCCGAGCGTGAACAGCCCGAGGCCCGTGACGAACATCCGCCGGCGGCCCAGGATGTCGCCCATCCGTCCACCGAGCAGCAGCAGACCGCCGAACGCGAGGGTGTACGCGTTCAGCGCCCACGTCATATCGGTCTGGCTCTTATGGAAGTAACTGCCCATCGACGGCAGCGCGATGTTCACGATCGTGCCGTCGAGGACGACCATCATCTGCGCGCCCGCGATGACGAGCAGCACCAGCCCCGGATGCGCGTGGCGACGGGCGCCGTTCAACCCCGCCGCCTTCGCCGGGCGTCCGGCCTTGATCTCGGTCTCCGTCACCAGATACTCCGTTCGAGGTGTTCACATAAGGGACGCTTACGTTCACTATTGGGTTACGATAGAGCGTGAGTTTAGAGAACGCAACCGTCTTCTACGTGATCTCATGCACCGATCATGACGGGAGGGTCCGACAACGTGACCGGCACGCAGCTGCGACCACCCGCTGCCCAGCGACGACGTGGCGCCGCCCTCGAGGACGCCATTCTCGAGGCCGCCTACGACGAGCTGACCCAAGCCGGCTACCAGGCCTTCTCCGTCGAGGGCGCCGCCGCCCGGGCCCGCACCGGCAAGGCCAGCATCTACCGCCGGTGGCCCACCAAGCAGGTGCTCGTCATGGACGCCCTGCTCACCCGATTGCCCACGCCGGAGGCATGCGGCATCGACCCGACGTCCGTCCTCGACGACTCGGTCACGACCGTCGAGGCGCTGCGCCGAGTCGGCACCGCGATCGCCGGCATCCTCACCAGCCCGGCCGGCAGCGCCATGCGCGCGATCAAGTTCGAGGCGGTGTCCGATCCCGCGCTCGCGGCTCTGATCGACGAACGGTTCCAGGCGCCTCGGCGCGCGGCCATGCTCGGCCTGCTGCGCCGCGGCATCGCTCGCGGGGAGGTTCGTCCCGACGCCGCGAGCGCCATCGTTGCCGACGTCCTGCCCGCCGTCCTGATGCACCGCGTGATCCTGCAGGACGAGCCGGTGTCCGAAGCCGACATCCACGACATCATTGAGCGGGTCATGATTCCGCTCGTTGAGCTGCGCACCTAGCAAGACGGCGGTAGCGCTTTTGGATCGTGGTCGCGGGACCTTGTAGGCTCGTCCGCTGGTGGCCGCGAGACCTGTCGTGCCGCTTGGAGGCTTCGCCTAGTCTGGTCTATGGCGCCGCACTGCTAATGCGGTTTGGGTCTAAAACCCATCCCGGGTTCGAATCCCGGAGCCTCCGCCGCGAATTCCCCGCTTCGGGCGTTCGTGGGTCAGCCGCTAGACTGGCCCGTCGGCAGCACAGCAAATCGCACGCGCCCGTAGCTCAACGGATAGAGCACTTGACTACGGATCAAGAGGTTGGGGGTTCGAGTCCCTCCGGGCGCACCAGTGTCGTGAGTCGCGTGATTGTTTACTGGTGAGTCGCGTGAGGCTTGACTTCATTGGGACCTCGGCCAGCGGCCGGGGTTTCTTTGTGTGTTGCGCCAGTAGCTGTGGTCGGGGTCGATGCGGTGGCTGCTGAGGTGTTCGTCGGTGAGCGGGTCGATGACATCGACGGTTTTTTGGTCGATGAGGATGAGGACGGGGGTTCCGGCGCGGTGGGCGCCGATACCGAGGTGGTGCATGCGGCCGGCGCGGCGCAGGCTGACTTTTCCGTTGCGGTCGACGGTGTCGATGCGGACCCGGTAGTGGGCCCGGTCGCCGGGTGCGGTCTCTGGTGGGGCCGCTTTGACGGTGGCGGTGTAGGCGTCGGTTGGGGTGCGGTCGTGGGCGCGGTGGACGCGTTGGCTGTTGTAGATGACTCGGAATCGCTCGAGTTGGCGTTGCAGGCCAGCGAGGCCGGTGGCGGGCGGTTGGGCGGTGAGCCAGCGCTTGAGGGTCTGGTGGAATCGTTCGATCTTGCCTTGGGTTTGGGGGTGGCCGGGGTGGCCGTTGTTCTGGATGATGCCGAGTTCGGCGAGAGTAGGTATTCGAAGGCGTTGCGACCGCCAACGAAGCGGGCGGTATAGACGACGCCGTTGTCGGTGAGCGTGCTCGCTGGTGGGCCGTAGTGGCTTATGGCGGCGAGGAAACTGCTCACGACCAGTGGTCCGGTGACTCGTTTGTGGGCGGTGCAGTGCAGTAGCAGGCGGGAGTGGTCATCGAGCCAGTTCAGGATCTCGACGTCGCTGCTGTCGGCTAGGCGCCAGTGGGTGAAGTCGGACTGCCAGCATTCGTTGGGTTGGGTCGCCTCGAAGCGGCGGTAGGAGGAGCGGGGGCGCTTGCGAGGCGCGGGGACGATGAGGTTCTCGGCGTGCAGGATGCGGCGGATCGTTGACGTCGATGGGATGTGCTGGCCATCTCGGCGAAGCCGCTCAGCGATGCTGAGGGGGCCCGCATCGAGACCCTGCCTGACCAGCTCGTGGCGCAGCTCGACGATCCGCGCTGCCAGATCAGGCGAGGTCCGGCGCGGGTTGGTCTCGGGTCGGTGCGAGCGCGGTTCGACCGAATCCAGGCCCCCGGCCTGGTAGCGGACCAGCAACCGGTGGACCCACTGACGCGACACTCCGAACCGGGCGGCTGCCTCGCTCGGAGTCAGACCTTGCTGGATGACGGACAAGACGATGACCCGCGGTTTCGACATGACTGCGACTGTCAACGATCACGCGACTCACCAGCCGGCGATCACCTGTCAACGATCACGCGACTCTTGAGTAAACGGACTCGTGAACCCGGGCAC
>JBPCOE010000070.1:0-8371 GCA_051000605.1 Jatrophihabitans sp.
GTCATCGGCTTCGTCGGCACTGTCGGCACCGTCGGCACCGTCGGCACCGTCGGCACTGTCGGCACTGTCGGCACTGTCGGCACCGCCGCCGCCACCGCGGCCCCGGCGACCGCGCCGGCGACGCCGCCGGGCGCCGGTGGCCTGCTCGATGGCGGCCTCGCGGACGTCGTCGGGATCGACGACCTCGACGTCAGCAGCTTCGCTGTCCGTCGCGGTGGCCGGTTCGGTCGGCGTCGGCACGGCGGCCGGCGCGGTCTTCTTCGCCGCGCGCTTGCGTGCTGGGCGCTGCTGTTCTGCCGGCTCGGCGACGGCTGCGCCGGTCTCGGTCGCGTCGGTGGGAGCGTCGATCGACGCACCGTCGGCCGGCTGCGTGTGGGTGGGAGCACCGGCAGCCTTCTTCGCCACGCGTCGACGCTGGGGCGGCTCGTCGACCGGCGCCTTGAACAGCACACCGGGCGCGGTCATGACGGGAGTTGATCCGTCCGGCTCGGCGGTCTCGCCGGCGGACGCCGGGTCGCCGGCCGTCCGCTTGGACACGCGTTTGCGAGGCGTCTTCGTCGCGGCTGCGGCGGGTGCGCCGAACGTCGGTGCGAGGCCCGGCGCGGCGACGTTCTCGGCGGCTGCGGGGTCGGCGAGCGACGTGTCGGCCGGGAGCGGGTCCGGGCCGAGGTCGGCGCTCGTGGCCGCAGGCTGAGCCTTGGCAGCAGCCTTGCGCGTCCGCTTGGCCGGGGCCTTCTTCGCCGGCGCGCCCGAATCCTTCTCTGCCGTCGTGGGTTCGGCCGGGTTCGTTTCGCCGGACGCGGCGCCGGCGGGAGCAGCAGCCTTCTTGGCGACCTTGCGCGGTGCGCGCTTGCGGGGCGCAGCTGTGTCGGCGTCTGCCGCACGCGGGTTCGGGCCCCCGCCCTCGGGGGCGGCGGCGGGTGCGGGGGCGCCGGCGGGTGCGGTGGCCTTACGCGGTGCGCGGCGGCGAGGTGTCGTGGGTTCGGTGGTGGTGGATCCTGGGTTGTTGTCGGATTCGAGCATGTGCTCGGGTCACTCCGTTTCGGCCTCCGGGCGCGCCCACGTGTCGTGGACCGCGACCGCGCAGAGGCGGTTGTGGCGAGGTTCCGGTGTCGGCTGGGATTTCTCGTTCCAGCCGCCATGCAACTCGCGAAGTCTTCATCGAGACGATGGCCGTCCCGGCGGGTACAGCATCGAGCGGTGGTGCTACGACAGCTCTTGGTGCTACGACAGCGTCGGGGCCGAGTTCCGGTCGGCGGCCAATGGATCACCGACCGCACCGCCTTCGTCGAGCGGCCCCTGCGCCAAGCGGACCGCTATGGGCGGACCGGCCGGGGCGAGGCCGGCGACGTCGCGCAGTGCGACTACAACATCGTCGGGACGCACGGTGGGGGTCACCTGCCGTACGACCAATGTCATTATCGCACGGATCACTCCGGTGCCGTCCGGGGCCGCGCCGGTGACCTCGGCGCGCAGCACCGGAGTTCGCACGTCGAGCATGCGACGACCGCTCTTCAGGACCCGCTCGACGCCGATCTCCTCGCGCGCCAGGAACGCGTCCAGAGCAGCCCGCGCGGTGAGCTCGTCGATGCCCGGGAGCTCGATGCGCCATACGGACGCGTGCATGCGTTCGGGCAACGATCCCGGCCCCGCGACGACGGCCTCGTCGATGTCCAGGCCGTCAGGCAGGACGCGGTCGAGTTCGGCGCGCACGGTGTCCGGGTCCAGCTCGCGGGCCAGGCCGATCTCGAGATACTCGGCCTCGCTCGCGACGCCCGTCGGCGCCGCCCCGACGTAGCTGATCTTCGGGTGTGGGGAAAACCCTGCTGAGTAGGCCATCGGGATCTCGGCCCGCCGCAGCGCGCGCTCGAAGGCGCGCGCGAAATCACGGTGCGAGGTGAATCGCAACCGGCCCCGCTTGGCGTAGCGCAGCCGCAGCCGCTGCACCACCGGCGGCGGCGGCGGCCCTTCGGGAACGCGACGCGCCATATGCTCACCATCCTCTCGCATTGAGGTCTTTCCTGGCCCCGGCCACCCAGTCCCGGCTGCGCGCGCGTCTCATCAGCTGCCAGGACAGGCAGTGCCTACAGCGTTGACCCGATACACCTTGAGGCCTCCGTCTTGATGTACGAGGTCCACGCGAGGGCTCCGGGCGAGCGTCCTGCGGCCGTAGGTAGCGGGCCGGCCCGGCACCCGGGCCTGCCCGACGACGAAATAGTAAACGCCGTACTTGCGCACCAGGCAGCCGCCGTTCGGGGGGGCGTCCGCGATGTGCGCGAGCCACCTGAAGGCTTGGAACCGCTTGGTGGTGTCCGCCGCCCCCTGCCGGGTCAGCCCGGTGATGCCGAACAGCGCCGGTACCCGGTAATCGGCGTGGGACCACGTGATGAACTCGAGGTTGTGGTCGTACGCGACCACCTTGCCGTTGGGAAGGTGGGTCTTCAACCACGCAAACACGCGCGGGTACGCGTCTCCGTGCAGCGTGCGCTGGGCGAGATCGTGCCGCAGCGGAGCGCGAGTGCTGGGTGCGGCACCGAGCACCAGCAGCGGGACGACGAGCAGCAGGGCCGCTGGGCTCAGCCAGCGCGAGGCGTCCAGCTCCCGACTCCGGCGCAGGAGTAGGCACCACAGCCAGCGCAGCGACAGCGCGATCGAGCACGCCCCGGCCACAGCGACCACGCCGTAGACCGGAAGGATCATGACCCGCAGCCGGTCGAGGACGCCGTACCACAGGCCGACCAGGAACAGGGCCGCCGAATCGTGCGACACCGAGGTCCAGATACCGACCGCCGTCCACACCAAGCCGGCGAGCAACCACGGCCGGGCCCATCTCAGCTGGCGGAAGACGAGGCACAGCGGCGAGGCCAGCAGGCAGGGCGCCGTGAGCAAGAGTCCGATGTTGATCAGACCGTCGTAGGAGTGAAACGGCGGCCCACCGGGACCCGGATAGCCGAACAGGACGTAGCGCTGGAAGTCCGAGACCCAGAACTGCCACGACTTGTCCCACTGCCCCACCAGGGACGGGTTGGGATTGGGATTGCCCGAGCGCTCGCTATTGGCGCCGAGCAGCGCGCCCAGGTACGGAATGATCACGACGAAGGTGCTTGCGAAAGTGGCGGCCGCGCCGCCGAGGACCGTGCGCAGCTGCGGCCGTCCCGGCAGCGCGAAGACGAAGCCGAGGGCGAGGACGCCGGCGAAGAGCACCTCGTAGGTGTGAGTCATCAGCAGGCCGCCCGTGCCAAGGCCGGCCAGCACGCCGAGCCGAACCGGGTGCTTGCTGCGCAGCGCCAGCAGGATCAGCAGCGCTACCGCGACGCTCAGACCGGGGCCGTATTCCTCCGGGGGTCGCCCAGTGCGCATCGAGGCCCACAGTGGGCCGAGAACCGCCGGGGCCACCGCGGCGGCCGAGGCCACCGCCGGACGCGCACCGAGGATCCGGGCAGCCGCGTAGATCGCGGCCACCAGGGCCAGCGGGCCGATCAACACGCTCCAGGCCAGCATCGCGCGCCCGATCGTGCCGCCCGCCAGCGAGGTGGCCTGGGCCCAGGACACGTCGGCGGCCAGGGGGTAGAAATGGCAGGCCACCACCGGCGCCGTCGAACCGGTCGTGCAGACGGAGTCGATCGCCGTGCTGCCGGAGTCGATGATGTTTCGGGTCAGGATCGCGTGGTTCATCGCGTCCCACCCCGCCGGCTCCCGGAACCGGCCGATGATCGCCTCACCGAAGCCGACGGTGATCGCCGCGGGGACGGCGAAAGCGACGAGGTCGGTCAGTGACGGTAGCGCGGCACCCGGTCGCGGCAGCCGACGCCGCCACGAGCTGCCTGTGCGGACCCGAGTCGCCGGCGTCCCCGTCGGGGGCGGCGCATCCAAGCTGCTTGTGTCCGGCAGCGAAGCGCCGGAGCGGGCGACGCCGGCCAAAGCCAGCACCCGTGTGGACGGGGGCGCGACGAGCGTGCCGGTGCCGTCGCCCCGGCGCGCGGCGCGACGGACGAGCAGCCTGATGATCGCGACGCTCACCCCGGCGAGCAGGAGTTCGGCGCCCAGCACCCAGTCGATGCCGTCCGGCAGCCCCAGCGCGCCGAGCCAACCCATCCCGATCGAGGTGAGTCCGAGCGTGAGGATCGGCGCGGCCGACCAGACAGCCCACCGCAGCCGCCCGGCGGGGATCGCATACCCGAGCAGGCCACCCGGGACGACGGCGAGCGCAAGCGCTACTAGCGCGGTAAGCACACAGCTCCTCTCAGCGCGGAGTCCGGGCGCGGGACGGGGAGGCGGCCGCCGGCGCCATGACACGCTTGCCGGTTGCAACACTCCGCACCTGGCGAATGCCCGACAAGGCCGCGGCGCCCGCGGCGACGACGTCGGTGACGATGAACAGCACCCGGCTAACCACGGCGATACCAAGCGCCTCCGGACGCGACATCACCGGCGCGAGTGCGGCCACGATGATGACCTCGCGGACCCCTGCGCCGGAGGGCACGATCACAAACAGCACACCGGCGGCCATCGCGAGCGCGAAACCCCCGATGCACCGCACCAGACCGCCGACGCCAGGCGCGCCCAGCGCGTTGGCGAGCAGCCACAGGTGCAGTCCGAAGCAGATCCAGGTCGCCGTCAGCCAGCCGCACGCGCTCAGCACGCCGCGCCAGCTCAGGGCGCGCCGCAGCTTCCCCTTGCCGAAGACGCGCAGCACCAGATTCACCAACCGGGTCAGGACGGGCGGGATCGATGCGACGAGCAGCACCGGCAGCGCGGCGAGCAGCCACCACAGCTCGCGGTGATGTGCCGAGGCGAGTACCGGCAGGCCGAACAAACCCACGGTCAGTGCCGTGGTCATGGACAACCCAACCCAGGCGAGGGAGGTCGTGAACGCTCGGCCCCGCGGCACGCCCTCGCGTTTGGCAAGTTCCATCTGCAGCACGACTGACCAGATGCTGCCGGGCAGGTACTTGCCGAGCTGGCCCACCAGGAAGATCCGGCCGGCGGCGACCGGAGCCAGTCGGTGTCCCTCGTCGGCGAGCAGCGCGCGCCACGCGAGCAGACTGGTCGCGGTGCCGGCGAACGCGGCCAGCAGGGACAGGGCGACGCTCGGCCAGGCCAGGGTGCGCAGTGCGTCGCTCACCCCAGGGGTGCCGTGCTTGCCGTGCCATTCGGAGGCGACGGCGTAGCCGATCCCGCTCACGGTGAGGGTCGCGACCAGCGGCCGGAGCAGGGGCAGCCGCCGCGTCAGCCGCGCGCGCACGCCGAGCGGAGGCGCTGGGGCGCCTGCGGGTAGGACCGTGTCGCTCGACATTCGACTGCGACTCCTCGGGGCTCGGGTCAGCGAGCGGCAGGCGGCAGGTGGCATCGACGCCCAAGCCACGCTAACAGCCCATCCGCGGCCACCGGAGTCACACGCTCGGGGAGGTCTCAGCGTTCCACCAGTCCCAGGCGCTGCGCAAGGTCGCGTCGGTCCCGACGACCTCGTCTCGACCGGCCCGGTACGCGGCATCGATCACGTCGATCGCCGCCTCCTGCACACCGGCGCGCCGCATGCCGACCCGGTTCGCGCCGCGAACGCGGCAGGGGCTACCGAACGCCAGTGCATACGGCGGAACGTCTCTGGTCACGGTCGAGTCCATGCCGACCATCGCCACCGGACCGACGACCCGCCGCTGGTGCAGCGTGGCCCCCATGCCCAGGTTGGCGCCAGCACCGACGTGGACGTGACCACCGAGCGTGGCGCCCGAGGCCATGGTCACCTCGTCACCGATCACGCCGTCGTGGCCGACGTACACCTTGTTCATCAGGTAGCAGTCATCACCGATCACCGTCACGGCGTAGTGCCCCTGCTGGACGGTCACGTACTCACGGATGACGTTGCGGTGCCCGATCTCGATGCCGCTGCCGATGGCCGAGCTCGCGGTCAGGGCCCCGTGGTCGATGCCGCGGATCTCGGCCGGCGTGCCGATCACCGCATGCGGGCCGATCCAGTTGTCGTCGCCGAGGCGCACCGGCCCCAAAATGACCGCGTAGGGACCGATCACGTTGGCGTGGCCGAGTCGCACGTCGTCACCCACGACGGCGCTGGGATGCACCCGGTTCATCCGTCTCTCCCGAGGCTCCGGTCTGCTGAGGCCGATTGACAACCGTCACCGGCTGGCGACGATAGCATCGACCGTCCTCGTCCCCGGCTGCGGAGCTTTGCGTGATTCCTGTATCCACTGTCACCCTCCCCCCCGAGACCGAGGAGCTCGTCCTCGAAGTGCTCCGGTCTGGCAAGCTCGCCCAAGGCCCGGTCGTGAAACGCTTCGAGGACGACTTTGCGGCGATAACCGGCGTCAAACACGCCGTCGCAGTGAGCAACGGCACGACCGCGCTGGTCGCCGCGCTGCAGGTTCTCGATCTGGAGCCCGGTGACGAGGTGCTGACCAGCCCGTTCACCTTTGTCGCGACGCTGAACGCGATCCTCGAGGCAGGCGCGACCGCGGTGTTCGCCGACATCCGCGCGGACGACTTCTGCCTGGACCCCGCCGCCGCACAGGAGGCTGTCGGGTCGCGCACCAAGGTGCTGATGCCGGTGCACCTCTACGGCCAGTGCGCGGACATGGAGGCGCTCGGCGCGCTAGCCGGCCGGCACGGCCTGCGGATAGTCGAGGACGCGGCGCAGGCCCATGCGGCCTCCGTGGGCGACAAGCGCGCCGGCTCCTTCGACATCGGCTGTTTTTCCTTCTACGGGACGAAGAACGTCACCACCGGTGAGGGCGGCATGATCACCACCGACGACGACGAGCTGGCCGACCGGCTGCGCGTCCTGCGTAACCAGGGCATGCGCCGGCGCTACGTGTACGAGATTGCCGGGCACAACTACCGGCTCACCGACCTGCAGGCAGCGCTGGCGATCCCACAGCTCGCCCGCATCCACGAGACGACGGCTACCCGGCGGGCGAACGCGCGCCACCTGATCGACGGGCTGTCCGGCGTCAGCGGCCTGACCCTTCCCCGCCAGCTGCCCGGACGATCGCACGTATGGCATCAGTTCACCGTGCTCGTCGACGACGGCGCGCCGATCGACCGCGACGAGTTCGTCGCCCGGCTCACCGAGGGAGGGGTGGGGTGCGGTATCTACTATCCGCGCCTTGTTTTCGACTACGAGTGCTACCGCACCAGCGACCAAGTGACGGTGACCGACGTTCCGGTCGCGGCCGCGGTGGCCGCGACCGCGGTGTCGCTGCCGGTGCACCCGCGGCTGACGACCGAGAACCTCGACACCATCGTGAGCACCGTTCGTACCCTGATGAAGGGCTGATGCCGATGCCACTGCCTCGCATCGCACTCGTCGGCGCCGGTTCGATGGGCTCGCTGCACGCTCGGGTGATCGCGCAGTCCGACCGGGCGCAGCTTGCCTACGTCGTCGACTCCCAGCGCGATGCCGGCGTTGCCCTCGCCGAGCGCTTCGACGCCGCGTGGACGCCCGAACTCGACGGGGCGTCCGACATCGACGCGGTCGTCGTCGCAGCTGCCACCGAGGCGCACTACGCGCTCGGGATCGAGGTGCTCGGCCGCGGGCTGCCGCTGCTGATGGAGAAGCCGCTGACGAATCGCCTCGCCGACACCGGGCAGCTAGTCGCCCTCGCCGATGAGAAGGACATCCCGCTGATGTGCGGGTTGCTGGAGCGCTACAACCCGGCGATCATGACGGCCGCGAGCGTCGTCGAGGAACCACAGCACGTGATCGCCACCCGGCATTCGCCCTACGTCGCGCGCATCCGCACCGGGGTTGCAATCGACTTGCTCATCCACGACGTGGATACCGTGCTTCGCTTGTCGGGCGTCGAACCGGCCACCGTCCGGGGATCCTTCGGTTACCTGCACCCGGAGTCGCCCGAGGGATCGGAGGACGTCGCCGAGGCGATGCTCAGGTTCCCGTCCGGGATGATCGCCAACGTCTCGGCCAGCCGGCTGAGCCAGCGCAAGGTGCGCCGGTTCGCGATCGCGGAGGCCGGCAGGCTGGTCGAGGTCGACATGCTGCGCAACGACGTGACGATCTACCGTCACGTCCTCAACGAGGCGAGCGTGGACGGACAGAGTTACAAGCAGCAAACGATCATCGAGATCCCGGCTCTGGTCTCCTCACGCGAGCCGCTGGCCGTGCAGCTGGACCGGTTCCTCGAGCTTGTCGCCGGTACCGCCGATGCCGCACAGGAACGCGCGACGATCGTCCCTCCCCACCGGACCGTCGATGCCGTCCGCGCCGACGCACTGCGCTAGTGTCGCGTGAACGAAATAGCTTTACCTCGCGGTAGCATGGTGCATGTCGTTGACTGTGGTTGTGCAGATGTCCGCCGAGGACCGCGCCGAGTTGAGTCGGTGGATGCGAACGCCGACG
>JBPCOE010000072.1:0-57939 GCA_051000605.1 Jatrophihabitans sp.
CGTCGGCGTTCGCATCCACCGACTCAACTCGGCGCGGTCCTCGGCGGACATCTGCACAACCACAGTCAACGACATGCACCATGCTACCGCGAGGTAAAGCTATTTCGTTCACGCGACACTAGCGCAGCCCGGCTTGCCGAGAGGTGCGTCGTCACTGACACCGACGAGGTCCCACCCCGGCCGGCACCGCGGAGGCCGGGTAGCCCGAGACCGAAGCGGTCATCGACACCAGCATCACCAACGCCAAGCCCGAGGGCCTGAACCGGCTCGTCAAACAAGGTCAACGCTCCGGGTGCAGCCTCAACAACATCAACAACCAGTACCGGCGAGTACGGTTTTGCCGGCTACTGCGCACGGGTCGGCGGCATCCCGCTCTCCCCGCGCGGACCGGGACGTACGGCCAGCACCTGGTTCACTCCGATGCTGTTTGCCTCGAAGGCGAGCGCGGAGGCGGTCATGTACAACCGCCATACCCGCGCGCGGACCGGTGTGGCCGCGCCGACCGCGGCGTCCCAGTTGCGTTCGAGGTTGGTGGCCCACGCGCGCAGCGTCAGCGCGTAGTGCTCGCGCAGCGACTGCGTGTCTCGCACCTCGAAGCCGGCGTCCTCGAGCGTTGCGACCATACTCGCTATCGGCACGAGCTCCCCGTCGGGGAATACGTAGCGGTCGATGAACGACGAGGATTCCGGGCCCTGCTGCGGATCGTCCGGGCGCAGCGAAATCGCGTGGTTGAGCAGCCGGCCCTGCGGGCGCAGTAGGGCGAACAGGTCCGCTGCGTAACCGGCCAGCTTGGCTGAGCCGACGTGCTCGGCCATGCCGATGCTGGAGATGGCGTCGAACGGCCCGTCGCTGACCTCGCGGTAGTCCTGCACCCTGATCTCGACCAGATCGGCTACCCCCTCGTCCGACATGCGCTTGCGGGCGAACTCGGCCTGCGCGGCGGACAGCGTCACGCCGACGACGTGGACACCGTAGGTGCGTGCCGCGTGCAGCGCGAAGGTGCCCCACCCGCACCCGACGTCCAGCACCCGCATGCCCGGAGCCAGTCCGAGCTTGCGGGCAACGAGATCACATTTGGCGAACTGCGCGGTGGCCAGGTCGCGCGGATCGGCCAGGTCGAAGCCGGGCTCCGCCCAGTAGGCGCACGAGTAGGTCATCGAATCACCGAGCACCCTGCGGTAGAACTCGTTGCCGACGTCGTAGTGGTGCGCGATCGCTTGGACGTCGCGGCGTCTGGTGTGCCGGTGCCCGCGCAACCGGATCTCCTCCTTGGGCGGACGCGGCGGCGGCCCGAGCACTCGCAATCGCAATGCCGCCCGGACCAGCGCCGCCAGGGTGCGCAGGTTCGGGCGTCTGCCGACGATCTCGTCGGGACGGATGAGTGCGAGGACGCGGTCCAGCGCGGTGAATAGATCGCCTTCGACGTCCAGATCGCCGGTGACGTAGGCGCGGGCCAGACCGATCTCGTCGGGCGCCCACAACATTCTGCGCAACGCGCGGCGCTTGACGATCACCAGCGTCAGCGGTGCCTGCTCGGGACCGGTGGCGCTGCCGTCCCAGAAGCGCAGGCGGAACGGTAGCTCGGCACCGAGTGCGCTACGCAGCAGGGGGCCCAGAATGGCGGCTGCCGTGCGCCTGGTGGATCCGGCGTCGTTCACGACACCCTCCTGAGTGTTAGTACGGCAGGGGCGATCGGCGCTAACGCGCTCATCGGCGAGCCCCGCGGCTGCGTGATCGACTTTATCCAATTGGTGCACGGCCCGATACGGGCGCCAACGGCAGGCGACTGCGAACGACCCAGACCAAGCTGCGCGAGTCCGGCGCCCGGCATGAGTCGAGCATCGGCGAGCCAGTCGCCTTGGCGCGAGCCGGCGGCGAGGGGGAGCGCATGTCGCCTGGCGACGGCGATGAGACTCCCGGCTCTCTGTTTCCAGTTGGCGGGGGGACCGTCTGGAGATGACGCGCCAGTCGGCGACGCAACACCTCGACGTTCTCGAGCAGGCCAATCTCGTGACGTCGTCCGGCGTGGCCGGGAACGGCTGCACTACGTCAACCCGGCCCGATCCACCAGATCGAGGAGCGCTGGATCTCGGGGTTCGAGGCCCCGCCTGCAAGCGATCAGTGTCCCGCGCGCACGCCTGAGATGGCACTCGCTACAGCCCTTCTTGTTCAACTCGCGCACGAGAGATCGTTCGCCGCAGATCAGCAATGAAATCCCGGTAGCCGCTGCTGGGGTTCTCGCACGTACTGCCGCAGCACGGCGTCGGCCAAAGCGGCGAGTTCCTCGCGGAGTTCGGGCGGCTCAATTACTTCCACGTCGGCGCCGTATCTGATGAGATGCGACGCGGCCTTCGTCGGCGATTCGATCGGCAGCCGGGCGAGGCACGAACCCGCCTCGTCGATCAGGCCGCCGGCGACCGCCATGTCAAGGCTGCTATCACTGAGATCCGGGAGTCGTCCGATCAGCCCGGCTGAGACCTTGATCAGCGCCGTGCCGCTGAACCGGCGGCGGTCGAAGTCAACGAGCTGCGCGCGCCAGAACGTCGGCAGATCGAAATCTTCGATGCGGTCGAACTGCTCGTCGAGAACGGTCAGTTCGAGAATGTTGCTCGCGCGATAGATCCGCATCGGCGCGGAGGAGCGGCTGCGGTCCGCGGCGACCAGGTACCAGGTGCCGTTCTTGACCACGAGCCCGTGGGGGTCGAGTAGGCGACGAACCTCGCGTGGCTCGCGCCAGCGCCGGTACTGCAACTGCGCGCGGCGGGTGTTGAGCACCGCGTCGGCGAGCTCAGGCAGTATCGCGGGCGCCTCGGCGTTCTGGTACCAGGCCGGGAGGTCGAGCAGGAACCGGTCCCGCATACGGTTCGCCTGCTCCCGGGCACCCGGGCCGAGGGCGGCCAGCAGTTTCGCTTCGGCTGACCGGCTCTGCTCTCTCAGGCCGAGCAGGGCCGCCGGTGCGGGCATCCCGATGAGAAACAGGGCAAGCGACTCCTGCGACGTCAACCCCGTCAGCGTCGTGCGGTATCCGTCGACCAAGCGGTAGCCCCCCGCTCGTCCCGTCTCTGCGTAGACGGGGACACCTATCTCGGAGAGCACCGAGACGTCGCGGTAGATGCTGCGCATCGACACGCCGAGCTGGGTGGCCAGCTCGCGGGCCGTAGCAGTGCGCCGCGACTGCAGGACCAGCACGATGGACAGCAGCCGACCCGAACGCGAACCTGCCTCAGTCATAGGTAAAACACTGCCACGCGCTGTCGGTGTTCGGCAGCAGACTTCGGCAATGCCGCAACACGATGTCGCCACCTTCCTGCCGCCGATGGACTCCACAACCGTCGATTTCGACTTCCTCCAGGGATGGTTCGACGTGACAAGCCGCCGGCTGCGTGACCCGCTTGATCACACTTCTGGCTGGGTTGTCACGCAGGCCACGTCAAGCGCGCGGACGCACTTCGGGGGAGCCGTCAGCATCGACGAGATGTCGTTTCCGGCCAACGGCAATTACGGGATGTCGCTGCGGCTGTTCGATCCGGCGCAGCGGGCATGGAGCATCTATTGGGTCGACAGCCGCACCGGCAGGCTCCAGCCACCGGTCATCGGACGGTCACGGCGCTGGCTCACCGGCCCAGACGAGTACGCGGAGCATCCGGTCATCGCCAGTTACAGCTGGACGGACGTCACTGATCACGCCGCGCGCTGGCAGCAGTGTTTCTCCCTCGACGAGGGTGCGACCTGGCTACCGAACTGGACGATGGACTTCGTCCGCCGCGCTAGCGAACCCGACCACACAGCGCCCTCGCGGGTCATCTCCGACTTCGACTTCCTCGTCGGCAGATGGCACGTGCAGCATCGCCGGCTCCTCGACCCGCTCGGTGCCGGCTGCCACTGGGTCGACTTCACCGGCGTCATGACGGCGCGGAGCTACTTCGACGGTGCGGTGAGCGTGGACGAGGATTCGCTGTCCGAACCGGGGCAGCGAGGACTTACCTTCGGGACGTACGACCGCGCGGCTCGTGAGTGGGCGATCTATTGGGTCAACAGCAGGGTCGGCCGGTTGCAGCCCCCGGTGCGCGGCGCGTTCGTCGACGGGGTCGGCACGTTCGTGGGAACCGAGCACATCGACGGCCGCAACGTGCTCGTGCGGTTCGTGTGGTCGGAAATCTCGACCGGCTCCGCACGCTGGCGGCAGGCGTTCAGCGTGGACGCTGGAACGAACTGGACTGAGAACTGGGAGATGCGCTTCACCCGCGCGGCGTCGGCATGACCGGTGCTGCGCCCGCACGCGCTGCCGTCGCGGACCTCAGGCAATACACGCTCAAACCAGGCTGCCGTGACGCGCTGATAGACCTCTTCGACCGCTACTTCGTCGACGGGCAGGAAGACGTCGGCATTCATATCGTCGGCCAGTTCCGGGATTTGGACGACCCGGATCGGTTCGTGTGGCTCCGCGGTTTCGACTCGCTCGACGCGCGCGCCGTTTCGTTGCCGGAGTTCTACTACGGACCGGTGTGGCGGGCCCACCGCGACCACGCGAACGAGACGATGCTCGATTCCGACAACGCCTTGTTACTGAAACCGCTCCGCCTCGGCGCCGCTTACCCGTCGTTCGACACGCCCCGAACCGAGGCCGGTGCCGCTGACTCGGTCGTGGCAATCACGGTGTACTACCGCGACCGACCGATCGATGAACCACTGCGCGAGCTGGTGTCCGAGCAGCTGCTGCCCGCACTTACCGCCGAAGGCAGCGAGCCTGTCGCCGCCTTCGTCACCGAGCCATCTGAGAACAACTTTTCGCCGCTTCCGCTGCGCGACGAGCACGTCATCGTCTGGATAAACAGGTTCGACAACGACGACGACCACGCCATCTTCGCCAGCCGGCTCGCCCGCTCGACCGTTTGGCGCGATCGGGTGCTGCCCGCCCTGGAGCAAACAGCCAAGCTCGAGCTCCAACAGCTGCGGCTGCGACCGACGCTCCGCTCCCACCTGCGCTGAATGTCCACTGTGCCCGACAACTGTCAGCGTCGATTCCAGGACAACCGAATCGTTGCCGCAGCGCACCTGGTTCGGCAGCGTTGCGACGTGGATGACATCGCTGCGTTGACTGCGCACAACGAGTACTACCTCGACGCGTGCCGTCGCGGATCGTGGGAGCAGCTTCGAATGACCGACGAAGATTCGGTAGCGCTGTGATCCGGGTTCGGCTAGGCCAGAGCGATCTGGAGCGGTTGCGGTTCGCCTACTCACCGCTGGCCGAGGTCGCCGAGAGCCTGTACGTGTTGCATTGCGGGCGGATACCGGATCTGCATCGCTGCTGGTGGGACAAGACGCGCGAGAACCTGCGGCAGGTCGACATGCGGGTCCTGAGCGCGATCGTGCCGGCGCCTCGGCCGCACGTAGCCAGTTTCCTGCTCACCGGTGCACGTGAGCCGTCCACCTCGATCGACGACCAGCTGGAGATGGTGGCCAACGTCGCGCCCGAGCGGCTGCGCGCCGATCTCGAGGTGGTGTGGGGCGGGGAGTTGCCCCGGCAAACCCAGCAGCTGCTCGAGCACGGGGGCGGTCCACGGATCGCGGACGCGCTGCGCCAGTACTGGCTGGCGGCTATCGCACCGTACTGGCCGCAGATCCGCGCCGTCCTGGACGCCGACGTCGCGTACCGGGCTGCTCGCCTCGCGCGGGGCGGGATCGAGGCGTTGCTGAACGACCTGCATCCCGAACTCGAGTGGGCCGAGCACGCGATCACCGTCCAAAGCAGTGCCGCCCGCGCCGAGCACAGCCTCACCGGCGCCGGGCTCGTCTTGGTGCCTTGCGTCTTCGCGTGGCCACATGTGATGGCCGATATCGGCTCCGGCAGTCCGCCGAGCATCACCTACGGCCCGCGGGGGATAGGCGAGTTGTGGCCGAGCGCGGACCTGCCCGCGCGGGACGGCGATGCGTTGGGGGCGCTGCTCGGCCACAGCAGGGCAGCTGTGCTGTTGGACCTCGGGCTACCGAGGTCGACGTCAGACCTGGCTCGTGTGCTGAAGCAGAGCATGCCGGCCGTCAGCGCGCACCTGGCCGTCCTGCGTCGTGCGGGGTTGGTGACGTCGTGGCGCTCCGGCCGGCGCGTCCTCTACCAACGCACCCCGCTCGCGACGAGTGTCGTCGTCGCGAGCGGGGATCTTCCTACCGTCGGCGCGTCAGGAGGACTGGCCTGACTCGTCCGTCGGCACTGTCCGGTCAGTCGGCACTGTTCGGGTCATCGGGACGACCGGTTCTGATGGTGCCGCGGGATCTGTCGTGTCCCACCACCAATCGCATCGAGGGCGGCGGAGTCGGCTGCTGCGACGACGCCGGGTGGATAGCGGCCCGTTCGCAGGCCGCGACGGTGGCCGGTCGGAGTGCTTCATGAAGGGCTCCTGCACTGTTGGCCGAGACGTCGGCTGCGGCGTCATCAGTGCAGGGCGACGCGCGGGTCGAGGACGGCGTAGGCGATGTCGACGAGGATGTTCGCGACGATGACGGCGGCGGCGGCGATGATGACGATGCCGACGATGACGGGGAGGTCCTGGTTCTGGATGGCCTGGACAGATTCGCGTCCCAGGCCCGGGAGTCCGAACACTGTTTCGGTGAGAATGGCGCCGCCGAGGCCGACGGCGACGTCGATCCCGAATTGAGTAATGACGGGGGTGAGGGCGCTGCGCAACGCGTGGCGCAGGATCACGCGGCTTTCGGGCAGTCCTTTCGCACGCGCGGTGCGGATGTAGTCCTCGCCGAGGACCTCGAGCATGGAGGTGCGGCTCAGCCGCGTATAGGTGGCGGCGCTGATCAGCGCGAGGCTGAGCCAGGGCAGGATCAGATGCCGTGCCCACTGGCTCGGGTCGCTGGTCACGCCGACGTAACCGGAGGCAGGAAACAAGGTGATGCCGTGGATTGTGAATTGGTAGAACAGCAGGTAGATCAGGGTCAGGCCGAGCACGAAGACGGGGATGGAATAGAAGAACAACGCGATGCCGGTCAAGGCGCGGTCGGTCAGGCTGCGGGGCCGGATGCTGGAGTAGACGCCGCTGCCGACGCCGAGCATGAGCCAGATAACGGCGGCGCCGAGGACGAGGGAGATGGTCACCGGCGCGTCTTGTTTGAGCACCGTGGTGACCGGGACCTGATGGTAGTAGTCGGTGCCCAGGTCGCCGTGGAAGGCCAGGCGGGCGAGGAAGTGGCCGAACTGGGCGAGCAGTGGCCGGTCCAGACCAAGGTTGTGGTAGACGGCATCCACCTGTTTGGGGGTGGCCTGCCGGCCGGCCATTCGGCGGGCGATGTCCAGGGGACTGCCGGCGAAGAACAGCATGTACACCACGATGAGCACGAGGAACATCACGATGACGCCCAACGCCAGTCGTCGGGCCAGGAACCTGATCATCGCTTGCGCCGGCGGGTCGGGATGAGGCGGTCGCTGCGCGGGTCGAACGCGTCGCGCACCCCGTCACCGAGGATGTTGAAGGCGAGGGTGGTGACCAGCAGCGCCGCGCCGGGGAAGGCGAGATACCACCAGGCCTGCTGATAGTAGGACTGGGCATTGCTGATCATCTGTCCCCAGTCGGCGGTGGGCGGTTGGATGCCGACGCCGAGGAACGACAATGATGCTTCGGCGACCACGGAGACCGGCAGCAGCAGCGTGGAGAACACGATGGCCGGGGCGATCACGTTCGGCAGCACGTCGACGAACATGATCCGCAGATCGCTCGCGCCGAGCGATCGGGCGGCCTCGATGAACTCGCGTTCCCGCAGCGAGATCACCTGCCCCCGGATGATGCGCGCAACCGAGGCCCAGCCGAACGCGGCGATCACCAGCATCAACAGCGGCAGGGTGATGTGGCCGATGACGGCGACGAGGGCGACCGCGAAAAGCAAGTAGGGGATCGACAGGACGGTATCGACGATGCGGGCGATGACGGTGTCGGTGATGCCGCCGAAATAGCCGGACAGCAGGCCGGCGAGCACGCCGGCGGTGATGGTGATGACGGTGGCACCGACGCCGACGGCGAGGGAGACTCGGGCGCCGTAGGCGACTCGGACCAGGATGTCGCGGCCCTGGTCGTCGGTGCCGAACCAGAACTGGCCGCTGGGTGGGCGCGGGAGGCCGGCTGGGCTCAGCGCGTCGGGGGTGCGGTACTGCGCATTGGGTCCGTGCCCGGTGATGAGTGCGACCAGCGGGGCAGCCACGGCGATGACGATGATCAGGCCGATCACGACAATGGAGATGATGGCGGCGCGGTCTCGGCGCAGCCGGTCGAACGCCAGCCGTAGCGGGCTTCGGCCTTGGATGCGGGCGGGTTCGATCGCCGTGTCCGGGTCCAGGTCGAAGTCCGGCCGGCCGGTACTGAGCGCGTCGTCGACTCCTTGAGTCATGCTGCCGCCTTCGCGCTTGTCATCGGTTCGACGTATCGGTGGCTGGGTCGCCACTGACGCTCGCGTCCGGCTCTGGAGTCGAAACGGACGAGCCGACCGGCCCGTGCGCCTCCGAGGTGGCCAGAGCCAGTTCCGCGCCGTCTGGAACCGGGAACAAGCACGCGGCCCGGTGGCTCGCTGGGTCGTGCAGCCGGGCCGCCAGTTCAGGTGCACGGGTGACGCAGTCGGCTTCGGCTTTGGGGCAGCGGGGGTGGAACCGGCAACCGGTCGGCAGCGTGACCGGCGACGGCGGGTCGCCGGGCAGGATGATCCGTGGCTTGCGGTGCACGAGGTCGGGGTCGGGCTCCTGGGCGGCGGACAGCAGCGCGGCGGTGTAGGGGTGGCGAGGGTGGGTGAACACCTGCTCGGTGGCGCCGATCTCGACGATCCTGCCGAGGTACATGACCGCGACCCGGTCGCTGATGTGGCGCACGACGGACAGGTCGTGGGCGATGAACAGGTAGGTCAGACCGAGCCCGTCCTGCAGGTCCTCGAGGAGGTTCAGGATCTGTGCCTGGATGGACACGTCCAGGGCAGAGACCGGCTCATCGCAGATGATCAACTCGGGTTTGATGATCAGCGCTCGGGCGACGCCTATGCGTTGTCGTTGCCCACCGGAGAACTCGGCCGGGAAACGGTTGTAGTGCTCCGGGTTCAGCCCGACGAGCTCCATGGTGTCTTGCACGACGCGTTTGCGGTTGTGCCGGTCGTCGACGTGGTGGATGCGCAGCGGGTCGGCGATGATCGATCCGACGCGGCGGCGGGGGTTGAGCGAGCCGTACGGATCCTGGAAGATCATCTGTATCTGGCGGCGCACCGGCCGCAATTGCCGGCGGCTGAGGCGGCTGATGTCGCGGCCCGCGAAACTGACGTTGCCGGCGTCGATGTTGTACAGGCGGCTGGCGCAGCGGGCGAGCGTCGATTTTCCGCAGCCGGTCTCCCCGACCAGTCCGAGGGTTTCCCCGCGGCGGATCTGCAGGCTCACCCCGTCGACGGCGTGCACGTGCTCACGGCTTCGGCGCAGCAGTGAGCTGGTCTGGACCGGGAACCGTTTCTCGACGTTGTCGAGTTGCAGCAGCACGTCGGCCTCGTCAGACATGGGCGTCGCGGTCATCGGCTCGGTCCGTCGGCGGTCACCGCGGCGGCGGGTCGGATCGGTTCGTCCGGGTGGCGGTCGTGCAGCCGTGACGTATCACTGGGTAGCCAACAGGCCGACCGGTGCGTGCTGCTGCCGAGCACCGGCCCCAGCGGCGGCACATCCGTGCGGCAGAGCGGCATCGTGTGCGGGCAGCGCGGGTGATAGGAGCAGCCCGGCGGCGGGGTGATCAAGCTCGGTGGTTGTCCCGGAATCGGCACCAGCCGCTGCCCGGCGCGCGCGACGGACGGGATGGAGCGCAGCAGACCCGCGGTGTAGGGGTGGTGTTGGGCGTAGAAGGTGTCGCGTAGGTTCGCGGCCTCGACGATGCGCCCGGCGTACATCACGCGCACGTCGTCGGCGACGTCAGCGATCACTCCCAGATCGTGGGTGATCATGATGATCGCGGTTCCGAACTCCCGCTGCAGGGTCGTCATCACTTGCAGCACCTGCGCCTGCACGGTCACGTCGAGAGCGGTGGTCGGCTCGTCGGCGATCAGCAGCTTAGGATTCAACGCCATCGCCATAGCGATCATGGCCCGCTGCCGCATGCCGCCCGAGAACTGGTGCGGAAAATCGTCGACCCGCCGCTCCGGTTGCGGGATGCCCACCAGCCGCAGCAGATCGACCGCCCGGCGCCGCGCCACCGCCTTGCCGGACTTCTCGTGGGCTCGGATAAGTTCGCTGATCTGCCACCCGACCCGGTAGTAGGGGTGCAGGCTCGACAGGGGGTCCTGGAAGATCATCGCGATCTGCGCGCCGCGCACCGCGCGCAACTGCGCGTTGGACATGGTCAGTAGATCGCGCCCGTCGAAAAGGCAACGGCCGCCCACCTGCGCGCCGCGAGCGAGCCCGACGATCGCCTGAGTGCTCACGCTCTTGCCCGACCCTGACTCGCCCACAATCCCGAGCGTCTGCCCCGCGTCGACCTGGAAGGACACCTGCCGAACGGCGCGCACCAGCCCGTCGGGGGTGTCGAACTCGACACTCAGATCGTCAACCTCGAGCAACAATGCGTTCCCCTTCGCCTACGGCGGTCACGGTGCGCGGAGAGCCCATCCGCGCGCACCGCGGCCGCCCCGGCAACCCACCTGTTCGCAAGGTGCGCCTCAGTGGGAGGTCAGCCACACGTTGGCCGGATCGATCTGCTGCAGCGCCGGCATGAACACGGTGTTGTGCACGTGGCTGGCGTGGTAGGTGACCTGATTGTTCGAGGTGATCGGGAAGAAGGCCGCGTCGTTCATCACCTGCTTGTCGGCCTGAGCCCACAGCTTGGTGGCCGCGGCGGCGTTCTTCTGATTCGAGGCCTGCTTGATCAGCGCGTCGACCGCCGGGCTGTTGTAGAAACCAAAATCTGAACCGTTGGGCGGGTACGCCGACCCGGCCTTGCCGTCGTGTCCGTAGAACAACGGGGTGAACCAGGCCACCGCCGCATCGCCGTACCAGTCCGAACCCCAGCCGGCGAGCGAGAGGTCCCACGTGCTCTGTTTGGCGACCGACGGCACGAACAGGTACTTGGTGTAGAAGTCCGCGTTCGGCACGCCGACACCCTGCAGGTGGACACCGATCGCACTGAGGTCCTGCTGCAGCGTGGTGAACATCTTCGCCGACACCGACGCTGCGGGCCGGTACAGGAACTTCAGCGTCAAGCCGGTCGGGTAACCCGCAGCGGCCAGATCCTTCTTCGCCTGCGGCGGGTTGTAGTTGTACAGGTCGATGCTGTTGTTGCTGGTCGTGCCGGAGATCCCCGCCGGCAATACGTGCGTCAACGGCGGCGAGATGATCGGCCCACCGTCGTCCTGGATGAGGTGATCGCGGCTGATCGCCTCCTCGAGCGCCTTACGCACGCCCACCTTGGCCAGTGCCCCGCGATTGTTCCTCGATACCTGGTTGAAGATCAGGTACGGGTTGCTGGAGAACGTCGAGCCCGAATAGAAGTTCGGGTCCTTCGCGGCCGCCAACGCCGGCACCTGGGAAACTGGGGGGAAGGTGTCCCACTCCATGTCCGCGCCAGGAGTGTTGGCCTGCAGCTGCTGCTGGATGGAGTCCTGATTGCCGGTCTCGCTGACCACAACCGAGTCGACGTAGGCCTTGCGAACCTGATCGGTGCCGGCCTTCCACGCCGGGTTGCGGGCGAAGTCGATCTCCTTCGTCGCAGTGTACTTGGTAATCCGATACGGGCCGTCGGAGATCGTGTGCTGTGCCAACTCAGCACCGGCCGGCACGTACTTGTCGTACTCCACCGGCGAGGGTGTGAACGCCGACAAGGCGAGCATGGGCAGGAAATACGAGCCGGGGTGCGTCAGTTTGAACACCACGGTCAGCGGGTTGCTGGGGTCGACGCTCACGCCGCCGATGTCGTGCGAGTTCTGGTACCCCGAGATCGCGGACGCCGACTTCGCGTTCACCTTGGCGAACCCCGCGCAATACGCGGACAAGCCAGAGATCAGGTTCTCGAAGTCCGGCATTCCGCCGAACGGTTGCGCAGGGTTGCACGTCCGTTTCACCCCACGCACCTCATCGGCCGCGGTCACCTGCCGGGTCGGGCTGGTGTTCCACATCGCCCCGTTACGGATCGTCAACTTGTACGTGAGGCCGTCGGCGCTGATGCCGCCGTTCGCCTGCGTCGGCAACTGCGTCGCCAGGTCCGGCACGTTCGTTGTCGCCTTGCCCGCGACCGCCGGGTAGGTCACCAGCTGCCGGCTCCACAGCCGCAACGCCAGGTAGCCACCAGAGTAGTAGGAGATGTTCGGGTCCATGTAGTCGACGTCGCCGACACCGAGCATGTGCAGTGTTCCGCCTCGCACCGGCGAACCGGTGGCGTTGATGTTCTCCGCGTTGGTGGTGGACGTAGCCCCATGCTTCGCCGACTTCGTCGATGACGAACACGCCGTGGCGATCACCATCGTCAGACACATCAAACCCACACACGCGACTCGCGTTCGGCTCATCTAGATCTCCCGATTGCCATCCGACCAGATCTCCGGTGAATTCCGTTGACCCCATTTGCCATCAGGCGGCGCTTGGCCGGTGACGGCGGACGGTGAACACCCGCTTGCCAGCGGATGCGCCCGGGGCCACATTCGCCGTCGCCGTTGCCGACCGACAACCATTAACTTGGGGGCGAATTCTGTAGCCGAAAGTGCTCCCAACTGACGCTGATTCGTGACACGACCAGCTCGAGGAGGGAGTAAAGAGGCGCCATTTGCGCTAGCCCAACCGGTCGATCATCGACACCCGGAGAAGGAGCGCTCCGACATCAACCTGGCGACAACGGAACGCTCACGGCTTGCCATTCCCCGGCGAGAAACAGTGAACTCCCTTGTCCTCCGCCGGATCACTCAACGGACGTCAGGGCTTTGTCGTCAGCCGGGAGGGGCCATACGCACGCATGCACGCACAACCACTCGCCGTCGCGTCGTGCGTACGTGTCGACGTAGCGGCTACCTCGACCTCGTCGCGTCGCGGAGTAGCTGCGCGCTGAGACCGTCGCCGTCTCACCGGCGACGTGGATCGCCAACTCATCGATTTGGAGGGACGGTGCGGGATTGGTCTGCAGGTCCGCGATGTAACGCTCTTCGTCCCATGTCTCGCCGGTGCGGCCGTCAAGATAGGCGAAATCGTCGGCCAGGATCACCCGAAGCATTTCCCACGAGCCCAACCGGCACGCTTCGATGAAGTGATCGTTCTGCTCGGCCAGCACGCTGCAATCGTCCATAGCGCCACCCTGGCAAGGGGCAGCAGACGCGGCAACGATTCCGTCAGAACCGAATTTGCTTCCAGCGGCCGATCGCCGCCTTGTCGCCTTGATCAACTGGCGAGCGGGTTGGGACGAGTCGATCAAGAGGTGCTCCCTTGGGTCCGCGTGGTCTCATGAGCCGCACGAACGACGAGCCGGCCAGAGCGGCAATTGCGACGCCGACGATGGCGTGCCGGATTCGTCATTTCCGCGCTCCACTGATGTTGAGGACGGTCCTGATGCCCTGGTCGCGCTCCACAAGCTCGAGGAGCTTCTGGGCGAGGTCGGCTCGGGACAAAGAGAACGGTCCGGACGTCAACGGTTCATCGGTGACTCTGACGAGCCCGCTCTCGGGCTGATCGGTCAGCCGCGTCGCACGCAAGATGGTCCAGTCCGAACTGCTGGAGCTGACCGCTTCGTCCGCGAGACGTTGTTCGCGAAATGGCTCGGCAAAGACGCGACGCAGGATTCCGGCAAGCAAGATCGGTCGGGTGGCGACCATGCCGTAGGTGCTGGTGAAGACGAGCCGCGACACGCCGCCCGTCTCGGCGGCCGTCAGGACGGCCCGAGCTACCGCGCTCGTGACCGAGATCTTCGCGCCCCGGCTACTGACGGCCACAACGATCGCGTCCTGACCTGCCACAGCGTCGGTGACCGCCGCAGGATCGGTGCCGTCGCCGCACACCGTCCTCGTCGCGAGGGCACCGAGGCTGTCGACGAGATGGGGGTCTCGGACCAGGGCAGTGATCTGGTGTCCGCGGCCGAGGCCGGCGCTGAGTACGAGGCGTCCCGTGCGGCCGGTGGCTCCGAGCAATGCGATCTTCATCTGTTCTCCTTCGCTACCAACAAGAAGCGCTACGCTACAGTAGCGGAGCGGAGTGTCAAGGACGCGGTGGAGGTGCTGATGACGTGGTCGAATGCACCCATGACTAGCGACCCGCGGGTGAAGCGCACCCGCAAGACGGTGCTGCGCGCGGCAAGCGACCTGCTCGCGGAGCGCGGCTACGAGGCGTTCACCATCGAGGCGGTCGTGAGCCGAACCGGTGTCGCCAAGACCACGATTTATCGGCACTGGGCTAGCCGCGCCGACCTCTTACACGATGTGTTGTCCTCGGCCAAGCCGACGTCGACAGTCATCGACAGCGGCAACCTTCGCACAGATCTGATCGCCCTCCTGTGCTCGGTCGCCCGTGCGACGTCCCGCGACGTGTTTCTGCGGTCCATGCCATCGCTGGTCGTTGCCGCTCAACGCGACCCCGAGCTTCGGGCCTTGCACGACCAACTGGCAGAAGAACGTTCCCACGGGCTGCGTAACATGCTGGCCAACGCATGTGCTCGCGGGGACCTGCGCGACGACTGTGATCTCGAGCTGCTCGCTCAGACGTTGATCGGCCTGGTCTTCGTCCGCCGGATCTTCCGCACGTTGCCTCTTGGCCAATCCGAAGTCACCAAGGTCGTCGACATGCTCCTGGACGGTGCCGCTCCCACGAGTGTCTGACACCAGCACGTGAAGCTGCACAGCCGTCCGAGCGACCTAGCTGCTTTCGATCTCCAACGTCGCGCGGATCTACCCGTGGGTGGATGTGCTCGGCCCAGGACTGACGAAAGATCCTTCGTATGGGAAACGCCGAGAGCATCGATGACGCGGTGACCGTTCGCGGTCTGCGCAAGGCATACGGAAACCGGGTCGTCGTGGACGGCGTGGACCTAGACGTTCGGGCAGGGGAGATCGTCGGCTTGATCGGCGCGAACGGCGCCGGCAAGACGACCACGGTGGAATGCATCCAAGGCCTGCGCCGGCCCGACTCCGGTGTGCTGCGGGTACTGGGTTGCGACCCGGTCCGCGAGTGTGGCCGACTGCGGACAATGCTTGGCAGCCAGCTGCAGGACTCCGCCCTTCCCGACCGGCTGCGCGTCGGCGAGGCACTTGAGCTGTTCGCGACGAGCCGGGCCTGCAACGGCGACGAGCTGCTGGCCCAGTTCGGTCTTATCCAGCGCCGCAAGTCGGCGTTCGCGTCGCTCAGCGGCGGTGAGCGACAACGTCTGTTCCTCGTACTCGCGCTGCTGAACCGGCCCCGGCTGGTGGTGCTGGACGAACTCACCCAAGGCCTCGACCCGGCCGCTCGCCGCGACGTGTGGGCAGCCGTGGCTCAGCTGCGAGACGCCGGAACGACCGTCCTGTTGGTGACCCACGAGCTCGACGAGGCCGAGGTGCTCTGCGGACGGGTGATTGCCATGCGCAGCGGAAGAGTGCTCGACCAAGGATCTCCCGCGGAACTGATGTCCCGGCATGCGCCGTGGGCATCGGTCAGCTTCACCTGGACCGAGCCGGGGTTCGCTGAACTCGTCGCCGCCCTTCGCTGGTTGCCCGGCGTGCGCGGCGTCGACCCGATCGGCGACCGTATCGACGTATGCGGCGACCGGCCGTTGATCGCCCACGTCGGCGCTGCATTGGTTAGTCGCGGGCACGTCCCCCATGACCTCGACGTGCGGGTGCCCGACCTGGAGTCGGCCCTGTTGCGGCTGCTCGACGAGCCGGCAGAGATGACCGGAACCCTTACCCTGGCAGGAGCCACCAGATGACCACGATGGCGATACCCCACACATCCCCCGCGACGGCACGCCTCCGGTCGGCGACCGTACGTCTTCTCGGCGCCGAGTTTCGGCTCGCCGCTCGTGACCCACTCGTGCTCACCTTCGTCCTCGTCTTCCCGATCGTCACGATGCTGATCATCGGCGGTGCCTTCGGCACCAAGCCCGACCCTGCCTTCGGGGGCACCAACCCGTCTCAGTGGTACGTCGCGTCCTACTTCACCGTCGTCATCGCGGCGACCGGCCTGGTCATGCTTCCCGTGCACCTCGCCTCGTACCGCGAACGCGGGGTGTTGCGCCGATTTGCCGCGGCCGGGTTTCCCCGTTGGTCCTTCGCCATCGCCGAGATGATCCTAGGACTGGTGACGATCGTGGTCGCCGGTGTCCTGCTGCTCGCCGTCGCCGCCCCGGTCTACGGCATCCCCCCGGTGCACGACGTGTTGCGGGTCACGGCAGGGATAACCCTCGGCTCAATCGCGTTCGTCAGTATCGGTGTGCTGCTGGGCACGCTGCTGCCCTCGGCGCGTGCGGCGCAGGCGGTGGGATTGATGCTGTTCTTCCCGTCCTTCCTGCTCGGCGCCGGCGGACCGCCCCCGCACGTGATGGGCTCGGTACTCAAACACGTCGGCGACTTCCTGCCGCTCACCTGGGTCACCACCGCGATCCGCGAACCGTGGCTCGGGATAGGCACCCCGACCGGCGCGCTGGTCAAGGTCGCTGTACTGGCAGCGGTCGCGACGGTCCTGTCCGTCCGACGCAATCTTCTTCGATCCTCGTGACGGTCTGATCCGCGTAGGGTCGCGCATGATGGCCCAGATGCAGGTCGAATCCGAGCCGCTACCCACCACCGCAGGCTGGGCAGCGCTGGGCGTTCTCACTGTGTTCGTCGGCGCCGGGGTCGCGACCCGCTTCGCCGACATCCCGGCGCTCGCAGTCGCTACCGCCCCGGTCGCGGTCCTCGCGGCGGCGGCCGCGATGCTGGGCCGATACCGCTGGACGTTCTTGCCGGCCGCGGCACTGTCGACGGCCGCGATCACAGTGCTCGGCAACGGCGTCTCGTCGAACGTGTGCTGGTTCGCGCTTTGTGTGCTCGCCGGTTGGTGCGCACTCACTGCACCAGTCCCGGTGACCGCGGTCTTCTGGGCAGCTGCCACCGCCACGCTGGTCACCGAACGCCTCGTGGCCAGCTCCGACCCGGGCTGGTTCGCCTGGATCGGGGGCACCAGCTTCAGCGTGGTCGGCTGCCTGTTCGCGCGCCGCCAGCACGACCTCGTCGTGCAGTTGCGAGAAGCCCAGGCTGGGCTCGCACAACGAGCCCAGGCCGAGGAACGCAACCGGATCGCTCGCGAGTTGCACGATGTGATCGCGCACAGCCTCACCGTCTCGTTGCTCCACGTCGCCAGCGCCCGACTCGCGTTGCGCGACGACCCCGCCGAGGCCGAACGCGCCCTTGAACAGGCCGAACGGCTCAGCCGAGCCAGCCTCGAGGAGGTGCGGCACGCCGTCGGCGCACTGCACCGCGATGGGGCAGTCGACCCCACTCAGCCCTTGCCTGGCAGTATCGACGTCCCTCGATTGATCGAGGGATTCCGTGCGGCCGGTGCAGACGTGCGCGCTACCGTCGACGGCGACCTGACCGGACTGCCCGCCACGGTAGGTCTCGCCGCATACCGAGTGCTGCAAGAGGCACTCACCAACGCCGTCAAACACGCCCCGGGCGGGCGCATCACCGTGCGCGTCACCGTTGCGGAGCACTCCGTCCGAGTCGATGTGGACAGCGACGGCGAACCCGGCCACGGCGCCGGCCTCGGACTGGTCAGCATGCGCGAGCGTGCAACTTCCCTCGGCGGCCTGTGCGACGCCGGACCCAGTGGAAACGGGTGGCGGGTGCACGCCGAACTGCCGCTGCACCCCCGACCGGTCGCATGATCCGCGTCCTGATCGTCGACGACCAGGAAGCGATACGCACCGGTCTTCGCGGGATCCTGCGCGAGCGTTACGGATTCGATGTTGTCGCCGAATGTCGTGACGGTTCGACCGTGCCCGCGGCGGTAGCTGCGCAGCAACCCGACGTGGTGCTGATGGACGTGCGCATGCCCGGCGTGGATGGCGTCACCGCCACCGAGGCACTGCGCCGCAACCCCGACAGCCCGCCCGTTCTCATCCTCACTACCTTCGACGACGACGAGATCCTCGCCGGAGCACTACGGGCAGGAGCGTCCGGGTTTCTCCTCAAGGGCGCGCCTGCCGAGGATCTGCAGCGCGCCGTGCGCACCGTCGCCAACGGGGAAGCGTGGCTCGATCCCGCCGTCACCGGACGGGTGCTGACCACGTACCGCGCCCACGCGCCAGCCACAGACGGTCGCCGGCTGAGCATCCTCACCGTCCGGGAACGGGAGGTGCTTGCCCTGATCGGGCAGGGACTGTCCAACAGCGAGATCGCCGCTTGCTTCGTGCTCAGCGAAGGGACCGTCAAGACCCACGTGAACCATGTCTTCGCCAAACTCCAACTGCGCGACCGCGCGGCCGCCGTCGTCGCCGCCTTCGACAACGGCCTGGTCACCCCACGCCTGCCTGACGCTTGAGGATCACCCGATAGCGCTTGGCAGCGTTTTCCGCAGTGTCGTCGACCCGGCCGGTGGACGCCTACTCATGCGCCGTGGAGGCCGGCTGCGGACGGAGACGTGCAGACGAACGCCCCGGGGTTGACAGCGCCCGACGCGACGATGACTCAACTCGGTCGCGGAATCAACACTCAACTTGTGGAGGGCCTTGAGGAAGAAAGCCCACCACTACGTCGAGTCCCTGAGGACCTCAACCTGACCGCGCCTGAGCAGATCCACGGGCTGACACGTCGGCCGCACGGTGCTCCCACTGCAGATCAAGCGACGACCCAGCGCGGGCACCTACAATGCCCGGGGCCGCGGTACCCGTGAAGCCCACGCCCTCGGTGTGGTCACGGCGAGGCGCGCTGCCGTGATCGGACCGTCGCGATCCGACTTCGGTCGTGGTGTCTGACCCCGACCGGAAGGCGTCTTCAGCGTTGGGCGAGGTAGGCGCGTCCGAGTTCCCGCAGCCGATTGTGAGTGTCGGCCAACGGGCCGACACGTTCGGGTAGCCAAAGCTTGCGGATCTTGGCAATCGAGGTGTAGTTCGTGTCGCAGACGTTGGCCAGCGGAGACTCGACGGCCTGAGACATGAGCTGGTACGCATCCATGATCGACAACCGGTGGTCGTCCACAAGCCACTGGACGAGGTCGGCCTGCGCGATGCGGAACGCGTCTTCGAGCGGACGGGCCGACCCGGTGGACATTATGTAGGTGTCGGACTCGATGCGGGGCCAGGGGGTTGCGCGCCCCTTCACCAGGTCGAGGATCACGACGGTGTCCATGGCGCACTCGACGGCGACGCCGCAGGTCTCACCCTCGCCTTGCCGTGCGTGCCCGTCGCCGAGGGAGAACAGCGCGCCCTGGACGTTGACGCCGAGGAAGCAGGTCACACCGGCTCGCATCTCGGGGGTGTCCATGTTGCCGCCGTGGGCGTCGGGCGTCAGTGCGCTGCGGACCTCCAGGTTGGCGGGTGCGACGCCGACGGTGCCGTGCATCGGGTCCATGGGCAGGTCGATGGTGAAGTCGCTGTCCAGGGCGGCGAACCGAGCCGTGCGTGCGGCACGGTCGAGCTGCCACATCCAGACCAGCTCGGGCAGCGCAGGTTGCAGCGTCGCTGTCGTGTGGGTCGAAGTCAGCGCGCCGAACAGTGGCACTGTGGTGGACGCCGCCCAGTCGCGGCTGGGTTCGATAGACACGAAATGCACTGCCAGTGTGTCGCCGGGCTCGGCGCCCTCGATGAAGAACGGGCCGGTCTGCGGGTTGAGGAACGGGAATTCGCACACCACCGATACCAGGTCGTTCTTGGTGCGTACGTTGCCGGCGAAGCAGTCCTCGGTCCAGAGCTCGAGCACCGTTCCGGGCCGGACCGTGCGCACCGGTGCCGCGCCGCCGAACGTCCACGCGTACTCCTCCGCCGGCGGGTGGTAGGAGACGACGTCGAGGTCGCTCATGCCGCCACGCCTCGCTCGTGCTCGTCCAGCTCGTCGGCCAAATGCACCTGCGACATCTGTTTCACCCGCTCCGGATGCCGCGTCATCAGATACGCGAGGTAGAGCAGCCCGATCAGCAGCCAGACCCCGACGATGGGGCCGGCGTAGGAGATCGGCTTGGTCAGCGGAACTACGAAGCTGAAGATCTTCACCCCACCGGCGGTGAACAGCGCCGGCACGAAGGCTGCGACACCAAGCAGGGGGACGACGATGTGCAGGAGTGGGGAGAGGTCCTCGCGCCGCTTGCGGAGGAAGAAGCCGATGCAGGCCAGGTTGCACAGGATGTAGACCATGACCACCACCAGGACGATGACAGTGGCGACGAGCAGGAAGGCGGTGACCGGGTCGTAGCCGAAGCCCAGCCCGAGCGTGACGGCGACACCGATGACGAACTGCGCGAGGACCGCGAGGTAGGGAGAGCGGTGCCGCGGGTGCAGCACGGTGACCATCCGCGGCAGCAACCGGATCCGGCCCAGCGCATAGGCCGTGCGGGTCGAGACACTGGCCCCGGCATTGGCATTGGCGATCGTGGAATTGACGATGGCGAGGAACACCAGAATCCAGAACAGGCCGTATGAGGAGCGGGCCAGCCCCTGCCAGGAGTCCTTTCCCGAGGTCATGAAACCGCCGAACTTGTCCGGACCGAAGGCCACGTCCACGGCGTAGGTGGTGAAGACGTAGAGAGCCCCGATCCCGAGGGTGGCGCCCACGACCGCCCGTCGGATGTTGCGTTTGGGGTCCTTGGTCTCTTCGGCCAGCGGCGCGGCCGCTTCGAAACCGCTGAAGGCCAGCACCGTGTAGACGCTGCCGGCAATGACCCCGACCACCCCCTTGTGATCGCCAGGTGTGTGGGTGGCGCTGAAAACCGACAGGGTGTTGTGCGAGCCGGCCTTGACCACGAGGAGCACACCGAGCACCAGGAACACCGCAATCTCGAAAGCGCCGAGGATGGTGCCCAGCCGTGCGCTGGCGGTGATGCCGTAATAGCCGGCCAGGAGCACGATGACTGCACCCGCGAGTGCCCACGGCCACCACAGGTCGGGCGAGAACGAGGAACTCTCCTGATTCAGGGTGGCCGCTGTCGTGAACCCCAGCTGCAGGAACAGCAGCGGTGGCACGAGCACCTCGACGAAGACGTATCCCCAACCCACGAGGAATCCCACGCCCGGGTGCAGACCCTGCGCGGTGTAGGTCGCGACCGAGCCGCTGGAGGGTAGGTGCCGGGCCAGCTCGCCGATGGCCAGTGCCGTGAACAAGCACGCCAGCAGGGCGAGCAGCACGGAGAGGGGTAGCGCCCCGCCGGCGAAGGCAGCGCCTGCCGGAATGGACGCGGCGATCGCCGCGCCCGGAGCCATGGCGGTAATGCTCTGAAAAAGCACCTCGCGAAGACCGATGGCATTGCGCCGCAGGCCCTCCGGTGCCATGCTCTCGACGGTGCTCATCGACGCCTCCAGGCGGCAGCCGGAACTGACTCGGAGGGCGACCATATAGGGGCCCGGCGACCGGCGACAAGCCTCATCGTTCGGCGCGCCGCTTCGCCTTCAAGGTCGTGATCGTCCTCGTGCTCACCGTCTACCGCTGTGTCACTCAGCGCGGCCGTCATCAACATGCTGTTCACTCATCGATCGTCTCGTCGAGGACTACCTGATCAACCTACGGCGTTGGGATCACCGGATGGAGCGTCGAACTGCTCCACGCTTTCCACAACGCATAATCGGCCGACAAGACCATTACTGGAAGGCTCACCCTCATGTCGCACATGCGGCGCTTCGACCATGTCGGTATCACCGTTGCGGACCTCGACACGGTGACAGCGTTCTTCGTCGGGCTGGGTCTCGAGGTCGAGGGCACGCGAATGTTCGTGGAGGGCGAGTTCCTGGACACGGTCATTGGCATCCCCGATTCTCGCACCGAGATCGTCATGCTGCGGCCGCCCGACGGAGGTACCCGGCTGGAGCTCTCGAGCTTCGTCCGGCCCGACCACGAGCCGGGATCGCCCGCCGCGATGGCCAACGAGCTGGGGCTGCGTAACGTGGCCTTCGAGGTCGACGACCTGCAGGCGGCGATCGACCGGCTGGCCGCGGACGGCTACGGGCTGGTCGGCGGCATCGGTCAGTACGAGAACGTCTGGCGCATGGCCTACGTGCGCGGACCGGAGGGGATCATCGTCTCCCTGGCTGAGCGAGTCGGTTGATCGCCCCGTCGTCGAAGATCGCTCCGCAAGCGGGCACTGTCCCGACCCGGCGTCACGTGCGGCGTGGGTGACGGACCCGAGCCCGAAACTTGTCCCGGGAAGCTCTAATCCGGGCGAGCCGAGGCCTGTACCTGGACCTGAGGAGACTCGAACTCCTGACAGTGAGGGGGCCGATCGTGGAGTCACCCGGCTCCCGCTAGGGGACCGGTTGCAAGAACTCAAGCCGGTTGTCGAAGGGGTCGTGAGCGTGGACGCGGCGAAAGCCGGGAAAGCCGGTGTCCCATTCGACAGGCTGCCCACCGGCGGTGAGGCGATCGACGACGCTGCTTCCTGAGCCCGCTTGCTGGTCCATGGCGCGGGCGGTCTCGACCGGCATGGCGGTGACACTGGCTCGGCCGCGCACCCTGCTCACCCGGCCCGATCACGGCACGCTCGACGAGGTGGGAACCGTCGGCTTCGGGGATACCGATGGCGAGGACGGACGCGACGCTGCGGTGCTCGGCGCGGGCGATGCCGTCGACGGTGTAGGCCCGGTCGATGTTCCCGACGGCGGTGCAGTGGTCGACGCGGTGCTCGACACGCCGCTCGTCGATTCCGACGGGCTCGCCGAGGCCCGGCTCGCCTGCGTCGGCGAAGGCGTGGCGGAGCGCGTCGGGTAGACCGGGATCACCGGGACGGCGGGGGACGGACCGGGGGTCGGCGTCGGCCGGACGAGGAAGTACGTGACGAGCACCGCCGCGAACAGCGCCGAGAGAACGAGGGTCGATGGGCGGGCCGTCACACGGACCGCCACATGGGTCGACCACCACGTACACAGGCTGATCATCCGGACCCCTCCGGCCGGTCGGCGGCGATGGTCGCCGCGACCATGATCCCCGCGCGGAGCAGGCTGCGCGTGATGCGGACCCGCATCGCCCGGCCGACTTCGAACTGCCGGCCCGGCAGCGTCCGAGCGACGACGCGGACGTTGAACTGGCTCACCTCGAGGCTCTCGACGCCCATGACGCTGGGCGTGTCGAGCAGCAGCGGGTGCAGTTCCTCGTCGTCGTACGCGTCCTCGCACACCCGGCGCAGCACCTCCGACACTTCGTTGACGTCGGCGGTCGCGGGCACCGGGACGTCGATCACCGCCCGGGCCCAGTCTCTCGAGAGATTGGTGACCTGATTGATCTGACCGTTCGGCGTGGTGATCACTTCGCCGTTCATCGACCGAATACGAGTGATCCGCAGCGTCACCTCCTCGACGGTTCCGGTGACCTGCGGGATGCCCGTCAGCGACAGCCGGACGACGTCGCCGAAGCCGTACTGACGTTCGGTGACGATGAAGAACCCCGACAGCAGGTCCTGGACGACCCGTTGCGCCCCGAACCCGAGCGCGACACCGGCCACGGTGGCCGGAGCCACGAACCCGCTCAGCGGTACGCCGAGCAGGCGGATCACCAGTACGGCGGTGATGCAGTAGATGATCACCAGCACCGTCCAGGTGATGACCTGGACGAGCGCGTGCTGGTGCTTGGTCGCCTCAGAACGCACCAGGGCATCCGATTGTGCCGCAGCCCGGTCGACGCGCTCGGTCACACGCGCGCCGATCCAAGATGCCAGGCGGGTGACGAGGACGGCACCGAGGACCAGCAGCACGATGACCAACAGGCTGCTGCGTGCCCATCGGCTGACGTCGGTCAACGGCGTGATGGAAAGGATCATTCGGTTCCGGCCTGGATGTCGCGTCGCTCACGTCTGCTCGGGCCGCCCGGCCTCGCTCCTGTTCCTGCGAATGGCGACGAGGTGTGCCTACCCGCGGGCGGACCGCTTCGAACGTCGAGTCTGCAATGGGGGGTGCGAGCGTAGCTGTCAGACGCGCGAACGTCAGGACCGTCGATGTCAGCAGCGCGAGGTCAGGAGCCGCGCAGCACGGCCGCGACCAGGACGAAGCCGATCGTCGCTGGGCCGCGTCGCCGTTGACCGAGCCGGTGTGATGCGGCGCAGCACCGAGATCGGCGCGGGCAGACGCTGGGCGCGGACGGCGACGACCGCGAGCGCGAGCCCGACGACGATCTCGACCAGGGCGAGGATGAGCGTGCTTGGCTTCGTGTAGTCGAAGGCGACGTGCAGGTCGGGCAGACGTGTCGCGGCGCCCAGCCCAGCGCGCCGAACACCAACTATTCGGCCGTCGCGTCCAGGTGAACAGCCAGACGACATAGGCCCAGGCGGCGATCGCGACGACCCGGTGGACGCGGTGCGCCGGCTTCTCGTGCCGGCCACGCGTGCGCCTACCCCACGAGCACCCGGATGCACCTTCTCGCTGTGACCGGATCGGCGTTTCCCATCATCGCCGTTCGGGGTAGGTACGTCGCCGCAGCACGCCGACCGTCCACGTCCCACCGCGAAGGACTCCGCCACCATGTCGTTGCCCACGCCGTGCGGCACCCTGACGAGTGCTGTGCTCGAGGCGCTCCGGGCGGATGATCCGGCGGGACTGCCCACCACGGTGCCGGCTCTCGAGGACCCGCTCGCCGACGACGACGTACAACTCGCACTCTGGGTCTGCTACGAGCTGCACTACCAAGGTTTCAAGGGTGTGCCCGACCGGTGGGAATGGGAGCCGGCCCTGATCGGTCTGCGTCGCGAGCTGGAGACGATCGTCCTCGCGCAGCTGCGAGCGGTCGTCAACGTACTGCCTTCGGCCGACCACGTGGCGCGCCGGTTGCGCGACCTGGTTGAGGGCGACGACGGGCCGCAGCTGTCGCGCTATCTCCAGTCGCAATCGAGCTGGGCTCAGTTCGTCGAGTTCGCCAAGCATCGTTCGATCTACCAGCTCAAGGAGGCCGACCCGCACACCTGGGCGATACCGCGCCTGCGCGGACGCGCCAAGGCGGCCCTCGTCGAGATCCAGTTCGACGAGTACGGCGACGGCGACGGCGAGCGCATGCATTCGGAGTTGTATCGCGCGATGTTGCGCGAACTCGGCTTGAGCGACCGGTACGGCGCCTACGTCGACGACGTGCCCGGGATCACGCTCGCGCTGAGCAATGTCATGTCGATGTTCGGGTTGCGTCGCGACCTGCGCGGCGCCCTGGCCGGTCACCTGGCCGCGTACGAGATGACGTCGTCGGGCCCGTGCCGGCGGTATTCCAAGGCCCTACGCCGCCACGGCGGGAGTGCCGCGGCCTGCGCGTTCTACGACGTCCACGTCACTGCCGACGCGTTGCACGAGCAGCTGGCGGCACACGATCTGTGCGGCTCGCTGGCCGCCGACGAACCCGATCTGGCCGAGGACATCGTGTTCGGTGCCGCGGCCTGCCTGTACGTGGACCGGCGGTTCGCCGAGCACCTGATCGGCCGCTGGGACGCCGGGCAGTCCTCGCTGCGTCCCGCTCCGAGCCCCGCTGGCGCGCGGTCGCTGGCTGTGGCCTCATGAGCAACGCTTGCGGAGCGAGCCAAGGGTATGGCGCCTTCGGCGGCCCGAACGGAGTGAGGGCGCGCGGCGCGCGCGTCACCGTCTACCCGGACGGGCCGCTCGTCGTCCGCGGCGAATTCGTCCTGGACGACGCCGAGGACGGCACGATCCCGACCGACCGCATCGTGGCGCTGTGCCGGTGCGGGCGCTCGGCGCGCAAACCGCTGTGCGACGGCAGCCACAAGTTTCGCGCGCGCGAATCCGTGTGCCGCTTCGGCCCGCTGACGATCCACTACGACGCGACCGTGCTCGAGCCCCGTCCCTGGACGCTGCTGCAGAGCGAGTGGGCGGCCAGGCTGGCGGCCGACGCCCCCGCCGGACCGATCCTGGAGTTGTGCGCCGGTGCCGGGCAGATCGGCCTGGCCGCTGCCGTGCTCGCCGATCGGGACCTCGTCCAGGTGGAGGCCGACCCAGCGGCCGCCCGGTTCGCCCGCGCGAACGCGGCCCGGGCGGGCTGGGACGGCCGCGTCGACGTGCGCAACGACCGCCTGCAAGTCGCGCTGCGGCCGGGCGAGGTCTTCCCGCTCGTCGTGGCTGACCCGCCCTACCTGCGCACGCAGGACGTCGCCCGATGGCCGGCCGACCCACTGACCGCCATCGACGGCGGCGCGGACGGGCTCGCAGTCATCCGCGCGTGCCTGGCCGTCTCCGTCGAGCATCTAGCCGCCGGCGGGCACCTCGTGCTTCAGGTCGCCGGCGTCGAGCAGGCGGAGCGGGTCGCCGCCCTTGCCGCGGCGATGCCCGGGTTCGGGCTACACACAACCGAGACGCAGGTCGTGGACGACGAGCGAGCCGTCCTCGTTCTCACGCGCTGACGGGCGTCCGTGCGGATACGACTCACCCGGGTCGGACGTTGCTAGCCTGACTGCGAGAGCGAGGGCGGACATGGGTGACGACGTGAGCGACGCTCGCGGAGCGAACAAAGAGGATGACGCCTCCGGCGGCCCGAACGCAGTAAGGGCGTGAGTGCGGCGGACGAGCAGGCTCACCCCGATCACGCCGTCGTTGCCGTCGCCCACGGACCGACCGCTCCCGGCGTGCCGTCGGCCCGGGGCGAGTGCGGCCACAGTCACGCGGCCGCGGCGGATCGCCGCCATCTGTGGACGGCGCTTGTGTTGCTGACTGCGTTCATGATCGGCGAGGTCGTGGTGGCGCTGGTGTCCGGCTCGCTGGCCTTGCTGTCGGACGCCGGGCACATGCTGTCCGACGTCGGAGCGCTGGGCGCGGCGCTTTGGGCAATCATGCTTGCCGGCCGGCCGGCCGCCGGTCGATGGACGTTCGGTCTCAAGCGCGCGGAGATCCTCTCTGCGGCCGGTAACGGCATCACCCTGCTCGTCGTGGCTGTGCTGATCGCCGTCGAGGCGATCCGGCGGTTGATCCACCCACCGAGCGTCGACGGCGGCCCGGTGCTGGTCGTCGCCCTCGTCGGCATCGCGGTCAACGTGGCCGCGACCGTGGCGCTCGCGAGGGGCAGCCGAACCAGCCTGAACATGCAGGGCGCCTTCCGGCACCTGCTGACCGACCTGTACGGCTTCATCGGCACCGCCGCCGCGGCCATCGTCATCCTGACGACCGGTTTCGCGCGCGCGGACGCCATCGCCTCACTGGTGGTCGTCGCGCTGATGCTGTTCGCCGCGTGGGGCCTGCTGCGCGACTCCGGACGGGTCCTTCTCGAGGCCGCGCCGGAGGGCATCGATCTCGCCGACCTGCGCGCCCACCTGCTGTCCACCGAGCACGTCACCGACGTCCACGACCTGCATGTCTGGACGCTCACCTCCAGCCTGCCGACCCTGTCCGCGCACGTCGTCGTCGGCGACGACTGCTTCCGCGACGGGCACGCGCCGCAGATGCTCGATCAGCTCCAGGCCTGCCTCGCCGGGCACTTCGACGTCGAACACTCCACCTTCCAACTCGAACCGGCCGGGCACGCCAGTCACGAAGAGGGCACGCACTGAACGCTTCGTGCGGTGGTCCGTCCCGTCGACCGTCTGCTTCGAATCCAACCCGGTCTGAGACGCGCCGCCACCGGGTTCGGGGGTGAGCTGCGCGGGTTGCGAGCTGCCGGAATTGTCAGAGTCGGATCGTAGGATCGGCGCCGTGAGCAAGGGGACCGATTCGGGGCGGCAGGCATGCTGCTGATCCACCGCAGTGAGCGCGCCGAACGACTCCTCGCTGCGCTCGGGGACGTGCTCGCGGTGGCCGCGGGCGATCCGTTCGCACCCGAGGTCGTCGCCGTTCCGAGCCGCGGGGTCGAGCGCTGGCTCGCCCAGCAACTCAGCCATGTCCTCGGCGCGAGCGACAGCGACGGGGTGTGCGCCAACGTTGAGTTCCCGCCCTCCACCACCCTGCTCGACGACGCGGTGGCCGCAGCCGATCAGCCGTACGCGAGCAGCGTCGAGGCGTGGTCGGCCGAGCGCGCGGTCTGGCCACTCATGCGCATCGTGGACGCGAGCATCGCGGGGGAGCCCTGGGCCGCGGTGCTCGCCGTCCATCTCGGGCTCGAGGTCGGCGGCACCGATCTAGGGGGCAACGGGCGCCGGTTCGCGGTGGGCAGCAAGCTCGCGCGCCACTTCGTGGCCTACGGTCACGCCCGCCCGACGATGCTGCAGGCCTGGCGCGCGGGGCACGACGAGCAGGGCGACGGCACTCCCCTACCAGCCGACCTGACCTGGCAAGCCGAGCTCTGGCGGCGCCTGCGTGCCGAGCTCGGGCCGTCCCCGGCCGAACTGCTCGACAGCGCCTGCGCGGCACTCGCCGCCGCCCCGGGCGCGGTCGGCCTGCCCGCGCGGTTCTCGATCTTCGGCACCACGCGCATCGCGCCGTCCCGCATGCAGGTGCTCGCTGCGCTCGCCGCGTACCGCGACGTCCACCTCTGGCTGCACCACCCGTCCCCGGCGCTGTGGGCCTCCGTGGCCGCCGCCGGCGCGCAAACCGGCCGGCGCGACGACGATCACGCGAAGCTGATCGTCGGCAACCCGCTGCTGGTATCGCTGTCGCGCGACCTGCGCGAACTCCAGCAACTGCTGCCCGCGACGACGCACGACGAGCACCATCCGGTCCCGGCCCCGCCCGACACCGTCCTTGGCCGGTTGCAACACGAACTCGCGCGCGATCTCGTACCGATCGAGCCGACGACGGTGGATGTCCACGACCGCAGCCTCACCGTGCACGCCTGCCACGGGCCGGCCCGTCAGATCGAGGTCGTGCGCGAAGTCGTCCTCGCACTGTTGCGCGACGACGCCACGCTCGAGCCGCGCGATATCGTGATCATGTGCCCGGACGTCGAGGCGTACGCGCCACTGGTCGCGGCGACCTTCGGGTTGAGCGACGAGCACGACAGCCACCCCGCGGCGCGGCTGCGCGTCCGCCTCGCCGACCGGTCCCTGCGCCAGACCAACCCGTTGCTCGGTCTGCTCAGCCAGTTGCTCGACCTCGCGGGCGCCCGCGTCACCGCCACCCAGCTGCTCGATCTCGCGGGGTCGGTCCCGGTCCGGGCGCGGTTCGGCTTCAGCGACGACGACATCGAGCAGTTCCGCGAGTGGACGTCGGCCGCGAATGCCCGCTGGGGCCTCGACGCCGCGCACCGAGAACCCTACGGTCTCGGCGGCGTCGCACAGGGCACCTGGCGGCTGGCCATCGACCGCTTGCTGCTCGGCGCGGCGATGGAGGAGGTGGATCAGTGGCTCGGCGAAGTCCTACCCCTGGACGACGTCGACAGCGGCGACATCGACCTGGCCGGTCGAATCGCTGAGTTCGTCGATCGCGCGGACGACGCCGTGCGCGCGCTGGCACAGAACCGAACCGTGGGCGACTGGGCGCGCCTGCTGACCGATCTCGTCCTGTCGTTGGGCGAGCCGACACACGCCTGGCAGGCCGCCCAGTTCACCGGCGAGCTCGACGACATCGCCGAAGCCGCGAGCGACACCGACGTCCGGCTCACCCGCGCCGACGTGTCCATATTGCTCGCCGGGCGGCTGGCCGGTCGCCCGACCCGCGCCAGCTTCCGCACCGGCACGCTCACCGTCTGCACACTGGTACCGATGCGCTCGGTCCCGCACCGGGTCGTCTGCCTCGTCGGCATGGACGACGGCCGGTTCCCGCGGCACGGCGTCGTCGACGGTGACGACGTGTTGGCCCGCAATCCACGCACCGGTGAGCGTGACGTCCGCAGTGAGGACCGCCAGCTCTTCCTCGACGCGGTCTGCGCAGCACAGGAACAGCTCGTGATCACCTACACCGGCGCCGATCCGCGTACCGGCGCCCCGGTGCCCCCATGCGTACCACTCGGCGAACTGCTCGACGCCGTGGACGCATCTGCGCAGACCACCGACGGCCGGCGCGGGCGCGAGCACGTCGTCATCCGGCACCCGCTGCAGCCCTTCGACACCCGCAACTTCCTCGCCGGCGCGCTCGGTGCGCCCGGGCCGTTCTCCTTCGATCCGGCCGGGCTGGCCGCAGCTCGCGCGGCGGCCGGTGCGCGGCACCTCGCGCCGCCGCTCGTGGCGCATCCACTCGCGCCCGCAGCGCGCGAGGCGACGGTTCGGCTCGAGGATCTCGTGCGGTTCCTGCAGCACCCGGCCCGGGCGTTCCTGCGTCAGCGCCTGCAGATCAGCACCTGGGACGCCGACGACGATCCAGTCGACGCGCTCGCCGTCGATCTGGACAACCTGCAGCAGTGGGCGATCGGTGACCGGCTGTTGCAGCAGCGGCTCGCCGGAACGTCTGCACAGCTGTGCCGCGAGATCGAGGCGCGGCGCGGTGAGCTGCCGCCGGGCCAGCTCGGGCACCGCTTGCTGGCCGCTGTCGGGCGGACTGTCGAATCGCTACTTGCGGCGTGTGCGCGAGATCGTGCCGTTCCGGCCCGGTCGGCGGAGGTATCGGTGCCGCTCGACGACGGGCGCCGTGTCGAGGGCACGGTCGTCGGCCTGCGGGGGCCCTCGATTCTGTCCGTCACCTACTCGAATCTCGGGCCCAAGCAGCGCGTCGAGGCCTGGGTGAAGTACCTGGCCCTCGTCGCCACCACCGGTGACACCACGCTCCAGGCAGTCAGCGTCGGCAAGCAGACCGACGGTGTGCGCCGCTCGATCCTGCACGGCATCGACCCGGCCGAGGCCGGCGGCCTCCTCGGCGACCTGATCGCGTTGCGTGAAGCCGGGCTGCGCGCGCCGCTGCCGATGGCGCTCAAGACCTCGGAGGCCTATGCCGCCGCGCGCCGTCGAGGGCGTGACGCCGATGCCGGCGTCAAGGCGGCCGAGAGCCGTTGGTTCGACGGCAATTTTCCGGGCGAGCAGGTCGACCGCGCTCACGTCCTCGTCTGGGGTGAGTCGACGACCGTCGCCGACCTGATGGCCGCGCCGGCATCCGCGAGCGAGGCGTTGCCGACCGAGGCCACCCGCTTCGGGGCGCTGGCCTGCCGCCTCTGGTCGCCCCTGACCGACGTCGAGACCATGGGGACGCTGTGAGCGACGCATACGGAGCGAACCGGCGGTATGGCGGCTTCGGCGCCCCGAACGAGGTGAGGGGGTGAGCGGAACGCGGGACATCGTCGAGTTCGAGCTGTTGGGTTCATTGCCGACGGGCACCACGGTGCTCGAAGCCAGCGCCGGCACCGGGAAGACGTTCACCATCGCCGGGCTGGTGGCGCGCTACGTGGCCGAGGGTTATGCGCGTCTGGACGAACTGCTCGTCGTCACCTTCGGCCGCGCCGCCACCCAGGAGTTGCGCGATCGCGTCCGCGAACGGCTCGTGGCCGCCCGCGACGCACTGACCGACCCCGCCGCGGCTCGCGCCGGTGGCGACGAACTGGTCGCCCACCTCGCCGCCGGTGACGACGCGGAGGTTGCCCTGCGGCGTCGGCGGCTCGTCCTGGCCCTCGGCTCGTTCGACGCCGCGACCGTCGCCACGACGCACGAGTTCTGCCTGCAGGTGCTGACCGGTCTCGGCACGGCAGGCGACGTCGACGCGAGCGCTGTCCTCGTCGAGAACCTCGACGACCTGACCGTCGAGGTGGTGCAGGATCTCTACCTGCTCATGTGGAGCCGGGAGAACGCCGACGTCCCGCCGCTCACGTACGCCGATGCGCTCGCGCTGGCGCACGTCGTCGTCCGCGACGCGCAGGCCGTGCTCGTGCCCGAAGGCACGCCCGCCGACGAGGCACCCGACATCCGCCGCCGGTTCGCCCTCAAGGTGCGCGAGGAGGTCGAGCGACGCAAACGCAGGCGGTACCTGCTGAGCTTCGACGACCTGCTCACCCGCCTGCGGAGGACACTCGCCGACCCGCGCTCCGGCGCTTTCGCCGCCGAGCGGCTGCGCACGCGGTACCGCGTGGTGCTGGTCGACGAGTTCCAGGACACCGATCCCGTGCAGTGGGACATCCTGCGCCTCGCGTTTCACGGTCACACGACCCTCGTTCTGATCGGCGACCCGAAGCAGGCGATCTACGCGTTCCGCGGCGCGGACGTGCACGCCTATCTCGCCGCGGCCGACCTCGCCGATCGGCGCGCGACACTGGCCCGCAACTGGCGTAGCGACCCGGACCTGCTGCGCGGGCTCGATGCCCTGTTCCGCGGGGCAGCGTTGGGCGATCCGAGGATCGTGGTGCAGCCGGTGTCTTCGGGCTATTCGGGTCGCTCTCTCACCGGCCCCGCGGCCCCTGTGCAGATCCGTGCCCTCCTGCGTGGCGACGGTCCGTCGCTGCTGGTGGGGCGGGCCCGCGAGATCGTCACCGCCGACGTCGTCCACGAGGTGGTCGACGTCCTGGCCGGGGGCCGGCTGCTCACCCCACGCGACGAACCTGTGGCGCGTTGCGTCCAGCCCCGTGACATCGCGGTCGTCGTGCGGACCACCACGCAGCTCGACCTCGTGCACGCGGCGCTGCTCGCCGCGGGGGTGCCGGCCGTGCAGCGCACGACATCCAGCGTGTTCAAGACGCGGGCCGGGACCGACTGGGTGGTGCTGCTCGAGGCGTTGGAACAGCCGCACCGCGGGTCACGCGTGCGCCGCCTGGCCATTACCTCGTTCGTGGGCTGGGACGCCGAGGGCCTGGCGACGTTCGACCTGGACGAGCTGGGGTTACGGTTGCGCCGGTGGTTGCGGGTGTTCACCGAGCGCGGGATCGCTGCGCTGCTGGAGACGATCAGCCGTGACGAGAACCTGCCGTCCCGTCTGCTGACCCAGGTCGACGGCGAACGTCGGCTGACCGACCTGCGCCACGTCGGGGAAGCACTGCATGCGGCCGCCATGACCGGGCAGTTCGGGCTCACCGCGACCCTGGAGTGGCTGCGGCGGCGGGTCCAGGAATCCGATCGCGACTCCACCGTCGAGCGCAGCCGGCGGCTGGACTCCGACGCGGCCGCGGTCCAGGTCGTCACCGTCCACGCGAGCAAGGGTCTGGAGTTCCCGATCGTCTTCGTCCCGTTCGGGTGGGACCGCCACGTGCGGGACGCCGCCATCCCGCTGTTCCACGACGCCGACGCGCGGCGCGTCCGCAACGTCGGTGGACCGGCGCGGGGGTTCGGGCACGACCAGCGGCGGCACAACTGCGAGGAGTTCGGCGAGGATCTCCGCCTGCTGTACGTCGCCCTGACCCGGGCGCAGGCACAGGTGACGGCCTGGTGGGCGCCCAGCGCCCGCAGCACCGTCAGCGCGCCGCTGCATCGCTTGATGTTCTCCGACGATCCTGCGCGCGAGGTGCTCGAAACCGTGCCGGTGCCCGCGGACGACGCGCGGGTGCTGGCCACCCTCTCGGCTCGGGCGGTCGACGGCTGCCTGTCCGTCGTCGAGGTGCCCCCCCGGCAGGCGGCGCGATGGCAGGGCCGACCGCAGTCGACCGACGTCCTGTCCGCGGCCGTCCTCGGACGCACGGTCGATGCCGCTTGGCGGCGCACCTCGTACAGCGCGCTCACCCAGGGTGCGCACGATGCAACCCCGGCCGTGAGCAGCGAGCCCGAGGTAACCGAGAAAGACGACGAGCCCGAGACGCCCGTGCCCGTGACGGCCGGAGACGCCTCGCTACGCGGCGTCGCGTCACCCATGGCGGCACTGCCCGGCGGGACCGCGTTCGGCACCCTCGTCCATGCCGTCCTCGAGCGGGCCGACCCGACGTCGGCCGATCTCGTGGCCGAGCTGCGCACCCACACCCGGGCCATGGCGGGCCGATTCGGCCCGGTCGGGCTGGTGGTCGACGATGTCGCGGACGCATTGTTGCCGGCGGTGCGGACGCCGCTCGGGCCGCTGACCGACGACCGCGCACTCGTCGACATCGCGCCGGGTGACCGGCTCGTCGAACTGGACTTCGAGTTGCCGTTGCGCGGCGGCGACCGTCCGAACGGCACCACGTATTTGCGCGATATTGCGCAATTGCTGCGTGCGCACCTCCCGCCGGACGATCCTCTGGCGCGCTACGCGGAGCTGCTCGACGATCCCGTTGTCGGTGACGCCGTCCTGCGCGGGTACCTCAGCGGCAGCATCGACGCCGTGTTCCGCGTCGGCGGGCGCTACCTGGTGGCCGACTACAAGACCAACCGGCTCGGGCCGTTCGACGAGCCGCTGACCGCCTGGGACTACCGGGCCGACGCGATGGCCGAGGCGATGCTGCACGCGCACTACCCGCTGCAGGCCCTGCTCTACGACGTCGCGCTGCACCGGTTCCTGCGCTGGCGGCTGCCGGCGTACGACCCCACTCGGCACCTCGGCGGCGTGCTGTACCTGTTCCTGCGGGGCATGTGCGGGCCGGGAGTGCTGGCCGATGACCGAACGGTGCCTGGGGTGTTCGCCTGGCACCCGCCGGCGTCGCTGGTCGAGGCCATCTCGGACACCCTGGCCCGAGGCGTACAGACGCGAGGGGTGCAGACATGACCCGGTTGGCGGCGGTCCGCGCGCGCGGATTGCTCGCCGCCTTCGACGCCGCGGGCGTGCTCGCGCCGGCGGACGTCCACGTGGCCCGGCGGCTCGGCGCGCTGACCGGTGAGACCGGCGACCGGGTGCTGCTCGCCGTGGCCCTGACCGTCCGCGGCACCCGGCACGGCTCGGTTGTGTGCGATCTCGCCGCCGCCGCGCAGACGATCACCCCGGACCCCGACGCGGTCGACGAGACGGTGCCGCCCGCCGACCTGCCCTGGCCGGAGGCCCGCGGGTGGGTCGAGGCGTGCGCGGTCAGCCCGATCGTCCTCGGCACCGCGGGCGGCCCGCCCGTGCAGATGGTGGGCTCGCGTCTGTGGCTCGATCGCTACTGGCGTCAGGAGGTCCAGGTCGCCGAAGATCTGCTCCGCCGCAGCGACGACCGCCCGGCCGACATCGATCCGGCCCTCCTGCGCGCCGACCTCGACGCGCTGTTCCCGGGCGACACGGCGCCTGACCAACGGCTGGCCGTGGCCACCTCTGCGCTCTCGCGGGTCTCGGTGATCGCCGGCGGCCCGGGCACCGGCAAGACCACCACCGTCGCCCAGCTCATCACGGTGCTGCTGCGGCGTCTCGGGCCCAGCCTCCGGGTGGCGCTGGCCGCGCCGACGGGCAAGGCCGCGGCCCGGCTGGAGGAGGCCGTCCACTCGGCGATCGGTGAACTCACCGCCGACGACCGCGCCGCTCTGGCGCGGCTGTCGGCCTCGACACTGCACCGGCTGCTGGGCTGGCGCCCGGGTACCTCGAGCCGGTTCGAGCACGACCGGGGCAACCACCTGCCCTTCGACGTCGTGGTCGTGGACGAGAGCTCGATGGTCCCCCTGACGCTGATGGCCCGCCTGCTCGAGGCGCTCGCCCCGGGAACGCGGCTGGTCCTGGTCGGCGACCCGGATCAGCTGGCCTCGGTCGAGGCCGGCGCCGTCCTCGGCGATCTCGTCGACGAGGACGATGTCGGCCCGCTGACCTCGCAGTTCCGCGCGGTGCTGTCGACGGCGACGGACGGCCTGTCCCCGGTCGAACGGCCCGACGGCACAGGCGCCCGGTTGCGGGAGTCCGTGGTCGGGCTGCGGACCGTGCATCGCTTCGCCGCCGGTGGTCCCATCGCCGAGCTCGCAGCGCTGGCCCGGGCCGGCCACGGCGAGGGCGCGCTCGCGCTGCTCCGCGCGGGACCGCCCGGGCTCGTGTTCCACGAGGTCTCCGACGACGCACCCGTCTCGGGCGACGCCGTCGCCGAGATCCGGGCGGCGGCGCTGGCGCACGAGCGCGCGGTGATCGACGCAGCTCGAGCTGGTGACTGCGCCGCGGCGCTCGATGCGCTGGGTCGCCACCGGCTGCTGTGCGCCCACCGCGCGGGCCCCCGCGGCGTCCGGCACTGGACCGAGTCAGTCGAACGCTGGCTGGCGCCCGATCTCGGCACCGTCCCGCGCGCCGACGGCCGCTATGCCGGGCAAGCGCTGCTGGTCACGGCCAACGACTACGAGATCGAGTTGTACAACGGCGACTGCGGCGTCGTGGTCCGTCGCGGCGACGACCTGGTGGCATCGTTTCGGCGCGGCAGCTCGCCGACGGAGACTCCGCTCGTTCGGCTCGGTGCGGTCGGGGTGCTGCACGCGATGACGGTGCACCGCGCACAGGGCAGCCAGTTTGATTCGGTGACCGTCCTGCTCCCGCTCGCGCGATCGCCGCTGGCGACCCGGCAGACGTTCTACACCGCGATCACCCGCGCCGCGCGAGAAGTGCGGCTGATCGGCTCGGCCGAAGCGGTAGTCGCGAGCATTCACCGCCCGATCGCTCGCGCCACCGGTCTACGCGCTCGGCTGACCGGACCGCTCGTGCCGATCGCGGTGACCGGCGCTTACGCGATGTCGACGCCGAAGTCGCGGGCAATACCCGCAAGTCCGGAGGTGTAACCCTGCCCCACAGCGCGGAACTTCCATTCGCCGCGCAGCCGGTATAGCTCACCGAAGATCATCGCGGTCTCGGTCGAGGCGTCTTCGGTGAGGTCGTACCGGGTCAGCTCCGCCTCGTCGGCCTGGTTGACGACCCGGATGAATGCCCGGCGTACCTGACCGAAGTTCTGGTCCCGGCCCTGCGCGTCGTGGATCGACACGACGATGACGACGCGCTCGACGTCGTGCGGGACCTTCGCCAGGTCCACCTTGATCCGCTCGTCGTCGTCGAGACCCGACCCGCCGGTCAGGTCGTCGCCGGTGTGCTCGACCGAGCCGTCGGGGGAGAGCAGGTTGTTGTAGAAGACGAAGTGCTCGTCGGAGAGCACCCTGTCATTCGCACCGCAGAGCAGCGCCGACGCGTCGAGGTCGAACTCGGCACCCGTCGACGATCGTGCCTGCCACCCGAGCCCGATGACGACGGCGGTCAGGCCGGGGGCTTCCTTGGTCAACGAGACATTTGCGCCCTTGCCGAGCGTGACACTCATCCGGCCAGATTACTGACCGTCCCCGCACATGATCCGCGCGCTGGCAGGATTAGGGAATGAGCATCGACAGTGACGTTGCGGGGGCGTGGCTGAGCCGTGAGGAGCTGGACAGCGCCCGGCAGCGGCTGCCGATCCTCTATGTCGACGCCGTCCCGGTCCGCGTCGACGCGGTGGGAGAGGTGATGGCCGTCGGTCTGTTGCTGCGCGCCGACGAGCACGGCGCCATGAGTCGTGCGCTGGTGACCGGGCGCGTGCGGTACGGCGAGCGGGTGCGGCAGGCGCTGATGCGACACCTGGAAAAGGACCTCGGACCCCTCGCGCTGCCGCGGATCCCGGCGACGCCGCAGCCGTTCACGGTGGCCGAATACTTCCCCGTTCCGGGCATCACGCCGTTCCACGATCCGCGTCAGCACGCGGTCTCCCTGGCGTTTGTCATCCCGGTCGAGGGCGACTGCGAACCGCGTCAGGACGCGCTCGAGCTGAGCTGGATGACTCCCGACGAGGCCCGCGACCCGGCGGTGCTGGCCGACATGGTGAACGGCCAGGGCGTGCTGCTGCAGCAAGCGCTCGCCCACGTGGGCACGTGAGTCAGGCGGCGGATTGCGGCGCGGGCGTCGCGATCCAGCGCAGCGTGCGCACGACGCCCTTGCCCGCCGCGCGGACGACCGTCCGCTCGGCGCCCGGCAGGTAGGGCAGTCGCAGTGGCCACCTCGTCCACGGCGGCAGGGAGGCCACCGACGCCGACGCGAGCACGGCGTAGGGCGGACGGGCGATCACCGGCAGCGGTGGCCGGACGAGCAGGAACCGGGCCGCCGCCCGAGCGTCGGGCGTCCCCCGCAATTCCGGGCGGTACGCCGCCAGCTGCTCGGCCAGGCCGGCTTCGGTCTCCGGCGGTTCGATAACCCCGAGGGCCCGGGCCACCCGGGCCGTGTCGGCGACGTAGGCGTCGCGGCCGGCGGCGTCCAGCGGTGCGCTGCCGTAGAGCTGATACGTCGACAGGAAGCTGTCGATCTCGGCCAGGTGGACCCACTTGAGCAGGTGCGGGTCGGACGCCGCGTACGCCCGACCGTCCGGTGCGGTCCCGTTGACGCGGCGGTGAATCCCCTTGACCTTGGCGACCGCGCGTTCGGCGTCCTCGGCCAGTCCAAAGGTCGTGACGGCGAGGAAGTAGCTCGTCCGCTGCAGCCGACCCCACGGGTCGCCGCGGTAGTCCGAATGCTCGGCCACGCCGGCCATGGCCAGCGGGTGCAGCGACTGCAGCAGCAATGCGCGCAGGCCGCCCATGAACATCGACGAGTCGGCGTGCACGAGCCGGATCGGACGGTCCTGCGCGAACCATCGCTCGCCCGGCGCGAGGTGGATGCGCTCGCGGTGCTTCGGCCCGTCGGCGCCCGCCACGCGCTCGAACACGATCTCGGCGAGCCGGGTGCGTACGTCCAGAGGCATGCCTACATTGTGCGCGCTCACGGTCGAACGGGCTCGCCGGACGGTATCGACGGCGCGGTCCGTGCGAGGCTGCCCAGCTGCCACCGCACCCTCACGGACTGCCAACCGTGCCGGACGCCCACCACGCCCCACGCGCAGATCACCAGAAGCGCGACGGCGACGATGCCGTCCAGCCACCAGTGATTGCCGGTGGCGACGACGACAAGGATCGTGATGGTCGCGTGCGCCGGCCCGATCCAGTGCCAGCGGGGCGACGCGATGCGCCACACGTAGTAGCCGACGCAGACCGCCCACGCTACGTGCACCGACGGCATGGCCGACAGTTGATCGATTGCCAGGCCGTTGCTGTACACCGACTGACCGTAGGCCAGACCGGTGTCGATGATGCCCTTGGTCATCCGGGGGGGCGCCACCGGCAGCAGCTGGATCAGCAGGCAGGCCAGCGTCGTCCAGGCCATGACCTGGCGGACGGGCCGGTACCGGTCACGGTGGCGTACGAACAGCCAGATCAAGAATATGAACATGCAGGTGAAGTGCATCGTGGCGTAGTAGAGGTTGGCCGCCTGGACGATCAGGTCATGGCCGAGGACCCAGTGCTGCACAGTTCGCTCGGACGGTAGCGGCAGGTAGTTCTCGGCGCTGGCGATCCAGTGCGCGCGGTGGAACGCGCCCGCGGTTCCGGTTACCGAGATCTCGCCGGCCAGGTGCCAGAGCCCGTAAAGCGCGCCGATGACTGCGGTTTCGCGTAGGAATGCGCCGACCCAGCGAGCCTGGCGATGGGAGGACGTCGCCAGTGCGCCGCCGGTCACCGTGAGCGCCGCGGCAACCTCGAACGAGTGTTGCCATGTCAGGCCGACCGTTTGCACACCCCGCACTATGCTCGCCCGCCCTGCGACTCGAAAAGCGCACCTCGCAACAGTCCGGTCACATCGGCGGACGCATTGGGCGCGGTAACGGTAGGCGCAGCTCGGTCGGCAGGAGATACTGGCCGCCCTGCATCCGGATCATCAGCACTACAGCGGTGATCGCGCCGAACACCGCCAGCAGCAGCGCGCACAGGATGCTCGCGAGCCCGAGTGAGAACAGGACGCGCTCCGGCACCCCGATCGTCGCCACGATCGGGCTCGCGATCAAGCCGACGACGACGAGCGCGACGGACAGGAACGCGTCCATCCACATCACCGCACGCAGGGTGCGATCGAAGCGGACGACGCCGGTACTCGCGATGATTCGGGTGCTGGGCATGGGTCAAGGAAACCAACGGCGGCGGGGGGCGTCGATTCCCTCTCGGGTAACGAGCCCGGGCCTGTGGACGACCCGATCGGCCGTCCGCGCCCTGAGGTGGTCGGCGCGGCTGGCGACGTGTCGGCTCAGGGCGTTCGACGAGTCCGGGGTGCGGACGCTCCCGCCGCGGTGACAGCGCTCTCCAGGATGCCGACGAGTTCGGGCGATTCGAAGAACGGCGCGAGCCGATCCCGGACGATCGTGTCGAGCGCACCGGTGTCACGCAGCGTGTCCAGCAATGTCGGCGCAAGCTGCTGCAGGCCGAAGATCAGATCGTCGCGGCCGATGCCGAGGTCGACGAGCAATGCGGTGACGTCCGTCGAACCGTAGGAGGTGAAGACCGCGTCGACGCACGCGTCGATCAGGTCGCCCGCGTAGTCGGTGCTACGAGCGTCGACGATCAGCCCACGCACGATTTGCGCAAGTTCCCGCAAGTCCGCGGAGGTCAAGAAGGCTCGCAGGTCGCTCATCGGTTCCGTGGCCTGCAGGTCCCACAGCTCGAGCGCGGCCTCTCGCAACGGCGCCTCGCGGATGAGCTCGCGGGTGGCGCTGTTCGTCCGCTTGATCGCGTAGTGCGCGCTCCTGCCGGCCGCATCGCCGATGAAGGTGTCCTGAGTGGCGTTGCGCACCTTGCTCGCCGCGCCGAGACCGATCGACATCAGCGACTTGGCGCCGGGCAGCTTCTCCACGCGCTGCCGGTTCTCCTGGACGAAGTCGGCGACGATCTTCCCGACGAATCGGGTGGCGACCTGGCCGACGGCGGGGCTGTCCAGCATGCGATCCATCGCCTGGTCCTGCAGGCGATGCATGCTCAGCACCTTGACCACGAGCGCGTCGACGTGATCGCGGTCGACGACGTCACCAAGCAGGTGCTCGGACGCTGACGGCAGATCGTAGATCGTGTCGGCCAGGGTGTCGATCGCGGACGTCAGCAGGGCGCTGTCGCCGGTGGCGTCGATCGCGCGGCGCAGGACGAGTTTGACCGCGTCGGCGCTGACCACCGACGCGAGTGGCAGCTTCTCGCCGATCGAGAGCAGGTCGTCGACGTCGCGTTCGAGGAGCTCGGCCAGGCCCGGTCCGGTGAGCTCGGCGACGACCCACGCGACCTGCGCGTCCAGCAGGCGGGCGGCAAGATCCTTCGGCATGCTCGCCAGCATTCCCTATGCCGCCCGGTCAGGCGCGGGTAGCCGTCAGCGGGCTGCTCCCGCGTAGTAGGAATCGGTCACGTCCAGCGCTTCGTCGAGGATCGCCAAACCGTCCCGGACGTCCTGTTCGGTGGTCGTGCACGGCGGCACCACGTGCGTGCGGTTGAAGTGCGTCATCGGCCACAGTCCGCGTTCCTTGCAGGCGGCGGCGAATTCGTTCATCGGTTTGGCCGCCGCCCCGCTTGCGTTGTAGGGGACGAGCGGCTCGTGGGTGTCGGCGTCGCGCACGAGCTCCACGGCCCAGAAGACGCCGAGGCCGCGCACCTCGCCGACGGACGGGTGCCGGTCGGCGATCTTGGCGAGCTCCGGGCCGATGACGTCGGTGCCGAGCCTTCGGGCGTGCTCGACGATGCCTTCGTCGGCGAAGATGTTGATCGACGCCACGGCGCTGGCGCAGGCCAACGGGTGTCCCGAGTACGTGAGGCCGCCGGGGTAGACCCGCTCGTCGAACGTCTGCGCGATGCGCTCGCTGATGACGACTCCCCCGAGCGGGAGGTAGCCGGAGTTCACGCCCTTGGCGAAAGTGATGAGGTCGGGCGTGACGCCCCAGTGGTCGACGGCGAACCACTCGCCGCAGCGGCCGAAGCCGGCCATGACCTCGTCGGCGATGTAGACGATGCCGAACTCGTCGCAGATCGCGCGGACGCCGTCGAGGTAGCCGTCCGGCGGCACCAGGACGCCGTTCGTGCCGACAACGGTCTCCAGGATGATCGCCGCGACGGTCTGCGGGCCCTCCACCATCAGGGTGTCGCGCAGGTGCTGCAGCGCGCGGTCGCTCTCCTGCGCCAGCGAGGTCGAGTGGAACGCCGACCGGTAGCGGTACGGTCCCCAGAAATGGACGACGCCGCTGATCGCAGGCTCGGCGCCCCAGCGCCGCGGGTCACCGGTGAGCGAGATCGCACCGGCCGTCGCGCCGTGATAGCTGCGGTAGGTGGCGAGCACCTTGTGCCGCCCGGTGTGGATCCGCGCCATCCGCATCGCGTTCTCGACCGCCTCGGCCCCGCCGTTGGTGAAGAACACCCGGTTCAGGTCACCTGGCGCGAGTTCGGCGATCAGCCGGGCCGCCTCGCTGCGGGCGTCGTTCGCGAACGTCGGCGCGATGGTCGTCAGCTTACCGGCGTAGTCCTGGATCGCGGCGACGAGGCGCGGGTGCCCGTACCCGATGTTGGCGTTGATCAGCTGGCTGGCGAAGTCCAGATAGGTGTTGCCGTCGAAGTCGGTGAAGTGCGAGCCCTGCGCACTCGCGATCGGCAGGGGGTCGATCAACCCCTGCGCGGACCACGAGTGGAACATGTGCGCGCGATCGAGCTCGCGCACCCGCGCGTCGGTGGTCGGGAGGTTGGCGAGCGGATGACCAATGGTGTTCGTCATGCGGCCACGCTAGTCACGGCGCGAGAGCGACGAAAAGGGCACCGATCACGAACCGGCTGTGCATCAGCCATCAGTGCCGACGGGTCAGCGCGGTACGTCCACCCGCTGCAGGACGGTCTCGGCGGGAGCGAATGGACCCGGTTCGCCCGGCGTTCGCCAGGTGCTCCTCGGACGGTCGGCGGGCAACCATGCGGCGTTCCAGATCCCCAACGCCAGGTCGAGATCGGCCAGGCAGGCCTTCAGGTCGCGCGTCAGCGGAGCGCGCAGGTGCTCGCCCCAGACCTGGATGCGCAGGTCGCGCACGAGCGAGGTCGACGTGGCGACGGCCGCGCTGATCTCGCAGTCGACCCCGCTCATCGAGCGGCTGAACAGGTTGGCCGAGCCGATGTTGGCGAAGACGTCGTCGACGATGATCAGCTTGGCATGCACGGTCGCGTGCTCGATGCGGAACAGCACGACGTTGCCGCGGCGATCGGCGTCCAGCTGATCGATGATCTTGGTCCGGATGTCGCGGTTGACGCGGCGATTGATCGGTCGGACGTTGATGCCCGGATCCTCGGGGTCGCGCGTGCCCGAGCCGACGAGGATAAGCTTGACGCCGCGGGCCGCGGCATCACGCAGATGGGGGTACAGCTCGAAGGGTGGCCGCCGCCCGGCGTACTCGCACAGGTACTGGTCCTCGATGTAGACGTAGCGGCGCGCGGCCCGGATCGCGGCTACGACCGTCTCGTAGATCTCGTGGATCCCGCGCTGCGGCACGGCGTCCCACCGGTGGCGCCGCCACGGGAAGAGCGAGTCGAGCTTTCGGTCGGACACCGAGCGCAGCACCCGGACCGACGTGCCGGGGGACGCAACGGGCTGCTGCAGAACGGCCGGCGCCGGCGCGGGCGCGGTCGGCGGATTGATCCGCGGCAGCCGGATCCGGGGTTTGAGGTAGGGCTTCGGCGGCAGGGTGGCGGCCTCGTGCCACCGCTCGAGATAGGCGTCGTGGGCGCGAGCCGCGGCCGGTCCGCACAACCGCACCGCCGCGTCGTGCCAGCCCCAGCGTTCCCCGTCGAGCGAGAGCCTGTCGTGCGGAGCGGCGTCGTACCGGCTGGCGACGAAGTCGATTCCGCCGACGAATGCCGTCACCACACCGCCCTGCGTGACGACAACGGTCTTTTGGTGGTTCGAGCCCAGCAGGACGCCGGAATAGTCGACGAGCGCGTGTCCCTCGAGCGGTGGCCGACGCTCGGGCGGCCAGCCCTTCGGCCGCGCCTGGTCGAGGCGGCGCACCAGAGCCGCGTTGGCCCGGAAGATCGCCAGCCCGGGGAGCGGGATGAACGACGCGGTGACCTTGCCGGCGACGAGCACCCGGACATCCGTGCCAGCCGCTCCAGCGGCGACGAGCCGGTCGGCCAGGCTCTCGTAGTCGGCCGCACCCGAGCGCCGGCCGCGAAGGTCGAGTTCCGGATCCAACGCAAGCCCGGCGATCAGGATCTCGTCGCCGACCCCGAGCTCGGCCAGCAGGCGGTCGAGCTCGTTGAAGTAGCCCTCGCCATCGACGAGGGGGTGCCACTCGCTGTCCTCGGCGAAGGTCGGGCACCCGGGCTCGGCGGCCGGGAAGTATTGGTGCACACGTCCACTATTGCGGTGCTCGGGATTCGTTCACGCGGCGGGTCGGATCCCGATCTGGGTAGGACGTTGGGCATGACGGAAGAGCCAGACGGTGACCGGGTCGAGCGCCGAGCGGGTTTGTTGCCCGAGGAGCAGCAGGCCGGTAGCGACGACCCAGAGCGCGAGGCCGAGATCATTCTCGAAGACTCCGACGCGCGGACCGAGCGCCCGGAAGCGACGAAGCGGGAGTCGGTCCAGACTCCGGACTGACGCGCCTCAGCGATCCGCATTCAATTCGCGGGGCCGGTAGCGGCGTCAGCAGAAACGAAACCGCCCCGCACCGGTTGCCGGTGCGAGGCGGTCGCTACGTTGCGGGTGGTTCAGACCGCCCGGACGTTCTGGGCCTGCGGGCCCTTCTGGCCTTGGGTGACCTCGAACTCGACGCGCTGGTTGTCGTCGAGGCTCTTGTAGCCGTCACCCACGATGCCGGAGAAGTGAACGAACACGTCCGCTCCGCCGTCGTCGGGCGCGATGAAGCCGAAGCCCTTCTCGCTGTTGAACCACTTCACAGTTCCCTGCGTCATGCACTTGCCTTTCACCGATATACGGGGAGACATCGCACCGCGCGATGTCCCGGTCCGCTCAACTTGCCAACCAGGTGGAAGACACGATGCGCGCTGCACAATTCCGCGCGAAATGATCACGGGTAGGAACGGTGCGTAAAGACCGCGGCGAGCATAACAGCCACAGACCCGGTGCTGGCTAGGGCTTCGCGGCAACCCGTACGCGGCCGCATCTATCAGGCGCGCACGCCAGATCTCGTCGCCCGCAGCTGGGCGGCCTGTACGCGCAACGGCTCGCCCAGGTCGTGCAGGGAGCGCAGCGCTGCGGCATAGGAGCCCACCAGAGTCGTCTCAGTATACGGGATGCTGTGCTCGGCGCAGAAGGCCCGAACCATGTTCTGTGCCTTGCGCAGGCTCGGACGCGGCATGTTCGGGAACAGGTGGTGCTCCACCTGGTAGTTCAGGCCCCCGAGCGCGAAGTCGGTGAACCATCCGCCGCGTACGTTTCGGGACGTCAGCACCTGACGGCGCAAAAAATCGATCTTGACCCCGGGGCCGACGATGGCCATGCCCTTGTGGTTCGGGGCGAACGAGCAGCCCATGTACAGACCGAACACGGCCTGCTGGATCGCTACGAACACGAGCGCCTGGACCGGGCCGAGGACGTAGAAGATCGCGCCGAGGTAACCGACGACGTGCACGGCGAAGAGCGAGACCTCGAGGCGGCGGTGTTTGTGGGTAGCGCCGTCACGCAGCGACAGGAAGCTCGCGACATGCAGTTGCAGGCCCTCGAGCGTGAGCAATGGGAAGAACAGGATCGCTTGGTTGCGCGTGATGAACTTCGAAACGGGCCCGTTGCGGTGCGCGGCCTGCTCGGTCGTGAACGCCAGGACGCCCTCGCCGATGTCCGGGTCGTGGCCCTCGTGGTTGGGCTTGGCGTGGTGCCGGTTGTGCTTGTCGACCCACCATCCGTAACTCAGGCCGGTCAGCAGGTCGCCGGCGACGATGCCCAGCAGGTCGTTGGCCTTCTTGGACCGCCAGACCTGCTGGTGGCCGCCGTCGTGGCCGAGAAACGCAACCTGGGTGAAGAGCAGACCCATCACGGTAGCCGTGATGGTCTGCAGCCAGGACTCGCCGATCAGGACGAACGCGGCCCAGGTGCCCGCGTAAGCGAGCACGGTCAACGCGATGCGGAAGAAGTAGCTCACCCGACGCCGGTCGAGCAACCGGGCGTCGCGGATCTGCTTGCTCAGCAGCGAGAAGTCGCTGCCTCGACGGACGGCAAGGGAAAGGGTCACGCTGCCTCCAGCGGGATCAGTGACCGACCAGGGTTAGGTGTGCCCCCGCCAGAGTGGACCCCCAGCATGCGCCCGCGCCGTCGGAAAATCCATTGCGCCGGAGGCCTACACATCCTGTTCGCAGAACCGTGAGATCTGCTCGGTGCGGACTCGGTAGGAGAATGTCGTGATTCGCTCCGCAAGTGTCGCTCGCTGTCGTAGGGCCCAGGCACGATGAGGCCATGACCGCCACCGTCGACCTCCGCAGCGCCGCACAGGAACACCTCACCCGGCTCGCAGGTCCAGCTGCCGTCCTGCGCGTCGACCAGTGGCGCGCCATCGAGGCCCTGGTCGCCGAGCATCGCAAGGCCGTCGTCATCCAGCGCACCGGCTGGGGCAAGTCGGCGGTCTACTGGATCGCCGCCGGTCTGCGTCGCACTCAGGGTTTCGGGCCTACCCTCGTCATCTCGCCGCTGCTGGCCCTGATGCGTGACCAGGTCGCAGCGGCGCAGCGGTCCGGCCTGCACGCGGTCACTTTGAACAGCGCCAACATCGACGACTGGCCGGCCATCGAAGCCCAGATCGCGGCCGACACCGTCGACGTCCTGCTCATCTCGCCCGAGCGGTTGAACTCCTTCGGCTTCCGCTCGCGGGTGCTGCCCCGCCTGGCCTCGCGCATCGGCATGCTCGTGGTGGACGAAGCGCATTGCGTGTCCGACTGGGGCTCGGACTTTCGCGCCGACTACCGGCGGATCAGGGACGTGCTGGCCCGCCTCCCCGAGGGCACGCCCGTCCTGGCCACCACCGCGACGGCGAACGACCGGGTCACCGCCGACGTCGCCGCGCAGCTCGGCACCGACACGCTGACGCTGCGCGGCTCGCTCGACCGTGAAAGCCTCGCGTTGTCGGTGATCGACACTCCCGACGTCCCGACCGCTTACGCCTGGATCGCCGACGCGCTGGCCGGTCCCGATCTGCCCGGCTCGGGTCTGATCTACACCCTTACCGTGGCCGGTACGACTCAGCTCGCCTCGTTTCTCGTCGACCGTGGCCTGGCCGTGGCCGCGTACTCTTCGGCCACCCCGCCCGACGAGCGCGCCGCTATCGAGGGGCACTTGCTCGCGCACGAACTGCGGGCCGTGGTGGCGACGTCCAGCCTCGGCATGGGGCTGGACCATCCCACCCTCGGGTTCGTGATCAACCTGGGCGCCCCGCCGTCACCGATCTCGTACTACCAGCAGGTCGGGCGCGCCGGGCGCGCGCTCGACAGGGCGCAGGCGGTCCTGCTCCCGACCGCCGCCGACCAGAAGATCTGGGCCTACTTCGACTCCACAGCGTTTCCGTCCGAGGACCGGGTGCGCAAGGTGCTGGCCGTCCTGGCGAACGGGCCGCTCACCTTGCCGCGTATCGAGGCCGACTCCGGGCTGCGGCGCGGCCGGCTCGAGACGCTGCTCAAGGTCCTCGACGTCGAGGGCGCGGTCGAGCGCGGCGACGGCGGCTGGGCGGCTACCGGCCGCGAGTGGCTCTACGACGCAGAGCGGTACGCGGGCATCGCCGCGGCCCGCCGACGCGAGCAGGGCGCGATGCTTACCTACGAACGCTCCGAGACGTGCCTGATGCAGCAGTTGCGCCACGAACTCGATGACACCGGCGGCACCGACTGCGGGCGGTGTGCGGTGTGCACGGCCCGGCTACCCGCGCCCGGCCCGGAGCCGTCGACCGACACGATTCGCGCCGCTACGGCGCACCTGCGCGAGCAGGTGACGGTGCTCGGGCCGCGCAAGATGTGGCCTTCGGGCCTCCCGGGGAGCGGGAACGGTGGCACCAAACCGCGCAGCGGGGACGGCGGCGCCACCGCGAGGCGCGGCAAGATCGCCGAGTCGGGGCGCGCCGAACCCGGTCGCGCGCTCGCGGTCGCCGAGGATCCGGCGTGGCTGGCCGAGATCGGGACCGCCTTCGCGGCCGACGGACCGGTCGGCGCCGAGCTGTTCGACGGCCTGGTCACGACGCTCTCGCGCTGGGGCTGGCCGGCGGGGCGGCCGACCTGGGTCACCTGGGTCCCGTCCCGCACCCGCCCGACCCTGCTCGCCGACCTTGCCGCTCGATTGGCGCAGCTGGGGCGGATGCAGATCGAGACGCCGCTCCTCGCCGTCGGTCCGGGCTGCCAACGCGACGCCGGGACCAACCTCGAGTCGGCCACGTGCGCCCTGCGCCGCCTGTCGGTCGACGGTCCGGTGCCGCCCGGGCCCGTCCTGCTGCTGGACGACACGACCCGCAGTGGCTTTACGCTGACCGTCGCCGCGGCCCTGCTACGCGAGTCGGGCGCCGGGCCGGTGTATCCGCTCGTCCTGCACAAGACGTTCTGAGCTTCGAGGAGCAGGGTGAGAGATGTCGGTCATCGAGCGACTCGACCGCTTCCAGCGCGGCCATCCGCGCGCCGGCCTGCCGATCGCGGTCGTGTACAAGTTCTTCGACGACCAGGGCAACTACCTTGCCGCCCTCATCGCGTTCTACGGCTTCCTGTCCCTCGTCCCGCTGATGCTGCTGTCATCGACCATCCTGAACTTCGCCCTCGAGGCCCATCCGGATGTCCAGAAGCAGTTGTTCCACTCCGTCCTCGGTCAGTTCCCGATCGTCGGCCAGGAGCTGGCGGACCCCCACGGTGTCTCGGGCAGCGGGGTCGGGCTCTCGATCGGCATCCTGGGCACTCTCTACGGCGGCCTCGGCGCGGCGCAGGCCGCGCAGAACGCGATGAACACGATCTGGCGGGTGCCGCGTAACGAGCGGCCGAACCCGTTCGCTGCGCGCGGGCGCAGCATCCTGCTGCTGTCGGTCATCGGCCTGTCGATCATCGGCACTACCGCGCTCGCCGCGCTCGGCAGCATCGTCGACGGCTTCGGCGCACTGAGCAAGATCGGTATCGGGGTCGGCACCCTCGTGATCAACGTAGCTGTGTTCACCACCGGATTCCGGCTCGCCACCGCGCGCGCCCTCACGTTGCGCCAGACGCTGCCCGGTGCGCTCGGCGCCGCCGCTGTCTGGCAGGCGCTGCAGTATTTCGGCGCCGTGTACGTGGGTTCGGTGGTGCGCAGGGCGTCCGAGATCGACGGGCTCTTTGCGATCGTCCTCGGGCTGGTCGTGTGGATCTACCTGGAGTCGATTGTGGTGATGCTGGCCGTCGAGTTCAACACCGTCCGCTCGTTGCACCTGTACCCGCGGGCGTTGCTGACCCCGTTCACCGACGACGTCGACCTCACCGCCGCGGACCAGAAGAGCTACACGCAGCAGGCGCAGGCCCAGCAGGCCAAGGGTTTCGAGGAGATCACCGTCCGGTTCAACCCGCCGGACTGATCAGGTGGGGTGCCCGATGATCGGCGGCAATGCGAAAAGCATCATCGTCGACCACGTCAGGTGGGTGAGCATCGGGGCGAGGATCCCGCCGGACGCCCGGCGCTGCAGCCCGAACAGCGTCCCCATCACGACGGCCGCGAACACCAGCATCGGGTTGCCGGTGGCGATCGTGACGATGGCGTAGATGACCACCGAGATCGGGATCGGGTGCCGCCGCCCGATGGCGGCGAACAGCGCGCCGCGGAAGAACACCTCTTCGGCGGCGCCGTTCAGCAACGCGACGAACGCGATCAGCGCGAGGTTGCCCTGGTTCGCGTGCTCCAGCACCCCGGCAACGAAGTTCCGCAGCGGTTCGATGTACTTGATGACGAACGCGCCGCCGACGAACACCGCGGATGCGATCAGGCCGAGCGCGACCGGCGTGACGATCGGGCGCCGCAGCGTGCCGCGGAACGGGATATAGCCGAGGTGCAGCGGGCCGCTCGCAAAACCGCCGATCAGCCACACCGCAGCGACGGCGATCGTCAGCGGGTAAAACGCCGGGTCGCCGGGGCTGGTGGCCAGCGAGAGGCCAAGCAGGGTCGCGCCGACGACGAGCGCGACCGCCACGACGACGCGACGCCGCCGGAACTCGTGGTCGGGCTGCTGATGATCGCGAGGCACCTGGTCGAGCAGGACAGGGCCGACGAGTCGGCGGGCGCGGTCCTGAAGCGGCACCGGCGACGGCCGTCGAGGACGCGCGGGGGACCGTTCCGTCATGCGCCCTCCGCCCGCGCCTTCAGCGCAAGGCGCACTGCTTCGTCGTAGCCGACCGTCTCGCCGGGCACGATGCTCTCGATCGACCGGTCATGGACGACGACCTCGTTGTCCATGGAGTCCACCAGGTTACGTGCTGTCGGGTAGTCGACGTCCGTGACGAGTGCCAGCCACCGACCGGACAGCCGCGGCGTGAGCAGCGGCACGTCGAAGGTCGGTACCCGCTTGCCCATCTGCTTGCCGGCGCGGGTCAGCATGTCGACGTAACGCAGGACCTCAGGGCCCCCGATCTCGAACACTCGGCCCTCGGCGTCGGGGTGGTCGAGGGCCCCGACGAGGTAGCGGACGACGTCGAGCAGGGCGATCGGCTGGGTGCGGGTCTTGACCCACTTCGGCGTGATCATGACCGGCAGATGCGCGACGAGTTGGCGGGTGATCTCCCAAGAGATGCCGCCGTGGCCGATGACGACGGCAGCGCGGAGCACGGTGACCGGGACGCCGGCCGCGCCGAGCAGCTCCTCGACCTGGCGTCGGGAGCGCAGGTGCGGGGAGAGTCGCCCGTCGTCGTCGCCGAGGCCACCGAGGTACACGATGCGCTGGACCCCGTTGTCGGCCGCCGCGCGACCGAAGCTGCGGGCGGCATCGGCGTCCTTTCGGGCGAAGTCCTTCGACGCGAGGGAGTGGACCAGGTAATAGGCGACGTCCACGCCCTCGAGCGCCGGCCGCAGGCTTTCCGGGTCCTCGACGTCGCCGGCGACCGGCTTGCCCGCGCCGTTGTAGTCGTCCGGACGGCGCGTCATCGCGCGGACGTCATGGCCCTCGTCGACGAGGGCGCGGGCCAGGTGCGAGCCGATGAACCCGGATGCGCCGGTGACCAGAACAGTGTTCGACATGGTGCGAGCATGCCCGTTGAGTCGGCACGCCTATGCGATCGGGCATGCTCGGCTCGTGAACGAAGTACAAGGCTCCGACGCGCCGAACCCTGCGCCGCCGCCGGTGCTGACCGCGCCGTACCGGACGGACGCTCGGCTGGCCAGCCAAGACCGCGCGCGCCGCTTCGCCGTCGACGTGGTGAAGCCGATCGCCGACGAGTACGACCCACACAAACGCGAGATGCCGCGCAGCCTCATCGAGGCGATGGGCCGCGAGGGCTACTTCGGCATCATGGTGGACGAGGAGTACGGCGGCATGGGCTGCGGCGTGTTCGAGTACACGATGATCGCCGAGGAGCTGGCCCGTGCGTGGATGAGCGTCGCGAGCATCATCGCGCGGGCGCAGGGTCTCGGGACCGAGTTCGAGGACGGCGCCAAGCGCGACGAGTTGCTGCGGCGCAGCGCGCGCGGCGACTGGATCGGGGCCGCCGGCTTCTCCGAGCCCGACGCGGGCTCGGATCTCGCCGGCGTTTCGACCCGCGCCGAGCTCGACGGCGACGAGTACGTGATCACCGGCGACAAGCGCTGGATCGGCAATGCAAAGGCGGCGGACTTCATTCAGCTGCTGTGCCGCACCGAGGATGCGGCGGCGGGGGAGAAGCGGTCGGCCGGACTCGCGACGATCATCGTGGAGAAGCAGCGCGGGACGTTCCCGACCGGGCTCACCGGCACGACCATCGACAAGATCGGTTACCACGGCTTCCTGACCTGGGACCTGACCTTCGACGGCGTCCGGGTGCAGGCGTCGAACAAGGTGACCGGGCAGGGCACCGCGGCCTTCCGGGACACCCAGAAGTGGCTGAACATCGCTCGGGTGCACACGGCTGCGCGGGCGGTCGGGTTGGCGCGCGCCGCGGTCGAGGACTGCGTGCTCTACCTGCAGGAGCGCGAACAGTTCGGCCACCCGATCGGCGACTTCCAGGCGCTGCGCTTCATGCTCGCGTCGATGGCGGCGCGGGTCGAGCAGGCTCGGGCGTTCTACCGCCAGGTGGCCGACCTGCTCGATCGCGGGGAGCCGTGCGAACGTGAATCGGCGATGGTCAAGCTGATGGCCACCGAGATGGCCGTGGACGTCACCAGCGACGCGATGCAGCTGCATGGCGGCAACGGCTACACCACCGAACGCCAGGTCGAGCGGTACTGGCGCGACGCCCGGCCCACCACGATCTTCGAGGGGACCAGCCAGATCCAGCAGAAGATTATCGCCGACTCGCTGCTGCCGAAAAGTTCGCTGGAGTGAGCTCCCGCGCATCCACGGCATGGCAGGGTGGGGGCATGGCTCTCCTCTCCGCCGGCAAGGTCGGCTTCCTGCTCGCTGCGTCCGGTGCGGCGCATTTCGTCGTCCCGGACGCGTTCGCCGAGATCACCAAGCCGGTGTTCCCTGACGACACCGCGGCCTGGGTACAGCGCAACGGCGCGAGCGAGGCGGCGATCGGCGTCGCGATGATGCTCAGGCCGACCCGCAAGCTGGGCAAGCTCGGCCTGCTCGGCTACGTCGGCTGGCTCGGCTATAGCGCCGCGCAGAACGCCTGACCACTCGCCGATTGCGATCTGTCCGGCAGGAGCGGCGTCCCAGCCACGCTCGTGCAGGTCAGATGCGGACCAGCGACGCTGTTGCCGCCAAATCGTCGGCCGTTCGAGTTTCGACGAGCGGCTCAGTGCCCGAAGTTGGCGGGCTCGCTGCCGCCGGGCACCGTCGGCAGGCCGGCCGCGGCCCAGGCGCGGAAGCCGCCGATGATGTCGGTCGCGGGCACGCCGATCGAGTTCAGCGCGTCCGCGGCGAGCGAGGACGTGTAGCCCTCCTCGCAGACCACCAGCCAGCGCTGCCCGGGCACAGCGGCGTCGACCCGCGTGGCCGAGCCCGGGTCCAGGCGCCACTCGAGGTGGTTGCGTTCGACGGCGAGGGCACCGGGGATTTCCCCGTCCCGCGTGCGCTGCCAGCCGGGCCGGATGTCGACGACCTTCGCGCCGCCCGCCACCTCGATCGCGGCCTGCTCGGGCACGACCCGGGCCAGCCGGGACCGAGCGTCGTCCAGCAGCTCTTCGACGGAGCGGAATCTCGTCATGCCCTCACTCCGTTCGGGCTGCGCAAAGACGCGCCATCCCCTCTGCTCGCACCGCAAGCGTCGCTCACGACTCCTGTCGTATCACGCCCAGCTCGACGGCGGCGAACAGTGGCCTCAGGCGAGATGGCGGTTGAACCAGTCCACGATCGCGTCGAACCGCGCGACGCGGTGACTGGGCAGACCGCTGCGGGACAGCTCGTGGCCCTCGCCAGGGAACAGCAACAGCTCGACGTCCGCCTCGCGACGGCGCAAGGCGACGAACAGCCGCTGAGCCTGCTCGAGCGGGCAGCGCCAGTCGTGCTCGGAGTGCACGATTAGCAGCGGGGTGTCGACGGCCTGGACATAGGTGAGCGGGCTCTGCCGGCGCCGCTGCGCGTCGTCGGTGCCGTACAGGCTGTCCGCGAAGTCCCAGCCGATGTCACTCGCGCCCTCGAAGCTGTCGATCGCGTTGACCGCTCGTTCGCTGACCGCGGCGCGGAAACGATTGGTGTGGCCGATGAGCCAACTCGTCATGTAGCCGCCGTGCGAGCCGCCGAGCACTCCGACGCGCGTCGCGTCGAGCTCCTGGCGGGTGGTCGCGGCGTCGAGCAGCGCGTACAGATCCGGGGACTGCTTCTCGCCGACGTCACCGAGGATCCACCGACCGTGCGCCTGCCCGTAGCCCGACGAGCCGCGTGGATTGCCGTAGACGACCGCGTATCCGGCCGCGACGTAGACCTGCACCTCGTCCAGCAGCGTCCAGCCGTACTGCGCGAACGGCCCGCCGTGGATCATCAGCAATACCGGATGCGGCCCGTCACCGGGCGGCGTGGCGAGCCAGCCGTGGACGGGATAGCCGTCGGGCGCCTCGGCGGTGAGTTCGACGACCGGGCGGAGGGCGTCCCGGAGGCCGGCGCCGAAATCGGTCAGCGGCACCAGGTCGGGACCGTCCACCCGCCCCAGCTCACCGGCGGTGGCCATGTCGGAGTACGTGACGACGGTGATTCCCGCCGCGACCGCGACGCCGCTGAGCTGCCGCTGTCCCGCCGAACGCACCTGCGGCGCCGAGCCGTCGAGCGACACCGTCACCAGGTCGACCGCGCCCCGGTTCTCGACGAGGACGAGCGGCGCCGCGCCATCGAGGACGATCCGGTCGCCCACGACGTGCACGGTCTCCTCGTCCGTGAGCCGCATCGGGCGCTGCGAATCCGCCGTCGCGTCGATGCGGACCACGCCCTGGTTGTGCTGCAGCCTGCCGAGCGGCGCCCCCGTGACGTCGTCGGCCACGGCGAGAATGCTCGCGCCGTCGGCCGTGAAGACCGGGCCGCCGAGCCAGAACGAGCTGTCGGTGAGCGGACGCAGGTCGCTGCCGTCCGGCCGCATCACGAAGACGTCGGTGGCCCGGTCGAGTTCGTGGTCGTCGTGGCGCGCCGAGACGAACGCGAGCCGCGACCCGTCCGGGGACCACGCCGGGTCGACGTCGTCCTGATCGCCGAAAGTGAGCTGTTGCGGGCTCGGTCCGGCCGCGGTGACGTCCACGACAAACACATGCTTGCGCCGGTCGAGGACGAAACCGACGTTGTCGGCGCGGTACTGCAGGCCGGTGATGCGGCGCGGTGCCTCCTTGTCGGCGGTGATCTTGTCGTCTTGCCCATAGCGGCCGGGATCGAGCACCCGGGCGCTGAACGCGACGACGCGGGAGTCCGGTGCCCACACGGGCTCACCCGCACCGCCCGAAAGCTCGGTGATCCGGCGCGCGTCCCCGCCGTCGACCGGCAGCACGAACAGCTGGGGACGGTCCTCGCCGGTGGCACGTAGAAAGGCGATCCAGCGTCCGTCCGGGGAGTATCGCGCGGCGCTGTCGTGCTCACCGTGGGTCAGCGGGCGTGGGGCGCCCGAGCCGTCCGTGGGGATCTGCCAGAGCCGGGAACGGTAGGCGTCCTCGTCGAGATCGATCCGGGTGGCCGCGACGACGGCGCTCCGTCCGTCGGGTGAGATCGTCGGAGGGGCAAGGACGACGAGACGGACGATATCGGTCGGGCGCATCCACCCACCGTAGAGCCCGGCGGCACGGTGAGTTCAGCCGCCGACCATGCGGGTACGCGGCCAGCCCTCGCGGCGTTCGAGGCGGGCGAGGTTGTCGGCGAGCCAGGCCGGGGACGGTGGCCGCCTGTCCGGATCGCCCGCCATCGCCCAGGTGAGCAGGTCCGACATCTCGAGCGGGACACCCGGGGCGACGATCGGCTTCACCTGCCCGCTCAGCACACGGACGATGACCGTGGCCGCGGATTCGCCGGCGTAGGCGCGGAACGCCGCGCGGCCGGCGAGGAGTTCGTAGAGCGTGGCGGCCAGGCCGTACACGTCGCTGCGAGGGGTGGGATCCAGGCCTTCCAGCAGTTCGGGTGCGGTGTGCGCCGTGGTCACATGCTGCGGTCTGCGATTGCTGCCGGCCTCGCTCGAAACTGCTTCGTCGAAGCCCGATAGGACAGGCTCGCCCCACTCGGTGAGCAGGACGTTGGCGGGCCTGACATCGGTGTGCAGCACGCCGGCGCTGTGCGCCGTCTCGAGAGCCCCGGCCAGCTTGATACCGACAGCGATCGCGGACTGCAGTGGCATGCGGGCACCACCGCTCAGGGTGCTCGCCAACGAACCCGTGCAGTGTTCGAGCAGCAGGGCCGGCCGCCCGTCGTCGAGCTCGAGGCTCTGGAACAGCGTGACGATGTGCGGGTGGGTGCTGAGCGTGGACAGCACGCAGCCCTCGTCGCGCAGCACGTCGTGGACCCAGGACGCCCCCGCGCCGTCGGGAACCTTGATCGCGACCCGGCGATTGGCGCTCGTCTCGAACCCCTCGTAGACGGTGAATCGGGACCCGGCCCGTAGCAGGCGCACAGCCTGGAAGCGGTTGCCGAGCTCGTCGCTCGCCGACCAGCCCGCAGCTAGCGCCATGCTTGCTAGTTTACCTCCTCTTAACAACGGATCCTGGTGACGATGCGGGGGACAGCTACGGAACGACGGTCACCGGCCAGGCCGCATCGCGCACAAGCCGGGCGGCGAGCGACCCGACGAAACGGTGCCCGGCCTGAGTCGAGGCACCGACCACGATCGCGTCCACCCGGAGCTCGGAGGCGACCGCGATCAGCGCGCGGTACGGATTGCCCTCCCGCTCGAGATAGTCGGCCTGGATGCCCACGTGCTTCATGCCCTCGTCGACGAGGGTGCGGATCTCGGTGGCGAGCTCGGCCTGCGTCTCGATCATCGCGCCGGCGGCGAGGGCCAGCTGTGAGGAGACCTTGCCAGTCGGACGGACGTATACGACGGTCAATCGGGCACCTTGACGGCGGGCCAGGCCCGCGGCGTAGGCCCCCGCCCGCAGCGAGGTGTCCGAGCCGTCGAACCCGACCAGGATCCGCTTCGGCCCGTCGGTGCCGAGTTCGAACACGTCCCCACCCAGCGCGTCGCTCATTCCCGCATTGTCCCCGTCACCACGCGGCTACGGTGTGGGGATGAGCGAGGCTGGCGGAGCGATCCGGAAACCGTTGGCTGAGCAACGCCCCGATCGCGCCGGCGACAACCCTGATCTCGACCCGTTTCGGCTCGCCGACGGAACGCTGATCGGCCTGCTCGACCTCGGCCCGTCCGACGCCGACGCGACCGTCGTGCTCGTCCACGGCTGGACGCAGGATCACACCAGCTGGGACGACGTCGTCGAGCGACTGCAAACGACGTGTCCCGAGCTTCGCGTCATCGCCTACGACGCCCGCGGGCACGGCTGGTCCGACGCCGGTCCACGGGGGAGCTCGACCATCGACCAGTTCGCCGACGACCTCGCCGAGATCATCACCATCCTCGTCCCGCACGGCTCGGTCGTGCTCGCCGGCCACTCGCTGGGCGGCCCGGTGATCATGTCCTTCGCCGAGCGACACCCCGCGCTGGTGCGCAAACGCGTGCGCGGGGTCGCCCTCGTCGCGACGAGCGCGGCGGGTCTGGGCAAGGACATCTTCGGGCTGTCCGGGCGCCTGACCGCACCGGTGATGCTCGCCGCGCCGCTGGTCACCAAGGTGCGGTCGTGGTCCCGGGCCCCGATGAACCTGCGCCGCCCCGGCGCCATAGCGGCGGCGCTGCGGCTGGGCCTCTACGGCCCCGGCGCGGCGACCAGGCACAACCGCAACCGGACGGCCGCTCAGGTCGGCCGGAGCCACCCGGCAACGACGGCGCAGCTGGTGAACGAGATGGTCGGCCACGACCGGCTGCACACCCTCGGCGAGCTCGACCGGACCCCGACCGTCGTTCTCGCCGGCACGAAGGACGCACTCTGCCCGATGGCACACTCGCGGGCGATGGCGCAAGCCATGCCGAACGCGGAGCTCGTGGTCTACCCACAGGCCGGGCACATGCTGCCCTACGAGCGGGCCGAGCAGGTCAGCGACCAGCTCGTTCGGCTCGCCGGGATGACCGCGGGGCGGCCCTCATGACAGGTGGTGCGCACGCCATCGCGGAGGTGCCGGCCATCGTCGCCAGCTCGGTCCGCTCGGCGGTGCTCAGCTCGTAGAGCATCGCGAGATCGTCGCTGAACCGCCGGGGCAACCGGTCGGAACCCGTGATCGACAATCTAGCTACAGTGACGCGACGCCGTCGACGGAAGTAGGGCACGTGGGTAGAGCGCAGACCTCGGTGATCGTTCCCGGCCCGCGCGACGAGGTGTTCGCGCTGTTCGCCGACCGCGAGAACTACCGCAAGCTGGTCGGCCCGATCGGCGGCACGCTGGTCAAGGCGGGCGAGAGCGCCCGCCAGGGCGAGGGGGCGATCCACAAGGTTGGCCTGGGCCCCTTCGGTATCAGCGAGCAGATCGTCGCCATCGATCCTGGCCGTGGCTTTACGTACCGGGCCGTCACTCCGCTGCCGGTCCGGCACTACATCGGGGTCGTCGAGTTCCACGACGACCCGTCGGGGACACGCGTCGACTACACCCTCGACGTGCAGGCGGCGGTCCCGCTGCCTGCACCGATCCTCAAGATCTTGGTCAAGGGGCTCGCCGGCGGCCTCGCCCGCGGAGCGACCAAGGAGCTGCGGCGCCGGGGGTGGCCGGCGGGGCAGCGCACTCAGCCCAGGGAATAAGAGCTGTGCAAAACAATCGGCGT
>JBPCOE010000106.1:0-32875 GCA_051000605.1 Jatrophihabitans sp.
GGGCGTAGTGCGGGGCGCGGTGGTCCGGGGTCGGTGGTGGTTCCCTCGTTCTCCTGCCGGGCGGCCCCCACCTCCTGCGTGTGTGTCACTCGGTTCGACTACTTCTTGAGCTCGACGGTCGAGAACAGGACGTAGTACACCGGGTTGAACACCGCCTTGGCGAAGTCGACGCGATTCGACATCAGCATCGGTGCCACCTGGTAGCCGTACACGTTCGCGTAGGAGTCCTGCGAGACGTACTTGTCCAGCGTCTGCCAGCCGCCCGTGGCCGACGCCAGCTTCGTGGCCGGCACCGGCTGCAGCTGGGCCAGCTGGCTCTCGATCTGCGGATCGTTCACGTCACCGAAGTTCTGGCTGTTCGTCGCCTGGATGCCCGCCTTGGACAGCAGCAGGTAGAAGTCCGACGGGTTCGGGAAGTCTTGCGACCAGTCGGCGAAGCCCGTCTGCGGGTTGAGGCTCTCCTTGCCGATCGTCTGGAAGTACACCGAGTCCTGGACGATCTTCTGCTGCGCGTCGAAGCCGAGCTTCTTGAGCAGGTCCGTGTAGTAGGCGACGTATTCCTGGCGCGGGCTGCGCTGCTGCCCCCACACGGTGACCTTGGTGCCGGCGAGGCCGGCGCTCTTGATCATCTGCTTGGCCTTGGCGACGGTGTCGGCTGTCGGCACCGTCGAGGGGTCACCGGCGTTGGGGCAACTGCCCTCGTTGTGACCGACGATCGTCGGCGGCAGGAAGTAGCACCCCGGCGTCAGCGAGCCGCTCGACAAGCGGGCCAGCGCCGTCCGGTCGGTGGCCATGTCGACCGCCTGCCGGGCCTTGACGTTGTTGAACGGCGCCACCCGGGTGTTGAAGAAGAAGTAGTACGTCGAGGCGAGCGGGATCTTCTGGTAGCGGCCCTTGGCCGTGCTGCTGATGTTCTGCAGCACGCCGGCCGGCAGGGTGTCACTGGGGTCGAACAGGTCGGCCTGGTTCTGCAGAACCTGCTGGGCCTCGGTGTTGGTGTTGCTGTTGACGCTCACCTGGACCTGGTCGACGTATCCGGTCGGGATGTCGGGAATGTTGAAGCCCGCGAAGGATGGGTTCTTGACCAGGGTGTAGGACGCGTTCGGGACGATCTTGGCGAACTTGTACGGCCCGATGCCCACCGGCGGGGTGTTCGACAGGACCTTCATCGGCGTGCTGCTCGGGATGAGCGAGCTCGACGGGAACGCGATGAGGTTGGGGAACGCGCCGTAGGGCTGGGTGAGCGTGACCGAGATCTTGCCGGTGGTGTCGTCGGCCTTGATGCCGCTGATCGTCTTGGCCTTGCCACTGTCGTAAGCGGCCGCACCGGCGATGTAGCTGGTGAAGAAGGACTTGCCGCCCCAGCTGATCTTGCAGGAGCGTTCGATGGCGTGCGTGAAGTCCGACGCCTTGACCTTGCTGCCATCGGAGTACGTCAAGCCGGACCGAAGCTGCAGCGAGTAGGTCTTCTGGTCCGCTGAGATCGTGGGCAGCGCCTGGGCCAGGCCGGGCACCAGCCGGGTGCCGGCGGTGCCGGACTTCGCAGCGTAGGTGAGCAGCGGCGTGTAGACGGCGACGTCGGCCGCCGCGGCTTGGGTGGTGTAGCCGAACTGGGGGTCGAGGCTGTCCGGCGAGGTGCCCTGGACGACTTTGAGCGTCCCGCCCGGCTTGTCGGCGCTCGCGCTGCCGGTGTTGCCCGGGCTGTTCGGGGATCCTCCACCCCCGGAGCTACCGGTACAGGCGGCCAGTGCAAGGGCGGCGGCAACCAGCCCGACCCCCAGCACGCTGTGACTCGTTCGCATGAGTTCTCCTGACTTCTCTGGCAGGCCACGACCGGTGCGCCGACCGCCGCCTGCCTATGGTGGCCACATTCACCACCGGTGTCCACCTTGGGGATCGCACGGCGGACGTCCGAGACAGAAGCGTGATCAGTTCAGGGTCAGATCCTCGGGGTAGGTCGACACCAGCGACAGCGGCGGCGGCTGGCGGCGCAGCACCTGGCGCCACATCGTGCGCGGATCCGCGCTGAACAGGTCGTCTGGGCCACCGCCCAGCACCCACCAGGCACCCTCGTCCAGCTCGAAGTCGAGTTGGCCGGGCGACCAGCCGGAATGCCCCGCGAAAACCCGCAACCGGCGCGCGATCGGCGCGATGACGGTGACGTCGCCGTCCAGATCGACGGTCGAGACACCGTCCACAACCTCGCGCATGCCCGCGGCACCCTCGTCGAGCTGACCCAGGCACAACGCGCCGTCGGGCTGGACCGGCCCACCGCCGAACACCACCGCGGGCCCGCTCACCGCGTCGTGCCAATCGGGCAGCACCTGACCGACCGGCGTGTGGCTGGGCCGGTTGAGCACGACACCCACCGTCCCGCCGCCGTCATGTTCGAGCAGGTAGACGACCGCGCGGGAGAACTGCGGGTCCGTGAGCAGCGGCGAGGCCACCAGCAGGTGGCCGGCGGCAGGCTCGAACAACCGTACCGAGGCCCAATCCGCCGTCGCCATGGGCTCATCTTCGCCTTCCGGCGCTCGCCGGGCCAGACGGGCCGTTGGATCCGTCCGGCTCCCGGCTAGCCTCGGCCCCATGCCGCGGCGCAGACACCTGCTCGCCGCGCTGGCCGATTCCGGTTTCCGGCGGCTGCTCGTCGTGCGCGTGGCCGGCCAGTTCGGCGACGGCATCTTCGCTGCCGGGCTGGCCGGAACGGTGCTGTTCAACCCCGAACGCCAGGCCCACGCGGCGGACGTCGCCGCCGGATTCGCGGTCCTGCTGCTCCCGTATTCGGTGATCGGTCCGTTTGCCGGCGTCCTGCTCGATCGCTGGTGGCGCCAGCGGGTGCTCGTCTGGGCCAACGTCGTCCGCGCTTTCGGGTTGCTCGCGTTCGCGGCTGGGATCGCCGGCGGCCTGTCCGGGCTCGGCTTCTACGCCGCAGCCCTCGCACTGATCTCGATCGGACGGTTCCTGCTCTCGGCGCTGAGCGCCGCGCTGCCCAGGGTCGTCGCCGGCGCGGAGCTGGTCACCGCCAACGCGCTGTCGACGACGGCGGGGACGGTGCTCGCCGCGCTCGGGGGCGGCGCCGCGATCGGGGTCCGCGGTGTGATCGGGTCCGGCAACGGCGAGTACGCGGTGATCGCCGCCTCAGCCGCCGTACCGTACCTGCTCGCTGCGCTCGCGGCCGCCGGATTCGCCCGCCGCACGCTCGGGCCGCTGGCCGTCGAACGCCGGGCGCGGGAGACGGTGACGCAGGTGGTCCGTGGGCTGGCCGCCGGGATACGGCACCTGCAGCAGCGGCCGCCGGTGCGCTACGGCCTCACGGCGATCGGCGCGCATCGGCTCTGTTACGGCGTGACGACGGTGTGCACGGTGCTGCTGTACCGCAACTACTTCCGCGCGGACGGGTTCTTCCGCACCGGCCTGGCCGGACTCAGCCAGGTGATCGTGATGATCGCCGCGGGCGGCGCGCTCGCCGCGCTGGTGACGCCGAGCGCCTTCCGCCGGATAGGCCCGGTGCGCTGGCCGGCCGCCTTGATGCTCGGTGCGGCCGTCGTGCAGCTCGGCGGCATCCTGCCCTACCGCCTCCCGCTGCTCTTGCCGGCCGCGCTCGCGCTCAGCTTCGTGGCCCAGGGCGTGAAGATCAGCGTCGACACCCTCGTCCAGCAGCAGGTCGAGGACGCGTTCCGGGGCCGCGTCTTCGCCCTCTACGACACCCTGTTCAACGTGACGCTGGTGCTCGCCGCCGTGCTGACCGCAACCGTCCTGCCCGAGGACGGCCACTCGCCAGTTTCCGTCGTCGTCATCGCGGCCGGCTACGTTGCTACGGCCTGGACGTACCTTGCGGTCGCGAGCCCCCGCGTCACCGCCCGCGCCGGTTAGCTCTGTGCGTCGTACCAGCACCTCAGTTCGATGATCGCGCGGTCGCGGCCGAGCGGGCCCTGCTCCATCCGCAGGTCGAGCAGGTGCTTGTACGCCTTGCCGACGAGGGGGCTCGGCGGGATGTCTAGCAAGGCCATGATCTCGTTGCCGTCCAGATCGGGACGGATGGCGTCCAGCTCCTCCTGCTCCTTGAGCACCGCGATCCGCTGTTCGAGGGCGTCGTACGCGTGCGAGAGCGCGGCCGCCTTGCGAAGGTTGCGGGTCGTGCAGTCCGAGCGCACGAGCTTGTGCAGCCGCGGCAGAAGCGGTCCGGCGTCCTGGACGTAGCGACGCACCGCCGAGTCGGTCCACTCGCTCGAGCGGTAGCCGTAGAAGCGCAGGTGCAGGTACACGAGCTGGCTGACGTCGTCGATCAGCTGGTTGCTGGCCCGCAGCGCCTTAAGCCGTTTGCGCGCGAGCCGGGCCCCGACGACCTCGTGGTGGTGGAACGTCACCCGGGCGCCGTCCCCGAACTCGCGGGTGGCCGGCTTGCCGACGTCGTGCAGCAGCGCCGCCCACCGCAGGACGATGTCGGGGCCGTCGGTCTCCAGGTCGATGGCCTGATCGAGTACCTGCAGCGTGTGGGCGTAGACGTCCTTGTGCTGGCCGTGCTCGTCGGCGGCCATCCGCAGCGCCGGCAGTTCGGGCAGGACGACCTCGGCCAGCCCGGTCTCCACCATGACCTCGAGCCCCGCCCGGGGCTGCGCGCCGAGAACGAGCTTCGTCAGCTCGGCCAGGACCCGTTCGGGGGTGATCCGGGCCAGCTCGCCGGCCATCGTCGTCATCGCCGCCGCGGCCTCGGGCGCGACGCGGGCGCCGAGCGTCGACACGAAGCGGGCGCAGCGCAGCATCCGCAGGGGGTCGTCGCCGAAGGACTCCTCGGGCGGTGCCGGTGTCCGCAGCACACCGTGCCCGAGGTCGGCCAGGCCGCCGTGCGGGTCGCTGAAGGCGCGGTCGCCGGTGACGGACATCGCCATCGCGTTCATGGTGAAGTCGCGACGGCGCAGGTCGTCGGCCAGCGAGTCGCCGTAGACGACATCGGGGTTACGGGTGACGCCGTCGTAGCGGTCGGCCCGGAACGTCGTAATCTCGCACATCGCGCCCTGCACCCGAGCCCCGACCGTCCCGAACCTGATTCCGGTGGTCCAGGTCGCCGATGCGATCGGCTCGACGATGCGCAGGATCTCGTCCGGACGGGCGTCGGTGGTGAAGTCGGAGTCCTCGCACGGGCGCCCGATCAACGCATCGCGCACCGGGCCGCCGACGAGATACAGCTCGTGACCGGCCGCGGCGAAGGCAGCACCCAACTCCAGCGATTCTGGACCCAGCTCGATGAGACTCGCGGGAGATGTCACGCAGCGACCTCTCCAATGTTCTCTGATCGATTTCGGACGGCTCGCACGCCCTCCCTCAGTTCGGGCCGCCGAAGGCGCCATACCCATCGCTCGTTCTGCAAGCGTCGCACGCAGTGTCACGGACGGCCAGGGTACCCATGCTGCGGTTACCATCGGGCCATGTCCCACGGCTCCGAGACCCCTCCGGGCTCGGAGTCCCGTCCCGGTCGACGGGTGCCCCCGAAGCCGGGCAGCGGGGGCGCCGGCCGCCAGGGTTCCGGCGAGCGGCAGACCTCCTCCGGTGCCGGCGCGGGCTCGGCCGGTCACTCCGGGCAGTCCGCTCGTAAGCGGCGGCGTCCGCGCCGATGGCTTCGCCAGGTCGACGAGTTCAGCGCCGGCGGCCTGGTCGTCGATCTCGGTGGCGGCGACGTGCCTCGTGGCGCGCTGATCGGCCGCACGGATCGTCAGGGACGCCTGCTCTGGTCGCTGCCGAAGGGACACATCGAAGCCGGCGAGACGGCAGAACAGGCAGCGTTACGCGAGGTCGAGGAAGAAACCGGCATCGCCGGCACCATCCTCGGCGAACTCGGGACCATCGATTTCTGGTTCGTCGCCGACGGCCGCCGCATCCACAAGACCGTTCGGCACTACCTCATGCGTCGGGTCGGCGGCGAACTGTCCGACGCCGACATCGAGGTCGACGAGGTCGCCTGGGTGCCGCTGCCCGACATCCGCGGACAACTCGCGTATCCGGACGAACGCGGGCTGGTCGACACCGCGGGCAGGATGCTCGCGGAGTCGGCGTGAGCGACGCAAGCGGTGCGAGGGCGTGAGTGGACCGATGGGTGTCCGGGGGGCAGTGCTGCTCGCCGCGGTTGCCCTGCTCATCCCGGGCGCACCGGTGGCGAGCCCCGCAGTTGCCGCGCCGGCAGTCGCGCAGCCCAGCGTCCAGCTGCAGGTCACCGACGTGACGCCGTCGGCTCCGAAGGCCACGACGAAGCCCGCACCGCTGAGCATCAGGATCAAGATCACCAACCGGTCCGCGGTTCCGCTGCCCAAGGTCGAGATCCGCGCCGATCGCGGTGAGCCCATCGGCACCCCGGCCTCGCTCGACTCTTCGCTCGCGACCAGGACGCCGGCCGCCACCGGCCTGCCCGTGCAGCCGACCCGGCCTGTGACCGCCGCCGTCCCCGCGAACGATTCCACGTCGACGACGTTCGCAACGACCGCGAGCCTCCTCAACAACGGCAAGGGTCTGTGCCTCTGCCACAACCAGGTCTATCCACTCGTTCTGAGCGCGCACGCCGCCGGCGCGGGCGGGGCGGACGAGCTTCTCGGGGCTGTGACCACCTATCTGTCGTCGAACTTCAAGCCCGTCGCGCACCCGGTTCGGGTGAGCTGGGTCTGGCCCCTCATCGACCGCCCCCACCGCCTGGTCGACGACGCCGTCTTCAACGACGACGACCTGGCCGGCTCGGTCGCGGGCGGACGGCTCGACCACGCGTTGCAGGTCGTCGAACAGGTTGCAAAGGACCAGTCGCCGATTCCGGTGACGCTCGTGGTCGACCCGGAGCTGCTCGACGAGCTCGAGGTCATGGCTGCAGGCAAGTACACGGTGCAGGTGCCGGGCAGCCCGCTCACGCGCCCCGGTACGGGTCGCGACGCGGCACTCAACTGGCTCGCCCGCTTCGCCGCCCTGCTCGATTCGCGACCGTCCATCGATGTGTCGCTGACCCCCTACGCCGACCCGGACGTCTCGACCCTGAACGATTCGGGATTGTCCTGGAGCACGCTGTTGCCCGCGCCGATGGCCCAGCGCGTGGCCCTGGCGTTGTCCGGCCGGGCAGTACAGAGCCAGGTGGCCTGGCCACCGTCCGGCGCCGTCGACCAGCACACCCTGACGACGCTCGCGCAGGCTGGTGCGCACACGGTCCTGCTCGGCTCCGCGGCGGTGAGTTCGAGTTCAGTGGCCGGCGTACCCGCGTCGCTGACTCGCCTGACCGCGGGAAACACGACCGTCACGGCGGCGCTGACCTCGCCGACGGTCCAGGACCGCATAACGCGAGCCGTGCTGACCGACGGATCGGCCGAACTCCCGGCGCTCACCGCCGAGATCACGGTCCGCGCCGTTGCCGACCCGGCCATCGCCCAGACGGCTGTGCTCGCACCGAACCGCTACGTCGACCCGGACGTCACCGCCGCTGTGCGAGCGATCCGAGCGACGAGTTCCAGCCCGTTCGCGGTGCCTGCGTCGTTGTCCGCCCTGACCGCGCTGTCCGCGCTTCCCCCAGCGCCGACGGGCAAGTTACGCGCCGTGTCGTCGAAACGGCCCAAGCTGCCGTCCGATCTAACCTCAACCGTCGAACGGGTCGACGACGATCTGCCGATGCTGCACGATCTGTTCGCTGACGGCGCCGCGGCCCGCCCGTTGCTGGCCGCGCTGCCGGTCGCGCTCCAGCGGCTGTCCTCGGCCGCCTGGCGTGCGGGGGGCGGCCCGTTTCGCCCCGCGTTGGGCGTGCTCTACGCCGATCGCCTGGACGCCCTCACGCAGGCGCTGTTGCACGGGGTGAACATCGTCAAACCGTCGTCGGGCAGCTACACCCTTGCCTCGAGCACAGCCAAGCTACCGATCACGGTGGAGAACAACCTCGACTACCCGGTCTACATCACCGTCGCGGTGACGACGCAGAACGGGGTCCCCGGCTACACGGCTTCCCCGACACGGGGCAAGCGGATCGCCCCCCACAGCAAACTCATCGTGCAGGTGGCGTCCCGGGTCGAACGCTCCGGGCGCATTCCGGTGCAGGCCCAGTTGGAGACCGCGAGCGGGGCGGGCCTCGGGCCGCCGGTGCGATTGTTCGTACACAGCACCGTCTTCGGTCTCATCGGAATTCTCATCACGGTGCTGGCCGGCGGTGTCCTCGTGCTCGCGCTGATCGTGCGCTTCGGGCGCCGACTGCACTCCCGACGCAGCAAGGCCGCGGAGCCGGCGTCGACCGCAGTGCCGAGCACGACCGACGGCACAGCGCCGAGCACGACCGACGGCACAGTGCCGCGGGGAGCCGCCTCATGACCGTCACCGACGACGAGTGGGGCACGCCTACGCTGTATCCAGGCCGCAAGTCCGTCGAGCCGCGCACCTTCACCGAGGCCGACCCCATCGGCTCGGTCTACGTCACCGACTTCGACGACGAACCAGCGCGCGATCACGAACCCCGGTGGGGCGCCACCACCATCGTCGGCAAGAAGAGACGCGGCGGGACGCGGGTCGCCGAACCTCCGCAGGGCGCCGATGCCGCGCCCGTCGAGGCCGAGATCGGCGCCGCGGTCGAGGACGAGCTCGAAGCCCCGTCCGCCGACATCGAGCGCAGCAACCGGGGGTTGCTCGCCGCGAGCGGATCGATGGCGGTGGCGAGTCTCGTCAGCCGGGTGAGCGGGTTCCTGCGCACCATCTTCATCGTCGCCGCGATCGGCGTCGGCGGCGTCGGCAACGCCTACAACTCGGGCAACAACTTCCCGAACATGGTCTACGAGTTGTTGCTCGGCGGCGTGCTGTCCAGCGTCCTGATCCCGTTGCTCGTCCACGCCCAGAGCGAGGACGACGACGACGGCGTCGCGTACACCCAGCGCCTGCTGTCGATCGCCGCCGCCGCGCTCGCGGTCATGACACTTCTGGCCGTCCTGGCCGCCCCGTGGATCGCCGCCGGCTTCGTGCAGCCCGGCCCCGGTCGTCAGCTGACCAGCATCTTCGCGACCCTGCTGCTGCCCGAGATCTTCTTCTACGGTCTCGGGGCGATGTTCACCGCGGTGCTCAACATCCGGCACAGTTACAAACCAGGCGCCTGGTCGCCGGTCCTCAACAACGTCATCATGATCGTGACGGTGCTCGTGTTCTGGCTGCTGCCCGGGCCGTCGACCCTGAACCCGTCGACCATCACGACGGCTCAGGTCCTGGTCCTCGGGATCGGCACCACCCTCGGCATCGCCGGGCAGGCCCTGATTCTGATCCCGTCGCTGCGTAACGTCGGCTTCCGGTGGAAATGGCGCTTTCGCGCCCATCCGTCCGAGGTCGGCCGGATGCGACAGGTCGGGGTCCTCGCGGGCTGGGTGCTCGTCTACGTCGTCGTCAGCCAGGTCGGCGTGTCGGTCATCCAACGGATCGGCAACGAGAACGGTGGCTTCTCGGTGTTCACCAATGCCGACCTGCTGTTCCAGATGCCGTACGGGATCCTCGTCGTCTCCCTACTGACCGCAATCATGCCGCGGCTGTCCCGAGCCGCGCTGCGTGAGGACAACGACGCCGTCAAGGAAGACCTGTCACTTGGTGCCAGGCTATCGGCGGTCGGGCTCGTCCCGATCACCGCGGCGCTGATCGCCCTCGGACCGGCCATGGCGGTAACGCTGTTCGCGTACGGCAAGACGTCGATCTCCGGCGCCCATCTGATCGGTTCGTCGCTGGCCTGGTCGGCGTTCGGGCTGTTTCCCTTCGCGCTGGTCATGTTGCAGTTGCGGGTCTTCTACGCGATGCGCGACGGCCGGACCCCAGCGCTGATCAACACCTTCATGGTGGGCACCAAGGTCGTCCTGGTCCTCGTTTCGAACGAGGTGTTCAAGGCGCCCCCCGGGACGGACGTCGAGAAGCACCCGTCCGTGCACGCGGTCGAGTGGTTGAACATCTCGACGTCCCTGTCCTATCTAGTCGGGGCGATCGTCGGCCATGTCGTACTGACCCGACGGCTCGGCAAGCTCGGTTTCGGGCCGGTGATGCGGACGGTGGCCCAGATCGCGGTCGCGTCTGCGGTGGGGGGCGCGGTGGCGTACGCCGCGGTGCTCGGTGCGCGGCACCTGCTGGGCGGCGCGCGGCTCGGGTCGTTCACCGGGCTGGTGGTCGGCGGCCTCGTCGGGTCGGCGGCGATGGTCGTGCTCGCCTGGCGAATGCGCATACCGGATCTTCGACAGGCAGTGGCCTCGGTGCGCGGACGCTGACCGGGCGGCCGAAATATCGCCAGCCCTAGAGTGGTTGCAGCAGGACAATCGAGTGCGAAGGTGTGTGAGACCGCTGATGAGCCAGCATCGCGACGTGATCATCGTCGGCTCAGGGCCGGCCGGGTACACGGCCGCTCTGTATACGGCCCGCGCAGACCTCACCCCTCTCGTGTTCGAAGGTTCGCAGTACGGCGGCGCGCTGATGAACACCACCGACGTCGAGAACTACCCAGGGTTCCCCGATGGGATCATGGGTCCGGAGCTGATGGCACACATCCGCAGCCAGGCCGGACGCTTCGGTGCGGAGCTGGTGGCCGACGACGTCATCTCGGCCGATCTCGCCGGATCGGTCAAGACCGTGCGGACATTGGGTGAGGAGTACACCGCCGACGCCGTGATCCTCGCGATGGGGTCGGCCTACCGCAAGCTCGGGGTCACTCGCGAGGACGAGCTGTCCGGCCACGGCGTCAGCTGGTGCGCCACGTGTGATGGGTTCTTCTTCCGCGACCAGGACATCGCCGTCGTCGGCGGTGGCGACACTGCGATGGAGGAGGCCACCTTCCTCACCCGGTTCGCGAAGTCGGTGACGGTCGTCCACCGCCGGGACTCCCTGCGGGCGAGCCGCATCATGGCCGAGCGGGCGAACGCGAATCCGAAGATCCGGTGGCTGTGGAACAGCGAGGTCGTCGACATCCACGGCCAGGGTTCGGTGACAGGCCTGCAACTGCGCGACACCGTGACAGGAGCGGAGCGCGACATATCCGTCGGCGGGCTGTTCATCGCGATCGGGCACGAACCCCGAAGCGAACTCGTCGTCGGCCAGATCGACCTCGACGACGAGGGCTACGTTCGGACCGGTGTCGGGACGCGCACGAACCTCGACGGTGTCTTCGCGGCCGGCGATCTCGTCGACCACACGTACCGTCAAGCTGTCACCGCGGCTGGGACCGGCTGCCAGGCCGCGCTCGACGCCGAGCGTTACCTGGCGGGGCTGTCCGACAGACCGGCTGACCAGTCGGTCGGCGACCGTTCCGCAGCGCCGGCGACCGCGTAAGCGGCCCGCCACCTCTCGTCGCGGCCGATCTATTCTCGGGAATCAGACCGATTCGATCCGTGTTCCAGCTGCGTCCGTTCACCTACCGCGAACAAACGCCTCACAACAGGAGAACCGCCATGGGCGCCAACACCAAGACAGTTACCGACAGCAGCTTCCAAGCCGACGTGCTCGGCGCCGACGGCCCGGTGCTTGTCGATTTCTGGGCCGAATGGTGCGGTCCGTGCCGCCAGGTCGCACCGGTGCTGGAGGAGATCGCCGACGAGCAGGCCGGCAAGTTGACGATCGCCAAGCTCAACATCGACGAGAACCCCGAGACGGCGCGGAACTACCAGGTCATGTCGATTCCGACGATGGCGGTATTCCACAACGGCGAGATCGTGAAGACAATTGTCGGCGCCCGCCCGAAGGCGGCGATCCTGCGCGAACTCGACGAGTTCGTCGGCTGAGCGTCGGCGCCAACCCGGCCGAGCATGCTCGGTGGCGCACTCGAAGCGGCCGTCCGGTTCGTCCGACGGCCGCTTCGTCACGTTCGGGTCCGGGTTGTGCTGCCGCCCGGCGGGCGTCTCGCCGGTCTCGGGATGGTTACAGCCGCACCGTCGGGGCGCTCGATGGTCTGCTTGCCCGATCCGCTGAGGCAGAATGAGTGCTGCCCGCGGACAACGAGCGCTTCGAAACCTCTCCGACCCGACCGATTGGCCCTGCTGATGCTGCCTCTGCGCCGCGGTGCGACCGGCAGCGCCGTCGCCGAGGTCCGCAGCATGCTGGCGACGATCGGACGGCTCGACAACACTGACCCCGCAGCGGCGTACCTCTTTGACGAGCCCACCGAACTCGCCGTGCGCCATTTCCAGCAGGGCCGCGGCATCTCCGTGGACGGGACGGTCGGTGCCGAGACCTACCACGCCCTGACCGGTGCGCATTGGAAGCTCGGTGACCGGGTGCTCGCGCACGAGTCGGGTTCCGCACTCACCGGCGACGACGTCACCGATCTGCAGACCAAGCTCATCGAGCTCGGGTTTCACCTCGCGAAGGCCGATGGCGTATTCGGCCGGTCTACCGCCGAGGCATTGAGGCACTTCCAGAACGATTACGGGTTGATTGCGGACGGGATCTGCGGGCCCAACACCATGCGTGCCCTACGCCAGCTCGGCCGCCGCGTCGTGGGTGGGCGCCCGCAGCTGTTGCGCGACATGGTCGCAGTCGCCGAGGCCGGCCCGAGCTTGCTCGGCAAGCGCATCGTCCTCGACGCCGGGCACGGGGGTGACGATCCCGGGGTGGTGGCCGGCGGCATCACCGAGGCCGACATCGCTTGGGATCTCGCCTCACGGCTCGAAGGCAGGCTCACCGCGCTCGGCGTGCAGACCTGGCCTACCCGCGGCCCGGGCAACGGCCCGAGCGAGGAGCAGCGCGCCACGCTCGCCAACGACGTGGGTGCCGACCTCGTGCTGTCGCTGCACGTCGACGGCTACTCCTCACCGAGCGCCAACGGCATCGCTTCCTATTACTACGGTGCGGGCGAGTCGACGTCGACCATCGGTGAACGTCTGGCCGATCTGGCCCAGCGGGAGCTCGTGGCACGCACCGGCATGCTCGACAACCGCACCCACGCCAAGACGTGGGCCCTGCTGCGGCTGACGCGCATGCCGACGGTCCGCGTCGAGCTGGGTTATCTCACCGCGGCCGAGGATCGCCGCAAGCTGACCGACACCCGGTTTCGCGACACGATGGCCGAAGGTCTGCTGGTCGCGGTCCAGCGGCTGTACCTACCGACGGCGGACGACCCGCCGACCGGCGTCCTGCGCATCCCTGCCACCGCGCACTGAGCCCAATCTGCGAAACCATTCACCCAGAGGTGTCACCGGGAGAGCGCCGGCAACTGGATCGAGCCGAACAACCGCTCCCAGGCGTACTCGACGTCCGCACGCCATGTCGCCGTGGACCGGAGGTCCAGCCGCAACCGTGGGGTTTGCGGATGTGGCCTGACTGTTTTGAAACCGACGGCGAGCAGATAGTCAGCGGGAAGCATGCAGGTCGTCTTGTCCGCTCGGTTGGTGGGTTGGCGGTTTGACGGGCTGTCCGGTTCCGGAGCTGGTGTCCCTGTTCGCCCGAAGGCCTCAATCGCCCGTATTCCGCGGCGCAGGACGTCACGGGCCACACCTTGCACGAGGATCCGTCCGTACCCGGCGCCGGTGAACTCCGGCTGGATACGAGCTGTCATCAATAGGATGGCGTCAGGACTGACCGGAGACGTGGCGAAGGCTCCCGCCCTCGGCACGTATGCGGGGGGTGCGTACAGGATGTACCCGGCGGCCTTCTCATCGACGTACAGGAGCTGGCCGCAGCTGCCCCACTCGAGCAACGTGTCCGATACCCACGCCTCCTTGTCGAGGCCGCCGTCGTCGGCTTGGTCCGCAGCCGCCGGATCCAGTTCCCAGAACACGCAGGAGCGACACTGCGGTGATAGGTCTGACAGGTTGTCCAAGGTGAGATTGGCCAGCCGCCGGGACATGTGCTGACTCCTACGGGATTGCGTCAGAGATCGCCGCGGTAGGTGGACAGGAACGCACCGAGACGTCGAATAGCGTCACTGAGATCGTCGACGTGCGGCAACGTGACGATGCGCAGATGATCAGCAGCCGGCCAGTTGAAGCCGGTGCCTTGCACGACGAGAACGTGCTGAGCGCGCAGCAGTTCGAGCACGAATCGCTGGTCGTCCTTGATCGGATAGATGTCCGGATCCAGGCGCGGGAAGACGTAGAGTGCCCCCTTGGGCTCGACGCACGACACCCCGGGGATCGCACGCAGCTCGCGAACGGCCGCATCACGCTGCGCCAGCAGCCGCCCGCCGGGCAGGATGAGGTCCCGCACGCTCTGACGGCCGCCGAGGGCGACCTGGACCGCGTGCTGCGCCGGGACATTCGCGCACAACCGCATGTTGGCCAGGATGGTGATGCCCTCCAGGTAGCTGGTCGCGTGCCGCTTCGGGCCGGTCACCATCATCCATCCGGAGCGGAAACCAGCGACCCTGTAGGCCTTGGACAATCCGTTGAAGGTGAGCGTGAAGACGTCGGGCGCGAGCTTCGCGAACGGGGTGTGGGACGCGTCGCCGTAGAGGATCTTGTCGTAGATCTCGTCGGCCAGCACCACGAGCCCGTGCTCGCGCGCGATGGCGGCGATCTCGAGCAGGATCGGTTCGTCGTACACGGCCCCGGTCGGGTTGTTCGGGTTGATCACGACGACAGCCTTCGTCTGCGGGGTGATCTTCGCGCGGAGATCGTCCAGGTCCGGCTGCCAGCCCGCGGATTCGTCGCATACGTAGTGCACGGGCTTGCCCCCGGCCAGCGAGGTCGACGCTGTCCACAGCGGGTAGTCCGGCGCCGGTACGAGCACCTCGTCGCCGTTGTCCAACATCGCCTGCAGGCTCATGGTGATCAGCTCGCTGACCCCGTTGCCGAGCCACACGTCGTCGACGTCGACGGCATCGATGCCGTGGGTCTGGTAGTGATGCACGATCGCGGTGCGCGCCGAGAGCAGGCCCTGCGAGTCGCAATACCCCTGCGCCGTCGGCAGGTTGCGGATGACGTCGACCAGGATCTCGTCCGGGGCGTCGAAGCCGAACGGCGCCGGGTTGCCGATGTTGAGTTTGATGATCCGGCGGCCCTCTTCTTCGAGGCGCTTCGCCTCCTCGAGCACCGGGCCGCGGATGTCGTAACAGACGTTCTCGAGTTTGCGTGACTGCCTCAGCTCCACGCTCTCACGATCGCACATCCGGTCCCGATCGACGGCACGGATATCAGCGGACCGTGCGCGCTGCGTTCTCCTGATCCCGCTCGGGTGCCACAGTTAGCGGGTGGAACTGACGCACGCGGTTCGGACTCGTCGCATGATCCGCTCCTACGACCCGGTCCGTTCGGTCTCGCCGATCCTCGTAAAAATGCTGCTAAAACAGGCGCTTCGGGCGCCGTCAGCGGGCCATACCCCCGGTCGCAGATTCTTGATTCTGGACGACATAACATCACGATCCGCGTTCTGGTCCGCCACCTCGAGCGGTCCGGCCGATTCCTGGCGCCGGCGGATGGCGACCGCACCCGTTCTTGTGGTCTGTTTCTGCGACCGGCAAGCCTATCTCGACCGGTACGCCGAGCCGGACAAGGCGACGAGTTCGCTGGCGACAGGTTCGGATTGGGCGATCCCCTACTGGCACGTCGACACCGGCATGGCCGCCATGATCTTGCTGCTCGCCGCGCACGACGCTGGGCTCGGCGCGTGCTTCTTCGGTGTCCCCTACGACCGGTGGCCGGAGCTGTTCGCCGCCTTCGACGTGCCGGGCGGGCTCGCGCCCGTCGGCGTCGTCAGCCTCGGTTACCCGGCGTCGGATCGTCGATCTGCTTCGTTGAACCGGCCGCATCCGACCTTCGACGAGCAGGTCAGCTATCGGTCGTTCGGCTCGTCTCCCGAGCGCTGACGCCGGGTAGCCACCGACGGCGCCATCACGGCCACGATGCGCTCGAGGTCGTCGATGGAGGCGAACTCGACCGTGATCTTGCCTTTGCGCTGGCCGATATCGACCCGCACCCGGGTGTCGAACACGTCCGAAAGCTTGCTCGCCAGGTCGGCCACCGCGGGTGCGGTGAACCTCCGCGTCGGTGCCTTGCGCGTCGACTTGGCGGTGTTCTGACGGGCGAACGTGGCGAGTTCCTCGGTTGCCCGTACCGACAGCCCCTCGGCCACGATGCGTCCGGCCAGCTCGTCCTGCTGGTCGGCGTCCTCGAGGGCCAGCAACGCCCGAGCGTGCCCGGCCGACAGCACGCCGGCAGCCACCCGTCGCTGCACGGCGAGGGGCAGGTTAAGCAGACGGATCGTGTTGGACACCTGTGGCCGGCTACGACCGATGCGGTGGGCGAGCTCGTCATGGGTCGTGCCGAACTCCTCGAGCAGCTGTTGGTAGGCCGCTGCTTCTTCCAGCGGGTTCAGCGCAGCGCGATGGATGTTCTCCAACAGGGCGTCGCGCAACATCGCGTCGTCTGCAGTGGAACGCACGATGGCCGGGATCGCGTCGAGGCCGGCGGCAGCAGCCGCGCGCAGTCGCCGCTCTCCCATCACGAGCTCGAAGCCGCCGACCTCCTCGTCGCGGCGAACAACCACCGGCTGCAGCACACCGAATTCACGAATGGAGTGGGTCAGCTCCTGCAGCGCGTCCTCGTCGAAGACCTGGCGCGGTTGCTTGGCGTTGGCGTGGATGTCCCGGATTGCGATCTCGAGGAACGTCGCACCGGGCACCGGCAGCGGGTCCGTGTCGCCATTGGCCTCGACCGCGGGTCCACCCGGGCCCTGCTCCGACCCTGTTTCCGAGACGGGCGGCGCGGTCGGGATGAGCGATCCCAGGCCCCGGCCGAGACCGCCACGCCGCTGCTTCGCACTACTCATGAGACCTCCTCGGGGCCACTGCCGGACGGCTGCGCGCCACGCTGAGCGATCTCGCACGCCGCCTGAAGGTAACCGATGGCTCCCCGCGAGCCTGCGTCGTAGGTGATGACCGTTTGACCGAAGCCGGGCGCCTCGGACACTCGCACGTTGCGCGGGATCGTCGGTTCCAGCACGAGTCTTCCGAAATGACGGCGCACCTCGTCGGCCACCTGATCGGCTAGTCGGGTGCGGCTGTCATACATCGTGAGCAGGACCGTGGTGACGGCAAGATCAGGGTTCAGGTGCGATTTCACCAGCTCCACTGTCTTGAGCAGCTGAGCCAAACCCTCGAGCGCGTAATACTCGCACTGGATCGGGATCAGCATCTCCTGGCCGGCGACGAGCGCATTCAGTGTCAGCAACCCGAGTGACGGCGGGCAGTCGATCAGCACGTAGTCGAGCTCAGCACCGGCCGTCTCGAGGAACGCGCGCAACGCTTTCTGCAGCCGGTATTCGCGGGCCACCTGACTGGTCAGCTCGATATCCGCCCCGGCCAGGTCGAGCGTCGCCGGGATACACCGCAAGGTAGCCGCGAATTCAGCCGTCTGCACGACGTCGGCCATCGGCGTTTGCCCGAGCAACACGTCGTACACCGACGGCGTGCCCACGCCATGTTCGATGCCCAGGGCGGTGCTGGCGTTGCCCTGAGGATCGAGATCGATGAGCAGGACGTGCAGGCCGTGCAACGCCATCGCGGCGGCGATGTTGACCGCGCTCGTCGTCTTCCCGACGCCGCCTTTCTGGTTCGCGACAGTCAGCACCCGCGTCCGAGCCGGCCGGGGCCAGTCCTCTTGCCGAACGTTGAGGACGTGCACCGCCTGCCGCGCTTCGCGGGCGATCGGCGTGTCGTCCTCGGTTTCACGTGAAACAGCTGCCTCGGCCTCGCCGTCGGCGCTGCCGCCGACCGCCACGTCATGTGCGCTGCTGGGTACCTGGGCAGCACCCACGTCGGACGAGCCGAGGCTGCCCAACGTGGCATCAACCCGCCGCTCCGCACGGATCGGGTCCTGCCCCGCAACCTGGCGCACCAAGCCGGCCGCCGCAAGTCGGCCGGCGACCCGGACCGACTCGGTCGTTTCACGTGAAACAGCCGGACCCGTCGCGTCCGGTGCAAGCACGTCCGGTGCAGGCGCGTCAGCTGGATCCGGCGTTCCAGGACGGCCGTAGCCCTCACTCATCGTCTCCCCTTTGTCGTCCGTCGTGCCGATGTCGCGGAGCGTTCGACCGCGATGACCCATGTCGGCGACAGGCCGGCGCCCTCGAGCTGCACCACGCGCGCCGATGCCGCGCCGAGTTCCTGCAAAGCACCGGAATGCTCGGCCAGCTCCTCCTCGGCGCTTGAGCCCTTAAGCGCCAACAGTGTCCCGGTGCTGCTGACCAGGGGAAGACACCATCTCACCAGCCGGTCGAGCGGAGCGACAGCCCTGGCGGTGACCCAATCGGCGCGACCGACAAGCCGGCCGACCGCAGGCTCCTCGGCCCGACCCCGGACCACCCGCACCGCGCCGCTTAACCCGAGCTCGTCCACCGCGCGGGCGAGAAACGTGGTTCGACGCAGCATCGGCTCGACCAAGTCGATGCGCAAGTCCGGGCGGCGAATCGCCAACGGCAGGCCGGGCAAGCCCGCCCCACTGCCGACATCCACGACTCGCGCAGCTGCAGGTAGCAGGTCCGCCACGAGCGCACAGTTCGCCAGGTGCCGGTCCCACAGTCGCGATACCTCCCGCGGGCCGATCAGGCCATGTCCGACGCCGTCGGTAGCCAGCAGCTGTGCATACTGGCAGGCCAACGCGAGCCGTGGACCGAACAGCGCAGCGCACGCGGCACTGGGCTCATCGGGTGAGCCGAGGGGATCGCGGCCCCCCTCGTTCACTGGTCCGGTAGAACGACCACCCGGCGGCTCGGCTCCTCACCCTCGGATTCGCTGCGCACGCCGTCGATCGTGGACACGGCATCGTGGACGACCTTGCGCTCGAACGGGTTCATCGGGGTCAGCCGGGTCGATTCCCCCGAAGCCAATACCCGGCCCCCCGTGTCGGCGGCGAGTTTCTGCAGCTCCGCCCGTCGCGCCTGCCGGTGGCCGCTGACGTCGAGCATCAACCGGCTGCGCAGACCGGTCTGCTGTTGCACGGCCAGGCGGGTGAGTTCTTGCAAAGCGTCCAGCGTCTCGCCGCGGCCACCGACCAGTGCGCCGAGATCCGTGCCCACGATGGCGACAGCAGCTCGGTCGTTTTCGACATCGAGGTCGATGTCGCCGTCGTAGTCGACGATGTCGAGCAGCCGCTCGAGGTAGTCCGCCGCGATGTCGCCCTCCTGCACCAGCAGGTCCGCACCGCTGGGACGGGTATCGACGTCTGCTTCGGACGAGTCCTCTGCTCCGTCCCCGTCGACGATGCCTGCTCCGTCCCCGTCGACGGCGGCATCGTCCATAGCCCCGACCTTGGTGTCGATATCGGTCTCACTCACGAAGGTTCTGTCCTTTCACACCACTCGGAACGTGCGCCCGAGCGGACGGTTGGGCGCCTAGCGCCGCTTCTTGGCTTGGGTGGGCCGCTTGGCCGGCGGGCGTTTGCCGGTCGACCGATTCGGCCGCTGGCCAGGGCGCGGCACGTTTCCGACCGGCGCACGCTGCTCAGCGCCGCCGACGGGCTCAACCTCGCCGACGGGCTGGCTGTTGTTCGCCGCCTTGCCGCCTTTGCCGCCGTTCACGCTGGGCGTAACCGCGCCGTTCGAGGTGCCGTGGCCGGCCGCGAGCTCGTCGTCGGACGACGGCTTCGTGAAATCGACGGACTTCCCCCTGACCTGGCGCTGCGGGCGCTGGCCCGGTTTGGGGGCCAGTGTCTTGCCCAGCACCCCGACGGGCTTGACGACCTCTTCGACCGGTGGGTGGAAGCGGATGATGTACGCCTGCTGGACGAGCGTCCACAGGTTGCTGGTGAACCAGTACAGGAGCACGCCGAGCGGGAAGTTGAACAGCAGCCCGGAGATCAGCACGCCGACCGGGATGATGTACATCATCAATCGCTGGACGGTGGCCGCGGTCCCCTCGGGGGTGGTGGTCGCGTTCGCGCGGATCATCAGCTGCGTCACCAGGGTGGCGACCGCACTGATGATCAGCAGCGGCAGGATGACGGAGCGGGTGACGGCGACGCCGCCCGGGTGGCCGAGCTCGGCCAACTTCTGCGCGCCGTCCCGGAACGACGCGGCCAGTGGCGCGCCGAAGAGGTCGGCCTTGGCGCCGCTGCAGGTTTCGCTGCGCGAGAACGTGTATTCGGTTAGCAGCGAATGCTTCGAGCCTGGTGTGCACAGACGCGCGGAGTTCGAGAGGTGCCGAAGGACGTGGTACAGACCCAGGAAGACCGGAATCTGCAGGAACATCGGCAGGCAGCCGGCGACGGGGTTGAAGCCCTCTTCCTGCTGGAACTTCATCATCTGCCGATTCATCTCGGCCCGGTCGCCCTTGTATTTCTCCCGAATCTTCTGCATCTTCGGCTGCATTTTTTGCATGTTGCGCTGGTAGTGCACCTGCTTGACGAACAGGCGGAACAGCAACAGCCGGGCCGTGATGACGAGGAAGACGATCGAGAGCGCCCAGCCCAAGCCACTCGCGTCGCTGAAACCGAGCAGGGTGAACAGGTCGTGCCAGCGCAGCAGAACCCACGAGACAGCTATGTAGAGGAAATCAAGCACGAAATCTCTCCTAGGCCACTGTTCTCGGTGGTCTCACGAACGAGGGCTCGACCTTGTGTTCGGCAGATTCATCTGCCGAAGCACCAACGCGTGATGGGACAGGGTCGTGCCCGCCGGCATGGAACGGATGGCAGCGCAGCAGGCGACGCAGCGCAAGCCAACTGCCGCGGGCGGCCCCATGGATCTGGATCGCCTCGAGCGCGTACCCGCTGCACGAGGGCGTGTAGCGGCACGCGGCGGGCCGTAACGGGCTGACCGCTACCCGGTAGAACGAAATCACTGTCACGAACACATGAGCGATTAGACCACCGCGTTGACGCCCAACGCCCGCGGCCGTGGTCATCGAGGCGCCACGCGAGCGAGCGCTGCGTCTAGATCGGCTGCGAGTTGGGCCGACGTTGCGTCCCCCGCCGCGGGCAGTGCTCGCACGACGGTCCCGCTGCCCGCGGGCAGCAGCACGAGTCGTTCGGCGAGCTGGGCACGCAACCGACGGCTGACACGGTGCCGGACGACGCTGTTACCCACGGCCTTGCTCACGACGAGCCCGATCCTGGCCGCGGCAGCGGGCTCGAGCCCGCTGCGATGATGGACGACCAGTCTGCCCCGACGGGCGCGAACGCCAGAGCGCACGACGGAGGTGAATTCCGCCGAACGCCGCATCCGGTTCGCGGCCGGGAGCATGAGACCTGGATAGGGAGTTGTGGGCGCGGTCAGGCCGAGAGCTCGCTACGACCCTTACGGCGACGCGCAGACACGATGCCGCGGCCGGCCCGGGTGCGCATCCGCAACCGGAAGCCGTGCGTCTTGGCCCGGCGGCGGTTGTTCGGCTGAAAGGTGCGCTTGCTCACGGTCGTGGCTCCATAAAATCTCGGCAACTGCATCAGGTCGGCGGGGCCGCTAACGCGGGGTGCAAACCGACGAACCGTGTCGCCGCACGGCCGCACCGGACTCCGTCACGGTACGGATCCAGGGGTGCGCTGGTCAAACCGGGACATCCGAAACGACGGCGTCAGGACATCATGCAGGTAAACCGTGGCCGACACGCCGCTCCCTATTGTCGCCTGCCTCGCAGCGCTGTTACGTTCCTGCACCGTGTCGCCCAACGGTGGGTGGCGCGGGTTCCGGCACCAGGCATGCGGCGGGCGCCCCGTCGTACACAGCCTGTGGAGAAGTCTGTGGATTCCGGCCGCCCCGGACGAGCATGAGAAGCTCACCCGACGCCCGCGAACCCCGCGATCGGTGACAGCGAAGTGACGCCGAACCGCAGCGGACACCGTGACACGAACGCGACAACTGGAGTGAACCCGCCTGTGGACGACAGCGCCGAACTCGTCGCCGTTTGGCGCAGGGCCCAGAGCCGATTCGACGATCCGTCGATCCGTCCCCAGCAAAAGGCGTGGATCGGGCTCACCCGCCCGCTAGGTCTGATCGAGGACACCGCCCTGCTCGCCGCACCCAACTCGTTTGCCAAGGACTACCTCGAGAACCGCCTCCGCCCGCTGATCGCCTCCGTGCTCAGCGAGGAGCTCGGGCGCGACATCAGCGTCGCAGTCACAGTCCAGAGCAACGACACGGTGACGCAGGCCGAGGCCGGCTTCGACGCCTTCGACGACGAGGACGACCCTGAAGCCGAGGACACCGGCGAACTTCCCCGCCCGATCGAACTCGTGCCGAACTATCACCCGAAGCACTCCGACAATGACCGCGACGCCCGGCTGAACCCGAAGTACACGTTCGAGACGTTCGTCATCGGCTCCAGCAATCGCTTCACCCACGCCGCAGCCGTAGCGGTGGCCGAGGCCCCGGCGCGGGCGTACAACCCGCTGTTCATCTATGGCGACTCCGGGCTGGGTAAGACCCATCTGTTGCACGCGATCGGCGAGTACGCCCAGCGACTTCAGCCGGGCCTGCGCACCCGCTACATCTCCAGCGAGGAGTTCACGAACGACTTCATCAACAGCGTGCGTGACGACAAGATGCAGGCGTTCCAGAGCCGGTATCGCTCGGTAGATCTGTTGCTCATCGACGATATCCAGTTCCTGGAACGGGCCGAGCGCACGCAGGAGGAGTTCTTTCATACCTTCAACACGCTGCACAACACGAACAAGCAGATCGTCATCAGCTCCGACAAGTCGCCACGCCAGCTGAACTCGCTCGAAGATCGACTCCGCACGCGCTTCGAGTGGGGTCTCATCAGCGACGTCCAAGCACCTGACCTGGAGACTCGGATCGCAATCCTGCGAAAGAAGGCGGCTCAGGAGGGCATGAGCCCGCCGCCGGAGGTGCTCGAGTACATCGCCAGCAAGATCCAGAGCAATATTCGCGAACTCGAGGGCGCGCTGATCCGGGTCACGGCGTTCGCGAATCTCAACCGGCAGGCCGTCGAGATCGGGTTGGCCGAGATGGTGCTGAAGGACCTCGTCGGCGAATCCGACGCCCTGGAGATCAGTGCCGCGACCATCATGGCCGTCACAGCCGACTACTTCGCGATCAGTCTTGACGATCTGACCGGCAGTTCGCGCAGCCGCACGCTTGTCGGGGCCCGCCAGATGGCGATGTACCTATGCCGCGAACTGACGGAGCTTTCCCTGCCCAAGATCGGCGAGAAGTTCGGCAACCGCGACCACACGACGGTCATGCACGCCGAACGCAAGATCCGAGGGCAGATGAAGGAAAAGCACGTGGTCTACAACCAGATCAGCGAGCTGACGAGTCGCATCAAGTCCCGAGGCCGCAGGTGACCAGCGCCGGAGCAGTCCTTACCCACACTGTGAATTCAGCTGTGGACAACGCCACCGTCCTTGTGGACATTGGCGGTAGTTCCGCCGATGTCCACCGCGGCCACCCGTTCGAGGGGACAATCGACCGACCGTCGTCCACACCCACCAGGGCCTCACGCGCTAGCGTTCAAGGAGGCTGCACGTCGTTGTCCCCAGTTTCCACAGACGCGACGACGATGGACGTATCTCTCTACTCGGTAAACAAAAATCTCAAGAGCAACAACCTGGTGCGTTCTGGGGACGAACCGTCGCGATCACACACAGCTGCGCCGACCGTGGTCAGCGGTATCGGGTTCGATGACGTGACGGTCGATGGAGGCACGATGAAATCGAGGAGTGGGTGGCGCGAGTGAAGTTCCGGGTCGAACGCGATGCGCTGGCCGACGCCGTGACGTGGGCCGCGCGTAGCCTGGCCAGCCGGCCGACACTGCCGGTGCTGGCCGGGCTGTTGCTGCGCGTCGACGAGGACCAGCTCACCGTGTCCGGCTTCGATCTCGAAGCCTCCACCGAGGTCGCGCTGAAGGTCACCTCCGGTGAACCCGGCCACGCACTAGTGTCGGGGCGCCTGCTTGCCGACATCACCCGTGCCCTGCCTCCGCATCCGGTCGACGTGAACGTGGACGGTTCGCGGCTGTCGATCGTGTGTGGTTCGGCGCGGTTCAGCTTGCCCGGCATGCCGGTCGACGACTACCCCAAGCTCCCGGTCATGCCCACCACGGCCGGCACCGTCGACGGCGCCGAGTTCGCGGCGGCCGTAGCCCAGGTCGCCATCGCGGCCGGCCCCGACGACACCCTGCCGATGCTCACCGGCGTGCGCCTCGAGATCGCAGGCGAGAGATTGACCCTCGCCGCCACCGACCGGTACCGGCTCGCCGTTCGGGAACTGAGCTGGCAGCCCGGCGATCCGTCCTCGGCCGACGCCCAGGTGCTCGTCCCGGCCCGCGCCCTGGCCGACGCGGCCAAGAGCCTCTCGCACAGTGACTCGATGACGATCTCGCTGTCGGCCGGTGGCACCGGTGAAGGCATCATCGGTTTTTCCGGCACCACGAACGGGCGCGCCAGTCGCGCCACGACCCGCCTGCTCGACGCCACGTTCCCGGCCTACCGTTCCTTGCTGCCCAGCGAGTGGGTGTCCAGCGCGGAGCTGGCGGTGGCCCCCCTCGTCGAAGCCGTCAAGCGGGTCGCGCTGGTCACCGACCGCAACGCACCCGTGCGGATGGAGTTCGGTGACGGCTCGGTGTCCTTGACGGCCGGCGGCGACGACGAAGGCCGCGCCGAGGAACAGCTCGAGGTCGGCTATGACGGGGAGGGCATCACTACGGCGTTCAACCCGCAGTTTCTGCTCGACGGCCTCGGTGCGCTGTCGACCGGCACCGCGCGGATGCTGTTCACGTCCTCGACCAAGCCGGTCGTGCTCAAGCCAGAATCCGCTGACGGCACCGAATACACGTACTTGATCATGCCCGTGCGCCTGCCGGGCTGAAGCCGGTCCCGGTGTACGTCCGGCACTTGAGCGTCGCCGACTTCCGTAACTGGCACGCTGCGGACGTCGCCTTCGAACCCGGTTCGGCGGTTCTCATCGGGCCCAACGGCCAGGGCAAGACCAACCTCGTCGAGGCCTTGGGTTACCTCGCAACGCTCGGCAGCCACCGGGTGCCGACGGACGCTCCGCTCATTCGGACCGGGGCCGATCGGGCGGTGGTGCGGGCCGCGGTGGTGGCCGACGATCGTGAGCTTCGCGTGGAGCTCGAACTGGTGGCCGGCCGGCCCAATCGGGCGAAACTGAACGGTTCGCCGGTACCGCGCGCCCGCGATGTCCTCGGCGTATTGCGCACAGTGCTGTTCGCTCCGGAGGATCTCGCGATCGTGCGCGGCGATCCGAGTGAACGCCGCCGGTTCCTCGACGAGCTGGTCGTCGCGCGCACACCCCGGCTGGCTGGGGTCCGCGCGGACTACGATCGCGTGCTCAAACAACGAGCGGCCTTGTTGAAGTCCGCCGGCGGACGAAGCCGGTCCACCGGTATCGACCTGCCGACGCTGGACCTGTGGGACCGCCATCTCGCCGTGCACGGTGCAGAATTGCTGACAGCCCGCCTCGCGGCTGTCCGGTCCGTCCGGCCCCACGCCGCACAGGCCTACGCCCAGGTGGCGCCGACGAGTGCCGAGCTGACGTTGCAGTATGCAACCGCACTGGTTGCGTCCCTGCCCGAGCTGGCGCTACCCGACGCCGTACCGGAGCTGGACCAGGTCGAGGACGCATTGCTTGCCGAGCTCGCCAAGGCGCGTCCGGCCGAGTTGGATCGGGGCGTGAATCTCGTCGGGCCACATCGCGACGATCTCGACCTCGCGCTGGGTGAGCTGCCGCTACGTGGGTACGCGAGTCACGGCGAAGGCTGGTCGGCGGCCCTGTCGCTGCGGCTCGGCAGCTACGAACTCCTGCGCGCGGACCGGTTGCCCGGCGGTGATCCCGTCCTGATCCTCGACGATGTCTTCGCCGAACTCGACGCCGGGCGCCGCGAGCAGCTTGCCGTCGTGGCCGCGAGGGCGGAGCAGGCGATCGTCACGGCCGCGGTGTCGAGCGACGTGCCGGCCGGACTGGTCGGCGCCCGCTATTCGGTGGCGGGCGGGACGATCAACCGTGTCGAATGAATCCGGACGGCGCCGGCAGAGCCACGAAGGTGCGGCGAAGCGTGTGACGCCGCACACACCGTTGTCCACAGATGCCGGTGGAAAACCCGAGCCATGTGTGGATAACGCCGCTGTGGAGGCCGACAAACCGCGCGACATACCGGTCCTGGCGCCCGCGGACCAGCCGCAGCCTGTGGACGAACCCGGCGACCTGGCCAGCACGGCCCTGCTCGACGCCCAGGCATCCGTCCGCAACCGGCCCGGCGGCCCTCGGCGCGGCAGCCGCGATGCCCGCCGGCGCATCCGGGAACAGAATCTGTCGGGCCGCAACCGGGGCGGTTACTCGGCGGCCGGACCTGACCCGGTACGCGACCCACAGCGCGTCGGCGGTCTGCTGTCCGGGCTCGTCGAGGACCAAGGCTGGCAGCGTCCGCTGGCCGAGGCGCGGGTCTTCGCCGACTGGAGCGCCCTCGTCGGCGCCGACATCGCCGCTCACGCGTCCCCGCAGAGCCTTCGGGACGGCGAGCTGCGCATCACCGCCGAGTCGACGGCGTGGGCGACACAATTGCGGCTGCTGGCCTCCGCGCTGCTAGCCCGGCTGGTCGCCGAACTGGGCCCCGAGGTCGTCACGAAGTTGTTGATCACAGGGCCGGTGGCGCCGAGTTGGAAGCACGGCGGTCGTTCGGTGCGTGGGGCGCGCGGACCGCGCGACACCTACGGCTGATCGGCCCCTGATGCCTTAGCGGGCTCATGAGCCCGCTAAGGCTCGACCGCGTATGAGCCCGTGCCCGGCGGGGGTCGATCGCTCTGCAGCGAAATCAGCCCGCGCCGTGACGCATCCTGTCCGACCGTTCCGATAGACTGGAGCCAGTTCATCCGGTAGCGGTCACAGTCCGCGTCCCAGACAGATTTCGCCTTTCGGCGAGGAGGGTCAGGTCGTGACCAGCAGTCCTACCAAGAGCGCCAAGCCGAAGAGCACGTACGGCGCCGACTCGATCACCGTCCTCGAGGGTCTCGAGGCGGTGCGCAAGCGGCCCGGCATGTACATCGGCTCGACGTCCGAACGCGGCCTGCACCACCTCGTGCAGGAAGTCGTGGACAACTCCGTCGACGAAGCGCTCGCCGGTCACGCCGATCGCATCGACGTCACTCTGCTCGCCGACGGCGGCGTCCGGGTCAAGGACAACGGCCGGGGCATGCCCGTCGAGATGCACCGGCAACAGAAGAAGCCGACGGTCGAGGTCATCCTGACGATCCTGCACGCCGGCGGGAAGTTCGACGGCGAGTCCTATGCGGTGTCCGGCGGCCTGCACGGCGTCGGTGTGTCGGTCGTCAACGCGCTGAGCAGCCGTCTCGAGGTCGAGATCGACCGCGACGGCTACCACTGGAGCCAGCCGTATGTGGACCAGAAGCCGGCCGAGCCGCTCAAACGGGGCGAGCCGACCCGCAAGACCGGCACCACGGTCACGTTCTGGGCGGACGCCGCGATCTTCGAGACCCTCGAGTACAACCGCGAGACGATCAGCCGCCGCCTGCAGGAGATGGCGTTCCTGAACAAGGGCCTCACCATTGTCCTGTGTGACGAGCGGCCGGCCAAGATCGTCGAAGACGACGCTGCGGCCGCGCCGAGGACGCCGAAGGGCCCGTGGGAGATCACGTACCACTACGCCGGCGGGATCGCGGACTTCGTCAGGCATCTCAACGCGACGAAGGAACCGATCCACAAGGAGCCGATCTACTTCGCCGAGGACAGCGAGGACGTCGCGGACCGGATGTCGATCGAGATCGCGATGCAGTGGAACTCCTCGTACTCCGGCAGCGTCTACACCTTCGCCAACACGATCAACACGCAGGAGGGCGGCACCCATGAAGAGGGTTTCCGCGCCGCGCTGACGAACGTCGTGAACAAGCACGCTATCGAGAAGAAGTTCATCAAGAACACCCCTGAGGATCGCTTCAGCGGCGACGACATCCGCGAGGGCCTGGCCGCGATCATCTCGATCAAGATGGGTGAACCACAGTTCGAAGGGCAGACCAAGGGCAAGCTTGGTAACTCCTCGGCAAAGACGTTCGTGCAGAGCGTCTGCAACCGCCGCCTCGACGACTGGTTCGACCAGCACCCCAACGAGGCCAAGACGATTGTCAACAAGATCAACCAGGCGGCGCGGGCCCGGAAAGCGGCTCAGCAGGCCCGCAAGCTCGCCCGCAAGAACGCCCTCGACACCTTCGGCATGCCCGGCAAGCTCGCCGACTGCCGTTCGACCGATCCCGGCCAGTCCGAGCTCTACATCGTCGAGGGCGATTCCGCCGGCGGCTCGGCGAAGTCCTGCCGCGATTCGATGTTCCAGGCGATCCTGCCCATTCGCGGCAAGATCATCAACGTCGAGAAGTCACGCATCGACCGGGTGCTGAAGAACAACGAGGTCCAGTCGCTGATCACGGCCCTGGGCACCGGCATCCACGACGACTTCGATCTGGCCAAGCTGCGCTATCACAAGATCGTGCTGATGGCTGACGCAGACGTCGACGGCCAGCACATCACCACGCTGTTGCTGACCCTGCTGTTCCGGTTCATGTGTCCGCTGATCGAGGCCGGGCACGTCTACCTGGCCGCCCCGCCGCTGTACAAGATCAAGTGGGGCAAGGGCGAGCCGGGCTACGCCTACTCGGAGAAGGAACGCGACGGCATCATCGCCGTCGGGCAGGAAGCCGGCCGCAAGCTCGCCAAGGACGACGCGATCCAGCGGTACAAGGGTCTCGGCGAGATGAACTCCAAGGAGTTGTGGGAGACCACCATGGACCCGTCCAACCGCATTCTGCGGCTGGTCACCCTGGACGACGCGGCTACGGCCGATGAGTTGTTCAGCGTGCTCATGGGTGAGGACGTCGAGGCGCGCCGGTCGTTCATCATCCGCAACGCGCGCGACGTCCGGTTCCTTGACATCTGAATGACCCGGCCCTGTGTCGCCGAACGTCGTGGGGCACGCCTGACGATGAACGATCTGCACGGTTCGACTGGAGAGGCTGATCTGTAGATGACCGATACGACTGAGCCGCCTGGCACGCCGTATGACCGGATTGAGCCGGTTGACATTCAGACGGAGATGCAGCGTAGTTACATCGACTATGCGATGTCGGTCATCGTGGGGCGGGCGTTGCCAGATGTGCGGGACGGGCTCAAACCCGTGCACCGCAAGATCCTCTATGGCATGTACGACTCCGGGTTTCGGCCTGACCGCAACTACGTCAAGTGCGGGCGGGTCGTTGGCGATGTCATGGGTAACTACCACCCGCACGGCGACTCGGCGCTCTACGACGCGCTGGTGCGGATGGCGCAGCCGTGGTCGCTGCGCTACCCGCTGATCGATCCGCAGGGCAACTTCGGGTCGCCGGGCAACGATCCCGCGGCGGCGTACCGCTACACCGAGTGCCGGCTGCAGCAGTTGGCCATGGCGATGCTGGCCGACATCGACAAGGAAACCGTCGACTTCGTCCCCAACTACGCGGGCAACACCACCGAGCCCGTCATTCTCCCGGCGCGGTTCCCGAACCTGCTGGTCAACGGCTCCGAAGGCATCGCCGTCGGCATGGCCACCCGGATCCCGCCGCACAATTTGCGCGAGGTTGCCGCCGGCGTCACCTACGCCCTCGATCACCCGGACGCGACGGACGAGGAGTTGCTCGAGAAGCTCATCGAGCTGATTCACGGCCCGGATTTCCCCACCCGCGGGCTGATTGTGGGCCGCGACGGCATCGAGGACGCGTACCGCACCGGGCGCGGATCGATCCGAATGCGCGCCGTCGTCGAGGTCGAGGAGGACGCGCGCGGCGCGACGATCCTCGTCGTCACCGAGCTGCCCTACCAGGTCAACCCGGACAATCTTGTCGAGTCGATCGCGCAGCTGGTGAAGGACGGCAAGCTCGGCGGCATCCGCAACATTCACAACGAGAGTTCGGACCGCATCGGCATGCGGATCGTCGTCACGCTGAGCCGTGACGCGGTGGCCAAGGTGGTGCTCAACAACCTCTACAAGCACACCCAGCTGCAGACGACCTTCGGCGCCAACATGCTGGCCATCGTCGATGGCGTGCCGCGCACGCTGCGCATCGACCAGTTCGTGAGTCACTACGTCGAGCACCAGGTCGAGGTAATCGTCCGGCGCACGCGGTACCTGCTCAAGCAGGCGGAGGAACGCGCGCACATCCTGCGCGCGCTACTCAAGGCTCTCGACCAGCTCGACGCCGTCATCGCGCTGATCCGTAACGCGTCGTCCGCCGAGTCCGCCCGCGGCGGGCTGATGGAGCTGCTCGAGATCGACGAACTCCAGGCGACAGCGATCCTCGATCTGCAGCTACGCCGGCTCGCCGCGCTCGAGCGGCAGCGCATCGTCGACGAAGCGGCCGAGATCGAAGCGAAGATCGCCGATTACACCGACATCCTGGCCAAGCCCGGCCGGCAGCGGCAGATCATCCGCGATGAGATGAACGATATCGTCGAGAAGTACGGCGACGCGCGACGCACCCGCCTCGTCCCCCACGACGGCGACGTCTCGATGGAAGACCTCATCGCGCAGGAGGACGTGGTCGTCACGATCACGCGCACCGGCTACGCAAAGCGCACCAAGACTGACCTGTACCGCGCGCAGAAGCGCGGCGGCAAGGGCGTGCAGGGCGCCGGGCTGCGCACGGACGACATCGTGGCGCACTTCTTCGTCACGTCCACCCACGACTGGATCCTGTTCTTCACGAACAAGGGGCGGGTCTATCGGGCCAAGGCCTACGAGCTGCCCGAGGCCAACCGCAACGCCCGCGGCCAGCACGTCGCCAACCTGCTCGCATTTCAGCCCGGCGAGACGATCGCCGAAGTCATCACGCTGAAGAACTACGAAGTCGCCCCCTACCTCGTCCTGGCCACCAAACATGGCCTGGTGAAGAAGACCAGGCTGACCGACTTCGACTCCAACCGCTCCGGCGGCGTCGTGGCGATCAACCTGCGCGACGACGACGAGTTGATCGACGCCGCGTTGATCTCGGCGACCCAGGATCTCCTGCTCGTCAGCCGGAAGGCGATGTCGATCCGGTTCACCGCGAATGACGATGCGCTGCGGCCGATGGGCCGAGCGACGTCCGGCGTGTTCGGCATGCGATTCAAGCAGGGTGACGAACTCCTCGCGATGAACGTCGTCCACGACGAGAACGCTGAAATCTTGGTTGCCACTGAGGGTGGGTACGCCAAGCGGACGCGCATCGAGGAGTATCCGGTTCAGGGACGGGGCGGCCTTGGTGTGCTCACCGCGCGTATCGTGTCCACCCGAGGCGGGCTTGTCGGCGCGGTTGCCGTCGGCCCGAAGGACGAGATCTACGCAATCACCTCGGACGGTGTCGTGATCCGCACGAAGGCCGCTGAGGTTCGTCGGGCGCAGCGCATGACCATGGGCGTGCGGCTGATGAACCTCCCTGACGGCGTCAACCTGGTCGCGATCGCCCGCAACGCGGACGAACCGGACGAGCAAGAGTAAGGGCCACCAGGCCACCAGGCCACCAGGCCACCAGTGCCGCGAGAACGAGAGACGGACTGACATGACGCAATCGCCCCAGAGCGGGCAGACCGCGCCACGATCGACCGACTTCGGCTCCGCTTCCCGCCATGGCGCCCCTAACGACGCTCCCGAGGCGCCGGGCGGGCCGGCCGGGCAGTCAGCGTGGGGTTCGTCGTCGAATCAGCCGCCCGCGCAGCACCCGGCCTTCGGCGCTCCGGTGCACGCAGACGCCCCGACCGGGTCGATGCCCCTGGTGTCCGGAAGCACGTTCGGTCCGCCGAACTCGCCCCCGCCGCCGCCCCCGCCCCCGACGCCGACCAGTGCGTCCGCGCCGACGTCATCGGTACCGAACCTTCCGCCGGTCGGTCCGGCCGAGTCGAAGCCGACATCGGCAACCGCCTCGGCGAGCCAGCCGCGGACCCGCGCGACCCGGGCCCGTGGACCCCGCCGCGCCCGGCTTCAACTGCGCAACATCAATCCGTGGACGGTGCTCAAGTTCAGTTGCGTGCTGTCCATCGCGCTGTTCTTCGTATGGTTGATCGTCATCGGTGTGCTGTTCGGGGTCCTGGATGCCGCCGGCATCATCGGCAAGATCAACGACGCCGTGGTCCAACTCAACGGTCCCGGCTCGAAGCCGCCGGTCACCGCGAGTCTCATCTTCGGCGGGGCTGCGATCATCGGAGTCGTGAACATTGTTCTGTTCGTCGCGCTGAGCACCGTCGGGTCGGTCGTGTACAACCTTTGCGCCGACCTCGTGGGCGGTATCGAGATCACCCTCTCCGAGCGGTGAGCCGAACCGGTTTGGAACGTCCCTTCGCCGCCGGATAGGGTGGCATGTCGCTGGACAACACCCAACGCAACAATGACGCGGGCCTGTAGCTCAGGCGGTTAGAGCGCATCCCTGATAAGGATGAGGCCGGAGGTTCAAGTCCTCCCAGGCCCACCCGCGCGCCGGTACCGATGCTGATGCCGGCACGGGCCGGCTTTCGTCGCCCGAACCGCCCGTGGCGACGCAAGCGGTGCGAACCGAGGGCAATGGGCCTTCGGCGGCCCCAACGTAGTGAAGGCGCAGCGTGGCGGCCACCTGAAGCGGCGCGCGTACCGTTCGGGAGGTGAATGTGAACAAGCCTGTCCTCGTAGTTGCCGCGATGGCCGCGGTTGCGGCCGCCGCGACCCGGCGCAAGCAGGCTCAGGTCGACACCGAACTGCTCTGGCGCGAGGCCACCGCCGACGCCTCCCGCTGACGTCCGTCGCCTGCGAGCCGGCTACAACTGAATGATTCGGGGACGTAGCTCAATTGGCAGAGCACCGCCTTTGCAAGGCGGGGGTTAGGGGTTCGATTCCCCTCGTCTCCACCCTGTCGTGAGTCGCGTGATTGTTTACTGGTGAGTCGCGTGAGGCTTGACTTCATTGGGACCTCGGCCAGCGGCCGGGGTTTCTTTGTGTGTTGCGCCAGTAGCTGTGGTCGGGGTCGATGCGGTG
>JBPCOE010000004.1:0-5106 GCA_051000605.1 Jatrophihabitans sp.
GACCCCTACGAGAAGATCGGCGCCGAGCTCGTCAAGGAGGTCGCCAAGAAGACCGACGACGTCGCGGGTGACGGCACCACCACCGCCACCGTCCTGGCCCAGGCGCTCGTGCGCGAGGGCCTGCGCAACGTCGCCGCCGGCGCCAACCCGATGGGCCTGAAGAAGGGGATCGAGGCTGCCGTCGAGGCCGTCGTCGAGGCCATCGGCAACGCCGCGAAGGACGTCGAGACCAAGGAGCAGATCGCCTCCACCGCCTCCATCTCGGCGGCCGACCCCACGGTCGGCAACATCATCGCCGAGGCCATGGACAAGGTCGGCAAGGAAGGCGTCATCACCGTCGAGGAGAGCAACACCTTCGGCCTCGAGCTCGAGCTCACCGAGGGCATGCGCTTCGACAAGGGCCACCTGTCGGCCTACTTCGTCACCGACGCCGAGCGCATGGAGACCGACCTCGAGGACCCGTACATCCTGGTCCACGAGGGCAAGATCAGCAACGTCAAGGACATGCTGCCGCTGCTGGAGAAGGTCATGCAGACCGGCAAGCCGCTGGCCATCATCGCCGAGGACGTCGAGGGTGAGGCTCTTGCGACTCTGGTCGTGAACAAGATCCGTGGCACGTTCAAGTCCGTCGCCGTCAAGGCTCCGGGCTTCGGCGACCGCCGCAAGGCCATGCTCGCCGACATCGCCATCCTGACCGGTGGCGAGGTCATCAGCGAGACCGTCGGTCTGAAGCTCGAGACCGCCGGCCTGGAGCTCCTCGGCCGCGCCCGCAAGTTCACCACCACCAAGGACGAGACGACGATCGTCGAGGGGGCCGGCGAGGCCGACGCCATCCAGGGCCGGGTCAACCAGATCCGCGCCGAGATCGAGAAGTCAGACTCCGACTACGACCGCGAGAAGCTGCAGGAGCGGCTGGCGAAGCTCGCCGGCGGCGTTGCCGTCATCAAGGTCGGCGCGGCCACCGAGGTCGAGCTCAAGGAGCGCAAGCACCGCATCGAGGACGCCGTTCGCAACGCCAAGGCGGCCGTCGAAGAGGGCCTGCTGCCCGGCGGCGGCGTGGCCCTGGCCAACGCGACCATCACCGCGTTCGAAAAGCTCGACCTGGAAGGCGACGAGGCCACTGGCGCCAACATCGTCAAGGTCGCGCTGCTCGCCCCGCTGAAGCAGATCGCGATCAACGCCGGCCTCGAAGGCGGCGTCGTGTCCGAGAAGGTGCTCGGTCTCAAGCCGGGTCACGGCCTCAACGCCGCGACCGGCGAGTACGTCGACATGTTCAAGACCGGCATCGTCGAGCCCACCAAGGTCACCCGTTCTGCCCTGCAGAACGCCGCGTCGATCGCCGCACTCTTCCTCACCACCGAGTGCGTCGTCGCCGACAAGCCCGAGAAGGCCGGTGCCCCCGCGGGCGGCGGCATGCCCGGCGGCGACATGGACTTCTGATCGTCATCGATCAGTAGTTCGCAGCACGTACGAGAGGGCGGTCCCGGCGAGAGCCGGGGCCGCCCTCTTGCGTTGCGCTGGGCCTCCAAGGCAGCAGCGTCGAAGCCGCCTCGAATTCGGACGTGACGACAAGGGTGAGGTCCGGGGCGGCGGGCTAGCGGTCCGGGGCGGCGGACTATTCAGCCGAGCAGGTCGTCGACGTAGCACCAACGCCAGGCTTCGCCCGGTTCGATGGAACGCATGACCGGGTGGCCGGTCTTGGCGTAGTGCCCGAGCGCGTGCTTGCCGACGGACGAATCGCAGCAGCCCACGTGCCCGCAGCTCAGGCACAGCCGAAGATGCACCCAGCGGGTACCCTCGCGCAGGCATTCCTCGCAGCCGTTCGGGGTGCGCGCCTGCGTCACCTGCGGGGCGTCCCGCAAATGCTCGCAGTCGCCGGCCCACTGCTTGGCCGTGGTCAGCTCGTCGTCCACCCGGGTGGCGGCGTCCTCGATGCGGTCGAGCAGGGACTCCTCCATGTCGATCGACAGCAGCGATCGGCGCAACACCTCGTCGTCGTAGACGCCGCTGTCGCGCGCCTCGAGGATCGATCCACGTTCGGCGGAGAGCATGAGCAGGCGCAGCCGGCGGTAAGTGGCGGCGGGCGGTTCCAGCTCGGACTGCGCGCGGCCGAGCTGTTCCCACAGCCGGTTGCTGCGAGTCATCGCCCGCTCGCGCAGCGACTCCAGAACCTCGGGCGGATCGTCGTCGGAGGCCACCTCGTCGAGCGCAGCGATGCCGGCCTGCGCGGCGGCAGTGACCAGCCCCGCAGCCTGCAGCGCGTCCTCGGCCGGGTCCGGTGCAGGCAAGCCCATCCGTCGGACGAGCCACGGCAGGGTGAGACCCTGGATCAGCAGCGTGCCGGCGACGACGGTGAACGCGGCCAGTGCGAGCAGGGAGCGCTTGGGCGTCGCGGCCGGCAGCAGGAAGACGGCGGCGAGCGTGACCACGCCACGCATGCCGGCCCACGACACGACCGTCGCCACCCGCCAGCTCCACGGGTCTTTGCCGATCAATTCGATCGACGCAGTAGACAATGTCATCCACACAATCCGGGCGAGGACGGTGACGCCGAGGACGACGGCGCATGGCAGCGCGACATCGAACCAGGACAGGTGCAGGGCGCCGACCCGGCTCAGCAGGGAGCGGATCTGCAGTCCAATGAGCAGGAAAACGACGTTCTCGAGCAGGAACTGCACCGTGCGCCAGTTGCTCAGTTCAGCGATGCGCGAGCCGGCCGTCTGCAGCCTGGGGGAGTTGTGGCCGAGAAGCAGTCCGCAGACCACGACCGCAAGCACCCCGGACGCCTTGATCTCCTCCGCCGGCAGGAAGGCGACGTACGGCGCGGCGAACGACAGCGTGGTGTCCAGGACGACGTCATCGATGCGCTTGCGGATCATGCCGAGGACGACGGCGGCGACGACGCCGAGCAGCACCCCGCCGCCCGCGGCGCGCACGAAGTCCCAGCCGACGTACCAAGGGCTTACCGTCGCGGTGATCGCGGCGATGGCGGTGTTCAGTGCGACGAGCGCGGTGGCGTCGTTGACCAGGCTCTCACCTTCCAAGATCGAGACGATGCGGCGCGGCATGCCGACGCGTCGGGCGACGGTGGTGGCCGCGACGGCGTCCGGCGGCGCGACCACCGCGCCGAGCGCGAAGGCGGCCGACAGCGTCACGCCCGGGATCACCCACCACGTGGCCAGACCCACCGCGACCGTCGTGAACGCGACAAGGCCGACGGACAGCAGCAGGATCGGGCGTCGATTGGCCCGGAAGTCGATGAGCGAGGTGCGGATCGCGGCGGCATAGAGCAGCGGTGGGAGCAATCCGACCAGGACGAGATCAGGCGTCAGGTTGATCTCGAGGAAGCCGGGGACGAACGAGAGCGCGACTCCGATCAGGACGAGCAGCAGCGGCGCGGACCAGCCGAAGCGCCGTGCGCCCGCGGCGGCGAACCCGATGACGGCGACGAGCGCGAGGATGTCGAGCGCCGCATGCACTGCTCCATATTGCCCGGTCGGCGCGGTGCTTCGGTGCGTCCGGGTCAGCCGGTCGCGATCTGGTCGCTGTTCACGGTTCGGGTGGGTTGTGGACAACGGAGCGCGCGGCCCCGCGAACGTGGCACAATCCAGCTGTGCGTTTGCGGAGGCTTGTGCTGATTGCCCTGATCACGGTGCTGGCCGTCGGCTGCTCGAGCAACGCGTCGCCGCGGCCGTCCGACTCGCGATCGGTCTCGGTGGCGCCGACCGCTTCGCCCCCGCCATCCACCACCCCACCGCCGAGCGTCTCGCCGAGTCCCGTCGTCGCGACGACCGGGCCAAACGTGCGGCCGGGGGAGAGACCGCCGGTTCTGTCGGACGTTGGAAGACTGAACCTGCCGGTCGGACAGATTACGTTCGCCCAGTTCTGGTTCCAGGCGCTCGATTGGGGATACGCGACAACCGATTCGACCCTAGCCCGTGAACTCTTCGCCAAGGCATGCGAACAATGCGAGAGGCTTTCAGCCATATTCGATTCTGCTAAACGCGAGGGGTCGCATTTTGACGGCGGCAGGCTACACGTAACGGACACCATTGTCACTCAAGATCATTCGCACGCCGCTTCGGTTGCAGTTGATGTGTCATTCTCGCAGGACGCCCTCAAGAAGATTGGTCGATCGGGTGCGGTGCAGATTGCGGAGCCACGCCAAGCGAAAACGGAGTATCGAGTATGGCTCTCTCGGAAAAGTGACTCATGGACTGTCGTTGACCTCAAAGAGGTGCTTCAGCGATGACCTTTAGACATTGGTGTGCGACAAACCTGGCTGCCTTCGTCTTCCTCGCTGTCGTCGGCTCTACGTCAGGAGCAGCGGCACGTACCGCGGGCGGCGCTACGTCGTCGGCGAGACCACATTGTGGCGGTGTCCTCGTGAAGGCGTGCAGCGGAAATGAATCCATAGTTCTGAAGAGTGTCGACGACGGTACTATCCGTAGGAGGGACGAACTTCATAAAGTGCCCGAGCCGGTCGGTTCGATACGACTTGTGGAGTGCGGACCTGGCGCATTAGCTGAATTGAAATCTTTGCGGGATAGCTCTGCAGCATTCGACACGAATGACTGCGATGCGAAAAGCCGAATGTGTGTCTCCGACCACAGTGCCAGGTCACCCTATGTCGGCGTGGCAATTCGAGTGATTAAGGAAGCTAATGGTAGTTGGCAACTGAATGGCTCGGCTTGTACCCGCGCTACGCGTGCGCAGGTGACCGGTGCGATGGTGCTTGCCCAGGCGAAGCGTCTGGTGCCTTCTGCTGCGGTGGGGTTGGCGCCGCACGGTTCGACGCTAGTGAACATCGAGACGGTGATGTGGGCCGAGGCTCCGGCGTCACGAACCTTGCCGGCGGTGACGCTGCTGGGTCGCACCGTGGTCATCTCGCTCAAGCTGGACAGCGTGGCCTGGGACTACGGCGACGGGGCCAGCGATCCCAACGGGCCGCCCGGCAAACCGTATGACGCGACGAACGACCCGTGTCGCTTACGCCAGTGCACCGATTACGACGGGCACACCTACCTGCGCACCGGTCCTGTGACAGTCACCGCGGTCGCGCGCTGGCGGGCGAGTTTCACCATCGACGGCGGCGCGCCCCAGGAC